>JBBQHU010000005.1:0-87902 GCA_038324265.1 Micropepsales bacterium | reverse complement strand
GCCTGTATGTCCAGCTGGGGGCCTTTTCGAAGCTGGAGAACGCCAAGGCGCTGCTGGGCAAAGTCGGCGGGGACCTTCGGATTTCCACCCTTCAACGCGGCGGGCAGACGCTATATAGAGTGCGCACCGGGCCGCTGGCTTCGGTCCAGGACGCCGACGCGGCCCTGGCCCGCATCACGGGCGCGGGCGCCAACGACGCCCATATCGTCGTAGATCAGTAAATCGGAGACTGCATGTTCCGTCGCCTTTCCCTTGTTTTGACCATCCTCGGCGCATTCGCCGTACCCGCCCAGGCTGTGATCGACACCAGCGCCGAACATGCGCTGCTGATGGACGCGGCTACCGGGCAGGTGCTCTGGCAGAAGGACGGCATGTCGCCGATGCCGCCGGCATCCATGTCCAAGCTGATGACGATCGACCTGCTGTTCAGCCGCATTGCGGACGGTCGCATCAAGCTGGACGACACATTCCCGGTGTCGGAGCGCGCCTGGCGCACCCAGGGTTCCAAAATGTTCGTGGAGCTGGGCTCGCGCATTTCGGTGGAAAACCTGATCCGCGGCATCATCATCCAGTCCGGCAACGATGCCTGTGTCGTTGTGGCCGAAGGTGTCGGTGGCACCTTCGAAGGCTTTGTGGATCTTATGAACAAGCGGGCCAAGGAACTGGGACTGAAACAGTCCACCTTCGTCAATCCCGACGGCCTTCCGGAACCGCCCGGCCAGCTGATGAGCGCGCTCGACCTCGCCAAGCTGTCGCGCCACATCATCAACACCTATCCGCAGCTCTATCACTATTTCAGCGAGCGCGATTTTGTCTGGCACAAGATTCACCAGCCCAACCGCGACCTGGTGTTGGGTTCGCTGCCGGGCGCCGATGGCCTGAAGACCGGTCATACCGATGCGGCCGGCTATGGCATCACCATCTCGGCCAAACGCGGCGACCAGCGCCTGATCCTGGTGATGAACGGCCTGCGTTTCCCGCAGTACAACAACGACTATTTCCCCAACATCAAGCGCGCCGAGGAAGCGGGGCGGGTGATGGATCTCGCCTTTCGCGAATTCCGTTCCTACAAGGTGTTCACCACCAACCAGGTCATCGGCAATGCGCCGGTCGCAGGCGGCGCGGAGCCGGGCGTCGCGGTGACGGCTGCCAAGCCGCTGAACGTTACCATGCAGGTGGATTCCAAGGCCGGCATGAAGACCCAGTTGAAATTCGATCCTGGCCTGACGGCACCCATACATGTTGGTCAGAAGGTGGGCGTGGTCGTAGTAACAGCGCCGCAATTTCCCTCTTTGACGGTTCCAGTCTTTGCCGCCCAGTCCGTGGCGCCGGTGGGCATCTTCGGCCGCATGATGAATGCCGTGAAACACCTCTGGAAGAAGTGATCATCTAGATGACGGGCCGCTTCATCACGCTGGAAGGCGGCGAGGGGACCGGAAAGTCCACCCAGCTCAAACGGCTGAAAGCGGCGCTGGAAGCCCGGGGCCTCAAGGTGGTGGCTACTCGCGAACCTGGCGGTTCGCCCGGTGCAGAGGAAATCCGCAGACTGTTGGTGGAAGGTGAGCCTGGTCGCTGGAACCCGATCACCGAGACACTACTCGCCTACGCCGCCCGCGCCGACCATGTGGCGCGCACCATCGGGCCCGCGCTGGCCGCCGGACAGTGGGTGATCAGTGACCGCTTCAACGATTCCACCTTCGCCTATCAGGGCGCCGGTCGCGGCGTGGAGCGCGAAACCATCCGCCGCATCGACAGCGCCGTCCTGGACGATTTTCAGCCCGACCTGACCTTGGTCCTCGACCTCGATGTGAAGACCGGTCTGGAGCGCGCCCTTGCACGACCGGATGCAAAAAGCGGCCTGGAAAACCGTTTCGAGAAGTTCGGGCCGGAGTTCCACGAAAAGCTGCGCCAGTCCTTCCTCGACATCGCCAAGCGCGCACCGGAGCGTTGCCGGGTGATTGATGCTTCCGGCAATGCGGACCAGGTCGCAGAGGCGATTTTCGCCGCCGTCAGCCGCCGTTTCGATCTATAAAGTCGCATGGCCAAGCGTTCCGCCGTTCCCGAACCCAATGACAGCGACCGCATCGAGGGATTTGCTCACCCGCGCGAGGCTACCGAGCTGGCGGGGCAGGACGCCGCTTTGTCGCGGGCGGCACGCGCATTGCGGGCGGGCCGACCGCCAAGCGCCTGGCTGATTACCGGCGCGCCCGGCACCGGCAAGGCCACGCTGGCCTATCGCATCGCGCGCTACCTTCTGGCTTTTGGGGCCACTGAAGCGGGTCCCGAAGACCTGGCGGTGCCCCCAGATGAACCCACCGCGCGTCAGGTCTCCGCGCAGTCCCATCCCGGTTTGCTGGCGTTGAAGCGGGCGATCAATCCGCGCACAGGCAAGTTGATGACCGTCTTGTCGGTGGACGAAATCCGCAAGCTTTCCGACTTCTTTGGCATGACCAGCGGCGCGGGTGGTTGGCGGGTTGCCATCGTCGATACGGCCGATGATATGAATGACAATGCCGCCAATGCGCTTCTCAAGATGCTGGAAGAACCGCCGGCCAACGCCATGCTGCTGCTGCTGTCCAACACGCCGGGCCGTCTTTTGCCCACCATCCGCTCACGCTGCCAGCGGCTGGACCTGCGCCCGCTGGAAGATGGCGATCTGCAAAAGCTGCTGGCGCAGCACCTGCCGGAGATGAACGCAGCAGAGCGTGCCGCGCTGGCGCGCCTCGCGGGCGGAAGTATAGGCGCGGCGCTGACGCTGGCGACGGGCGAGGGTGGCCAATTGGCCGAGGAAGCCGACCGATTGATTGATCACGCACGCGATCCCGACTTGCTGGCACTGCTGACCCTGGGCGAGAAGCTGGGCCGCATGCGGGACGGCCTGGATAATTTCGGCAGTTTCCTCACCGAGGCGCTGTCAGATCGCATTCGCGCAAAGGCGCACAGTGGCGACGTCGGTCTGGATCGCTGGGTGGCCCTGCTGGGTCGGCTGGAGCATGGCTTCAGCCGTGCCACTGATCTGCATCTGGAGGCGCGGCAGGTTGTCTTGACGGCGGCGCGCGACCTGTCGATCACGGCACGGGGCGGATCGCTGTGATGCTGGTCGACAGTCATTGCCATCTCGATTTTCCCGATTATGCCGGCAAGGTGGACGAAGTCGTGGCGCGGGCCAAAGCCGCCGGTGTCGGGGTCTGTGTCTCTATCGGCACAGAGCTGAAGCGCTTCCCCGGTGTGAAGGCCGTGGCCGAGGCGCATGAAAATGTGTGGTGCAGCGTCGGTGTGCATCCGCATGAATCCGAAAAGGAACTGCTGGACGATGCCGCCGTCCTGATCGCGGAAGCCACCCATCCCAAGGTGGTCGCAATTGGCGAGACCGGGCTGGACTATTTCTACGAACATGCGCCGCGCGTGCCGCAACAGGCCAATTTCCGCAGCCACATTGCGGCGGCGCGCCAAACCGGCCTGCCCGTAATCGTGCACACCCGCGACGCCGACGACGACACCATCGCGATCCTGCAGGACGAGATGGAGAAAGGCTCTTTCACGGGCCTGATTCACTGCTTCACCGGCACCCAGCGGCTGGCCGATGCGGCGTTGGAAATGGGTTTCTATATTTCCGTTTCGGGGATCGCCACCTTCAAGAACTCCGCCGCGCTGCGCGACGTGATCAAGACAGTGCCGCTGGACCGGTTGCTGGTGGAAACCGATGCGCCTTACCTGGCGCCGGTGCCGCACCGGGGCAAGACCAACGAGCCGGCCTTCGTGGTACATATCGCCACCATGCTGGCGGATTTGAAAGGCATCAGCGCCCTCGAACTCGCCACGGCCACAACGGATAATTTCTTTCGCCTGTTCCGCAAGGTGCGACCGCCGCAAGGTGCGCCGGTGCCATGACACTGGAAGTGCGCATTCTGGGCTGCGGTTCTTCCGGCGGCGTGCCGCGCGTGGGCGAGGGGGATGCCGACTGGGGCGTCTGCGATCCGGCCGAACCCAAAAATGCCCGCTCACGCAGCTCCATTCTGGTCACGCAGAAAACGCTCAATGGCTCCACCCGCGTGTTGGTGGATACCTCTCCGGATCTTCGAACCCAGCTACTGGCGGCAAAGATCGGGTGGCTGGACGGTGTTCTGATCACCCATGACCATGCCGATCAGACCCACGGCATGGACGATTTGCGGGTGCTGGTGCTGCACCGAAAGGGAAAGCTTCTCGATCTGTGGTCCGACCATCTCGCATTGAGCAGCTTGCGCCACAAGTTCGGCTACATCTTCGAGAGCCAGCGCGGCAGCGGCTATCCCCCCATCGTTGCGGCCCACCAGATTGCGGAACCCTTCACGCCTTTCACGATCGATGGTGCTGGCGGTGCGATGCCCGTGCTTGCCATCGGACTGGGCCATGGCCGTATCCGAAGCCTGGGCTTTCGCTTTGGCGGACTTGCCTATTGTCCCGACGTCGATGCGATGGACGAGGCCGCCTTTGCGGCCCTGCAAGGTCTGGACTGCTGGATCGTTGACGCCCTGCGCCTGGCGCCGCATCCCAGCCATGCCCATCTGGCGCGGACATTGGAGTGGATCGCACGGCTCAAGCCCAAGCGCGCCATCCTGACAAACATGCATGTCGACTTGGACTATGCGACCTTGCGGCGAGAACTGCCGCCCGGCGTCGAGCCCGGCTATGACGGAATGACCGTGACGCTCTGATGGCGTTTCATTGCGTGCCGTTCGCGTCCGGCCCGTAATTGTGCTGCATGGTCGGGCTACGGTTGAAGGCCAGCCGCGTGTCCATCTGGCCCGGCGCCCAGCTCGCCCGGTGAAAGCGGCCCGGCAATGCCAGCACCACATCGCCGGCCTGGCTGACCAACAGACCCTTGCCTTCAATCTGGTAAGCAATCTTGCCTTCCAGGATGAACCAGAACTCGTCGTTGCCAATATGGAAGTGGCCAAGATTTGTATCGGGCGGGATCGCCACGCCCATGCCCCGGATGATGGCGGCCTGGTTGTCATGATCACCCACGAACAACCCGCCGCGCGGTCCGCCGGTCGGATATTTCTCGACATACTCCTTCTGGAAATCGAGATACGGCTTATTGACTGAGTCGTAGCTCCCCATGCCGCCCGCCACCAAAGTGGGCGGATAGCTGACCTTCACATAATGCTGCCCCGCGCGCGGCGGCGGCGGACCCTTTTCGTCCCGCGTCGCTGGATAGGAAGGCAGCGCACCGCCGCGCGTGACTTCAAAACGCAACGACGGTTCGTCGCCCACCGTTTCCATCGAGTAGGGCACCCGCAGCGGCACCTGCACCAGGAAGCCCTTGGTGGCGATGAAAGGCTCCTGGCCCTTGATCGTGAATTTCAGCTTGCCCCCCCACACCACCCAAACGGTGCGATCATCGCCATAGAATTGAGTGTGGGCCTTTTCCCCCGGCGCCATGGAAATCCACTTGGCGCTGTACCGTTCAGTCTCGATAACATCTTCGTTCCAGGTCGCCTGGCCCTTGTGCCGGGCCAGCACAGCATCAAGCCGCTTCACCGGCTGATTGGGACCGGCATAGTCCGGCATGTGGTCGGGCTTGGGCGCCCAGTCCAGATGGACTTTGCGTGGTTGTGCCGCGGCAGGCAGGGCCAGCAGCGTGATAGCGATGGCGAGTTTGAGGCGGTTGCGCATAATCGTTCCTACTGCTTGCCGCCGGCGTCTTTGCCGAAATTGTGGAACAGGTTGGGGCTGACATTGAAGGACAGCCGCGTGTCAGTCTGGCTCGCACCGGCCCTGCTCAACGCCCAACTGGCGCGATGCCACCGGCCTGGCGGCACAAAAACAATATCCCCGGCATCGGCGGTGACCAGGCCGACATCCTCGATCAGGTAATCGCACCGTCCTTCCAGGATGAACCAGAACTCGTCATCACCGATATGAAAGTGCCCGCGATTGCTCGGTGGCGGTGTGGGCACGCCCTTGCCGCGAATGATATTGACCAGATTGGCCTCATCGGACACCACGCGCGACTGCTTGGGGCCATGAACCGGATCGGCGGCGACCACATCCTTGAAGAAATCCACATAAGGCCGGTTGATCGCGTCATACGCTTCCGGCTGGGTCGGCGTGGAAATCTTCATGTAATGCGTGCCCGGTAAATCGGTCGGCTTGGGCTCATCCCCAGCACGGAGCGGCGCAATTCCCGCATGAACGACTTCGAACCGCAGCGAGGGTTCGTTGCCAATAGTTTCCATGGAATAGCGCACGCGCTGCGGTACCTGCACCAGGTAGCCCTTGGTTGCCACGAATGGCTGCTGACCCTCGATGGTGAAGCGGATCTGGCCACCCCACACCACCCAGACGGCGCGGTCGTCGCCCCAGTATCTGGTCGCCTCCTTGTCGCCCGGTGCAGCCTGGATCCACTTGGCGTCATATCGCGTGGTGCGGATTACCTGTTCGCTCCAGCGCGCCTGGTCCTTGTGCCGCGCCAGCATGGCGGGAAGTCTCGTAACGGGCTTGTTTTTGCCATAGGCTGGAAGCTTGTCCGGCTTTGGCGACCAGGCATACCAGACGTCGTCCTGCGCCAAAGCGGGCATCGTCAAAGCCGCAATGCAACACAGCACCAATCGCCAGCGTTTCATGTCGATTTTCCAACCACAAAAAAAACGCGGCCCGGAAAAAACCAGGCCGCGCCGAAAATAAGAAGATTACGCCATCGTCTTGAGCTGTGCGACACCGATACGCAGCTTGGCCTTTTCTTCGTCGGTCAACAGTACATGCGGCGGACGCGCCATGCTGACCCGGTCACTGCCCATCATCAGATTCAGCGCATACTTGATGGCATTGTAATTCGAGCCATAGCCGTTTGCCGCCATCATGCTGGTAGCCTTGGTCAGTTTGTCATAGGCCGGCTGCGGGTCCTGGCCAGCGCGGTGAGCGGCGAAGATGCCCGCGACCAGCTTGGTATAGACGTTGCCCGAACCCAGGATCACGCCGTTGCCATGCTTCAACGCTGCCAGCATGTTGTTGTCGGTGCCTGAAATGATGTTCAGGCGGCCCGGCGTCTGGGTGGACAGGGCCTCGAACTCGTCCGCCACGCCGTGGGAATTCTTGATGCCGACAAAGTTGGGATAGCGTTCCGCCATCGCGGTGACGAATGCCGGATTGATCGTCACGCCGGTGACCTGGGGAATGTCATAATAGCGCACCTGCGCGCTCGCCGGCAGCTTGGCCATCACCAGCCGGAAATATTCCAGCAGGCCATCGGTCTTGGGGTTCTTGTAATAGAAGGGCGGCTGGATCAGCATGCTGTCACCACCGATAGACGCGGCATGCTGCGACAGCTCGATGGTTTCCTTGAAGTTGGGCGTGCCGGTGGTGATGATCAGGTCCAGCCCGTTGCGATTCTTGACCGCAGTCTCGGCAATTTTCTTGCGCTCAGCCACCGAGAATGAGGGGCCTTCACCATTGGTGCCCAGCACCAGCACGCCATCCGCACCCTGGCTTTTCCACCAGGCCAACTGCTCGGCATAGGCGCCGGCGTCGAATTCGTAATTCTTGTCGCAGGGCGTCACGGCAGCGATCCAGAACTTGTCCTTGGCCTTCGACATGGGCGCGCCAACTGCTGGGGTCCCGACAGCCGCGACGGCAGCTGCGCTCATGCCAACAAACATCCTGCGTGTGGTGTTCATGTGATCCTCCCGGTTCGCCGGTTCGCCCGGCTTATTGCTGATAGCTTGTCAAAAAGAGTTTCACTTTTGGGTGGGGCTGTAAATGCGCCCAAAACGTCCTGGGCTTGCTGCGCCGCAGCAGAGATATCCACCTTGAGAAGGCTTCGAGCGACCTGCGATAACGCTATCGCGGCATTCCATTTGATGCCTGGCGGCCCAGGGGGGAGGGGTGCGCGCAATCGAGGTTCAAATGGGCGCATAGGGCACTTGACTTACTGTCAGCCGCGCCCAAACGTCTGACCAACAAAGAAGAAGGGAAACAGCCATGTCCAGGACACCGATCCAGCGCCGCCATTTCGTGATAGGTGCCGCCGCAACCGCCGGCTTGGCCGCCTCAGGCGCGCCTTCCTGGGCAAAGGCCATAAAGCACAAGCCGCTTGACCCGGTGAACCCGGATATCCTGTTCGGCACCACCAGCTCCATCTGGAACGATGCCGGGTTGAACACCAACACGGTCTATGACACCGCCGAGGCCATCAAGGTGGTGGCTGCACGCGGCCTGCAGGGCATTGAATTCTATGCCCATGGCATCGAGCCATATCGCTCCAGGGTGAAGGAACTGCGCAAGCTGTTCGACGATTCCGGCATCACCTTTCTCGATGCCTCAAATGGCGAAAAAGGCCAGTCCACCAATTTCATTGATCCGGACCAGATCCCCAAGACCATCGCCGACCATGTCGCCTTCTGCCGCGACTTTCTGGTGCCGATGGGTTGCGGCCATTGGAAGATCAACATGGGCGCACGTCCCGTCGGCGGCCCCAGCGAGGAGCAGCTCAAGCGTCTGGCCGACACACTCAACCGTCTGGGCGAACAGACCATCGCGATGGGCGTCAAGCTGTCGCCGCATCCCCATATCTGGGGCCCGATCGAGCGCGAGAAGGAAATGCGCTTTGTGATGGATCATACCGACCCCAAATATGTCTGGTTGTGCGCCGACACCGGCCACCTGACCCTGGGTGGCGGCGATGCGGTGCAGATCGTCAGCGATTATTTCCCGCGCCTGTCGGAAATTCATCTCAAGGACACCTACGCCAAGTATCGCGGCAATACCGAGACCCCGACACAGGCGCAGCACAAGACCGCCAGCGTCTATCACAATCTGGGTGGCGGCGGCGTGGACTTCCAGGGTCTCTTCAAGGTGCTGCGCGACAAGCACTTCAAGGGCTGGGTCATTTTCGACGTGGACGGTCCGCGCAAGGGCGATGACGGCTATGACGCCATCGGCGGCGACGACCGGCTGAAGGTGGACGACTACCTCTCTCACAATATCAACTATCTGCGCACCCAGCTTGGCATCAGGCTGCCGCCGCAGCCCTGATACGAAGCGAAAGAGGCTGGGATGTTTCGTCTGAACCTGATGACGGCTGCCATGGCTGTGCTGCTGGCGGGCACGCCGGCATTTGCCGCCAGCTATGAGGCCGAACTGGACCCCACGCCGTTTGATGCCACCACCCGCGCCGACGTGATCGGCAGCATCGGCAATGTCACGGCCACGCTGGACGGCAATGTCCTGAGCGTGCAGGGCAACTTCTCCGCCATGACTTCGCCCGCAACCGGCGCGTCAGTTCGCATCGGTCTGGCCAAAGGCGTGCCGGGAGAGGCGATCGGTAAACTGATCGCCGACCATGCGCCGTCCGGCGCGGTATCGGGAACAGTGACGCTTACACAGGACCAGATCGGCGCGCTGCAGAGGCAGGCGCTCTATGTCCGCATCGACAGCGAAAAGGCGCCCGAAGGCAACTTGCAGGGCTGGCTGGAAGGAAAATGAGAATGTCGCGGAATTTCCTGATGGGCGCTGCGGCGCTGATCGGTCTGGGCAGTGCGCTGGCCTGGGCGCAGACAGCACCGGCCGGTGTATATACCGCGGCGCAGGCGGCGGCTGGTCGCAACGTCTACGCGCAGAGTTGCGCCGGTTGCCATCGCGACAATCTGGCGGGTGGCGGCGATGCCCCCGCGCTGGGCGGCAATGGCTTCATCAGTTCATTCGGCACACGCTCGACAAGGGATCTGTACAAGTTCATCGCAACCTCAATGCCGGCGGGCGCCGCCGGCAGCCTCAGCGAGGCGCAGTACACCAACGTCACGGCCTATCTGCTCCAGGCCAATGGCGCGGCGGCGGGCGCAAGCCCGCTCGGCAAGAATACAGACGTCAGGATTTCGACCATCGCCACGGGCAAGCGGCCCGTAAAAATGCCCAAGGTAGCAAAAACTGCCAATGATGCGCCGCTGAACCAGCGCACCGACCTGATGGCGCCAGCCTTCCAGCTTGGCCACACCGTACAGGGCACGGTGAAGAACTATGTCGATGTCAGCGATGAAATGCTGACCCATCCGCCGGACGGCGACTGGCTAATGTACCGCCGCAACTACCAGGGCTGGAGCTTTAGCCCGCTGCAGGACATCAACGTCGACAATGTAAAATCCCTGACCCTGAAATGGGCCTGGAACATGAACGAGGGTGGCGCCAACCAGGTGACGCCCATTGTCCATGCCGGAGTGATGTTCCTCTCAAACACCTCCAACACCGTGCAGGCGCTGGACGCGCGCACGGGCGAGCTGATCTGGGAAAACCGCATTGGCCCGGTGTCCAAGATCGCCTATGGCGGCACCCGCAGCCTGGCCGTCTATCACGACAAGGTTTACGTCGCGACCACCGATGCCAAGATCCACGCGCTCGATGCCCGCACCGGCAAGATGGTGTGGGAGCAGGCGCTGGGCAGCGCACGCAATTCCAACACCGGCGGCGTGATGGTGATGCGCGGCAAGGTGCTGACCGGCCTAACCGGCTGCGATAATTACTCGGAGAACAATTGCTATATCAGCGCCTTTGACGCCGATACCGGCAAGCGGGACTGGAAGTTCTACACCACCGCGCTGGAAGGCCAGCCCGGCGGCGACACCTGGAACGGCCTGCCCAATCTGCTTCGCGGCGGCGGCGACACCTGGATCGCTGGCACCTATGATCCTGAACTGAACACGACCTATTGGGGCGTGGCGCAGACCAAGCCGTGGTTTCGCGCCAGCCGCAAATCCGGCAGCGCCTCTACGCTCTATTCGTCCTCGACCTTGGCGCTCAACCCCGATGACGGAAAGCTAAAATGGTATTTCCAGCATGCGCCGGGCGAGTCGCTTGATTTGGACGAAGTATTCGAGCGCGTGCTGATCGACCATGGCGACCAGAAGACGCTGATGACCGTCGGCAAGCCCGGAATTCTGTGGAAGCTGGACCGCGTCACCGGAAAATTTCTGGATGCCAAAGAAACGATGTTCCAGAACGTCTTCGCCAACATCAACCACCAGACCGGCGAAGTCACATATCGCTCTGATATCCTGAACCAGAAGACAAACCAGTGGCTGTCATCCTGCCCCGGTCCGGAAGGCGGCCATGACTGGCAGGCGGTCAGCTACAACCAGCCCACGGACTTGCTAATCATTCCGCTCAGCCAGAGTTGCGTGATGATCCAGGGCCATGATGTGGACCAGAAACTCGGCGGTGGCGGCACGGCCGCCTCGCAGAAATTCTTCTTCATGCCCGGAACACATCAGAACATGGGCAAGCTGGTCGCTTACCGCACCTCCGACATGAGAGAGATGTGGTCCTGGCAGCAGCGCAGTCCCTTCCTATCGGCGGTGCTGTCCACCGGCGGCGGCATCGCCTTCGTGGGCGACTTCAACCGCAGCTTCAAGGCCGTCAATGTGAAGACCGGCAAGGTCATCTGGCAGACTCGTTTGGGCAATACCGTGCAGGGGTATCCCATCAGCTTCAGCCTGGACGGCAAGCAGTATATCGCGGTCACCACGGGCCTGGGCGGTGGCAGCCCGCAGCAAAAGCCGACCGCGCTGCTGGACGAAGTCCATCGCCCCGCGACCGGCCACCAACTCTATGTCTTCGGGTTGCCGGACTAGTTCGCCTTAGGGTAGTGCACGGCGACGGTAATCAGCTCGCCCTGGATTTCCGTGTACTGGTGCGGCGTGTTGGCCGGCACCAGGACATAGTCCCCCTTGGCGATCTTGCGCGGCGTGCCGCCTTCGATGGCCTTGGCTGGCGTCAGTGTACCACCCGTAATCAGGGTGCAGCCGCCGCCAATAACCTCGATCAGCTCATCCTGCACAGGATGAACCGACGCCGGCGTGGTGGAGGTGCGAAATTCCAACTGCACGGGATAACCTGGTGTATTGCCGATGATCTTCACGTTGTTGCCGGGTTTGTGTTCCGCCCGTGCCTCGGCGATCATCGCCTGCACATCGGCCGCCGAACTGTACAGCTTGATGGCGGGCGCGGACGGCTGGGCCAGCGCGGGCAGGGCGGCAAGTAGTATCGCCGTCAGCAGAAGTTTCATGGTGTCCCTCCAAAAAAAGAGGCCGGTTTTGCAACCGGCCCCGTTTCAGCCCGCTACTGCTTGGCTCCGGAATCCGGATCGTAATTGTGCATGCCCTCGGGGCGCGGATTGATGGCTATGCGGGTGGACATGCTGCTGCCCGCCCAGCTGGCGCGATGCCAGCGGCCCTGCGGCGCATAAACGATGTCGCCGACATTGGCGGTGAAGACCGTCATGCCCTCCATCTTGTAGTCAATGGTACCTTCGGCCACGACCCAGAACTCGTTATAATCGATGTGGAAGTGCCCCTTATTGCTGTCCGGCGGCGTCGGCATGCCCTTGCCGCGGATCACGTTCATGAAGTTGTTGGTGTCCTTGACGAAGGCGGAGTTTCCCGGACCCGCCGGGCGCTTTACGAAGTCGCCCCAGAAATCCAAAAACGGCTTGTTGGTCTCGGTATAGGGATCGGGCTTGGTGTTGTAGCTGGCCAGCACATAGGTCTTCCCCTTGGCCGTTGGTGCCGGGCCAGCATCGTCCTTGCCGGTTGCCGGATAGAGTGGCGTGCGATTGGTGCGGGTTACTTCAAAGCGAACGCTGGGCTCGCTGCCGACCGTTTCGAGCGAGTAGGGGGTCCGGAAGGGGACCTGCACCAGGAAGCCCTTGGTCGCTGTGAAGGGCTCCTGCCCTTGAATGGTGAAACGGACCTGGCCCGCAGCAATGTACCAGAACACCCGGTCATCGGCCCAGAACTGGGTCTTGGTTTTCTCGCCTGGTGCCTGTTGGATGTAGTCGGCGCTGTAGTCCTGGTCGCGCACGATGGGCTGGACCCAGCTCTTTTCGCCCTTGTGGGCGGCCATGATCTCGTTCAGACGCCAGATGGGCTTGTTGGGCGCCGTCCACGGGGTCATCGGCACCGGTTTTGGCGACCAGCTATACAATATGGAACCGGGCTGCGCGGTCGCCGGAATTGCGGCTGCCAGACATATCAGGCTCGCCACAGCCAGCTTGCTAAAGGACTTCATGTTTTACTCCCCAAACCCATGTTTTCTTTGCCAGAACAGTGTCCCATTCGTTTCTCCAACACAATCGGCGCAGGCGACCAAGGTCTTACAATCGGGATAGCTTGCCAGCCATCCGCGCTTCCCTAAATACAATATTGGCGATTGTATACTTGACGTAGGACTAGCTCCGGGCGATTCTGCCCCAGACAGGCCGACGCCAAGCTACCGGGTGGCCCCGGATATACAGTTCGCCAATATTTCACGGGGCCGCCCGCTAGGAATGCCCTATGGGTGCCTGAAACTCTTGCGGCCAGAAGCCGCTCCGTCTCCGCTTCGATAGCCAAGACGATGCTCTCAACTTTGGCCGCAAAAGCGTTCAAGACAGTCGTGACTGGCTGGCCCGCCATAACCTGACAGTGGCGCATCGCTATAAAAATGGGCAAATTTGCCTGCGAGCAATAGCGAATATTTCCTGGCCCTGGTGGTTCTGGGCACCTACCACACTCGACCTCTTGTTTTGTGCTGTCCCAAGCCAAATAACCGAAATAACAGGGACCAGTGACAGACTGGATCAAGTGGCCCTCGATGTAGGGAAGGTCCAGACGCATCTCAAGTACAACTTGGTGTTTGTTGGGACCAGCAAGCCTGCTCAATTCGTGGAGGAAATCATCGCCTCCACGGTATGGTGCAAGGCTTTCCAAGAATGGGAAAAATTTGGGATCAAGCGACTTACACTTTTTCCTGAGGATATCTTTTTCCCAGACCACCTTAGATGGCCCTATTGGGAAATAGTTGTCGCGCTCCTGACTTCCAAGTTCCACCGCAGCGCAGTTTATCGCCTGATCCAGCGTGTGGCGAAGGTTGTTGAGCGCGTTGGAAGCCATCACACGCAGCGCGCCTGGAATTCTGTCAGTTACGCGATATTTGAGAACCTTCTCAGTCGTCTTTCTATCGAACTCAATGACTGGGAATGCGATGCTTGCGTCAACAAAAGTGGTACACTGCGCATCCAGTTGCTGAACATTTCCCTTAGCTCCGTTGAGGAGTATCTTGGGACTTTCGAAGGGATCGGACATGAGGAAGAAGCCTAGCCGCGAAGACGAGGTTTTGCTGCGGATGCTGAAAACACCGCCCACGCCCCACGCCGATATGAAGGCGAAGAAGGCACCGAGTCCCGCCGAGACCAAAGAGAAAAAGGGCCAATAGATGCGCCCGGATCGTTTGCAGCCTAGCCATGTCGTCATAATTGTCTTGGCGGCACTACTTTTGATGTATTTATTCAGTCGTTATCTCGGCTGACGCAACGCCTTCTTCCTCCAAAACTGGCGTTTGAACGGCGTGACTTCGTAACCCCTGGCCTCGCGCCAGAGGATAAAGGCCATAGTCGTTTGGCGGATTGTCCTAGGCTGCGTTAGTCCGCCGATACGTCAGGCGCTTTCCAGCGATACCCTGCAAGGCAACATCGGCTCGCATATCGTCCGAATAGCCCAGCTTAACGCGGTGGTTCATGCGAAAATCGAACTCGGCCAAATAGCGGTCCAAGTGCTGTTCGCCGCAGTGCTAGTACGTTCCAACCATGCCGCGCTTGAACACCGAGAAAAAGCCTTCCAGCGTGTTGGTGGAAACCTTCACGCCCGCGTCGGTGGTGCGGACATATTCCTTGTTATGATCGACCGCAGCGTGGCCCTTGGTAATCGCAAGGCCGCGATAGACCTTCGCACCGTCCGTATGCAGGGCGCTGTCAGGGGCGATGAAATCACGGCTGGGTCCGCCGACCTTGAACGAGCGGATTTTGCCGCCGCGTTCAACAAGGCTCAGGACCGTGCGCTTGTGACCCGCGCCGCCAGCGCCGGGATGCTTACGCTTGCCGTCCTTCTTGCCGATATACGCCTCATCGGCCTCGACAATCTTTCCTTCGCCGCCCAGCGGGGGCTCTGAGCCGGGGATAGGGGCCATGGCGTCACGGATTCGGTGTCCCATGAACCAAGCCGATTTGTAGGTCACGCCCAGCATACGGGCCAACTGGTGACCGGAAATGCCTTTCTTGGACGAGCAAAGCAGGTGGTTGGCATACAGCCATGTGTTCAAGGGGATTTTGGAGCCTTCGTAGACGGTGCCCACGGTCACGCTAAAGGGCTTCTGGCAGGCATTGCACCAGTAGACGCCTGGACGGGTGGACTTGCCCTTGAGGGCCGTGGACTCGTCCAGAACGCCACAATGGGCACAGGGACGGCCATCGGCCCAGAGCAGCGCCTCAAGGTGCTTGCGGGCAGCGGCGGGGTCGGTGAAGCGGGCGGGCATTTTGGTAGGCATTGGCTGGGCTTTCTTATCGCCCGATCAATCTAGGCCCGGTTTCTTCCTACGTCAAGTATACAATCGCCACAATATTTCTCATAATATTACTTATACGACTATTTTGAGTGTGCGCCGATGTGGCCGATTGCGGCCGGACCCGCCCATCCGTCCAATGGCGCATGACGAATCCAGAACCTGGCCGCGACATCGCAATCTTGCTGGAGATCATGCGGCGGCTCCGCAACGAATGTCCGTGGGACCGGGTGCAGACTTTCGACACCATCGCCCCCTACACGATCGAGGAAGCCTATGAAGTCGCCAGCGCCATACAGGACGGTGATCTGAAATCCCTGCCCGGAGAACTGGGGGACCTGTTGTTCCAGGTGGTGTTCCACGCTCACATGGCGGAGGAAGTCGGACTATTCACCTTCGGTGACGTGGTCGAGGCCGTAACCACCAAGATGATCCGGCGCCATCCTCATGTTTTTGGGGATGAACAGGTCAAAGCCAACGCTGCGGATCAGAAGGATTTTTGGGAGAAATTGAAGCAGGACGAGCGCGCAGCCAGCGGCCACACCAGCATTCTTGATGATGTTGCCAGTGCCCTTCCCGCGCTGATGCGAGCAGAAAAGCTTCAAAGACGCGCTTCAAGCGTGGGTTTTGATTGGAATAATACCGATCATGTGGTGGACAAGATTGCCGAGGAAGCGCGAGAAATCACTGAAGCACGGACCCAAGCCGAGAAGGAGGAAGAGGTTGGCGATCTGCTGTTCGTGGTCGCCAATCTCGCCCGTCACCTGAAAGTGGATCCCGAGGCTGCGCTGCGGTCCGCGAATGCCAAGTTTACGCGCCGGTTCCACCATATCGAGGCGGGCCTCGCTGCGCGGGACATCGAGCCTGGCACCGCCACGCTGGAAGAAATGGAAGCGCTGTGGCAAGACGCCAAGGCGGCAGAAAAACTTAACCTGGCACGCGAGAACTAACCTGTAACGCCCCGCTCTATCACAACTTTCTTGGGGAATCGGCTTTCAAATCGCCCCAAATCATCCGGATGAATCTGCACGGATAGACTGATCTTCCCTGCTCTGTCACGGCGATCAAGGACCTGGGAATGGCGATAGGCAAAAGCCAGAGCGCTGCCGTCCGAGGCGTCCAATTTCAGAGACAAAGTGATGTTGTCACGCGTCACGCCGCCCTCGAAAGCGGCCAGAAGCGCTGAAATTCCAGCGCCGCTCAGCGCGGAAACCGCAATGGCGTCGCCTCTGCCGTTCCTTGCCAGCAGGCCGTCACGTTGCTCCGGCACCAGCAAATCGATTTTGTTGAGGACCTCCAGCATGGGCCGGTCGGGCGGCATCCCCAGTTCCTCCAGCACCTTGAGAACATCGGCCTTCTGGGCAGCGCTTTCGTCATGGGCGGCGTCACGAACATGAACAATGACATCGGCCGCCAGCACCTCTTCCAGGGTCGCGCGGAAGGCCACCACCAGTTCGGTAGGCAGGTCGGCGATGAAGCCGACGGTATCGGACAGGATAATTCGGGTGCCCCGAGGCAGCTTCACGCCGCGCATGGTCGGATCCAGGGTGGCGAACAGCAGGTCCTTGGCAAAAACCTCAGACGCGGTCAGCCTGTTGAACAGAGTGGATTTGCCAGCGTTGGTGTAGCCAACCAGCGCCACCACCGGGAACGGCACCTTGCGACGAGCCTGCCGGCCCAGGCTGCGGGTGCGCTTGACCTTTTCCAGCTCAAGCTTGATCCGCACGATCCGTTCCGCGATCAGGCGCCGGTCACTTTCAATCTGGCTTTCGCCGGGACCACCCAGGAAGCCGAAACCTCCGCGCTGGCGCTCAAGATGGGTCCAACTCCTTACCAGCCGTGAGCGCTGGTAGTTCAGATGCGCCAGTTCGACTTGCAAGGTACCTTCGCGCGTGGCGGCGCGCTCCCCGAAAATTTCGAGGATCACCGCAGTGCGATCCAGAACCTTGCAGTTCCAGGCCTTTTCCAGGTTGCGCTGCTGTACCGGGGTCAGATGGGCATTGACGATGATGACATTGGGCTCGCGATCCCTCGCCAGGATCGCGATTTCATCGACTTTGCCGGTTCCCAGCAAGGTGGCCGGTATGGGGCGCGCCAGCGGAACAACCTGGGCCACCACCACGTCCAGATGAATGGCAGCCGTGAGCCCTACAGCCTCAGCCAAGCGCGCCTCCGCGTCACGCAGCGCCGCATCAGGGCGACTGCGGTTCTTGGGCTCGACATGAATGACGAAGGCGCGGCTTCTCAAACTAAGCTTCGACCGGCTCGTCCTGGAGCTGGATCGGGCCCATCGGCATCACGGTAGAGATGGCGTGCTTATAGACCAGCTGGGACTGGCCATCGCGGCGCAGCAAGACGCAAAAATTGTCAAACCAGGTAATATTGCCCTGAAGCTTGACGCCGTTGACCAGAAAGATGGTAACGGCGGACTTGGACTTGCGGACCGCATTTAAAAACGTGTCCTGAAGGTTCTGTTGTTTTTCGCTCATGGGTTCGCCCATTGTTTCAGCTGCGCAGTGGGGCCTGCGGAGCATCTTGGAAGCCCAGTGTAGCCCAATGCTGCAATTGCGAAAGGGGTAAAAACTCGCAATTTCGCGCCGTTTTTATCCCAAATTTTGTCACTTTCGACCGTAAAAGCTGGAGCCGGCGACAAAAGGCGCCCGTTTCCATCAGGCGTTGAAGGTTTGGACCGACCCCACCCCAAGAGACTTCAACTTTCTGTGCAGTGCCGACCGTTCCATTCCGATGAAGGCAGCGGTTCGGGAGATATTGCCTCCGAAGCGGTTGATCTGGGCCATCAGATAATCGCGTTCGAAAATTTCACGCGCCTCACGCAACGGGAGCGAGATCACTAAATCGCCCGACTTGCTGCCGGCAACACCTGATCCCAGGTCTGTGGGCAAGAGGTCGGCGGTAACAGCCTCGGTGACATCGTCGCTGGCCAGGATCAGCAGCCGCTCCACGATGTTGCGAAGCTGGCGAACATTGCCCGGCCAACCATGTGTTTGCAGTACCGCCATGGCGTCGTCGCCGATAATGCGCATCGGCAGCCCGCCGGCCGCTGACAGCCGTTTCATGAAATGGCTCACCAACACGGGGATGTCGTCACGACGCTCGGCAAGTGACGGAATGCGAACCGGCACCACATTCAGCCGGTGGTATAAATCTTCACGGAAACGACCCGCCTCGGTTTCGGCTCGCAGGTCGCGGGTAGTCGAACAGATCACACGGGCATCCACCTGCACCCTGCTCTGCCCGCCGACGCGAGTAAAAGTCTGGTCGATCAAGACGCGCAGTATCTTGCCCTGGGTTTCCAGCGGCATGTCGGCAACCTCGTCGAGGTACAGCGTGCCATTATGTGCCAGCTCAAAAAGCCCGGTCTTGCGAGGGCCGTCGGCAGATTCAACGCCGAACAGTTCGGCTTCCAGCCTGTCAGGCTCCATCGTGGCGCAATTAATGGCGACAAAGGCATTACCGGCACGGCGCGAGCGGGCGTGGATCAGGCGCGCCGCGACCTCCTTGCCGGAGCCGGCGGGTCCGGCAATGAGGACGCGGCTGTTGGTCGGTGCGATTTTGTCTATCAGCACACGCAGCTGCGTGATGGTAGGCGAGCTTCCAACCAGCTCGCCCTCGTCACCGGCCTTCAGTTTCAGTTCCTGCACCTCGCGCTTCAGCCGCGCCGATTCTAGGGCGCGCTCGACGACATGCAGCAACCGGTCCGCCTTGAACGGCTTTTCGACAAAGTCATAAGCGCCCTTCTTGATGGAAGCGACGGCGGTCTCGATGGTCCCGTGACCACTGATCATTACCACCGGCAAGTCAGCCTGCTCGCGTTTGATAACCTCCAGAATCTCAATGCCGTCCAGCTTGGAGCCTTGAAGCCAGATGTCCAGCACAACGAGCTGCGGACGGCGCGCACGGATTGCGGCCAGTGCGGCTTCGGAGTCGCCTGCAACGCGGGTCGTATACCCCTCATCGCGCAAAATGCCGGAGATCAGATCGCGGATATCTTCCTCATCGTCCACGATGAGGATTTCAGACGCGATCAGCAATCCGTTCTTGCTCATCTTCGTTTCCTTTTTCCATGCCCTTTTGGGCTTTTTGTGTGAACGGGAAGGTCAATGTGACCTCCGCCCCTTCGCCATTTTCGCGGTCGGCCAGGGTGATGTCGCCGCCATGGTCTTCCATGATCTTTCGCACGATCGCCAAACCCAGCCCGGTGCCTTTGGCCCGGGTCGTGACATAGGGTTCCGTCAGCCGGTGCTTGTGCTCAGGCGGCAGGCCAATGCCATTGTCGGTGACACGGAAAGCGAATGTTGACCCGCCCTCGTCTTTGTCGATTGCTATGCTGATTGTTCCGGGCTCATCATCACCCTTGGCGATGCGCGCAGCAATTCCCTCACCGGCATTCTTCAGGACATTGGTCAGAGCCTGGCTGATGAGGCGACCATCGCCCTCAAAATAGACCGTTTCCTTCGAGCCCGAAGTGGAAAAGGTGATTTGCGGGTTCGCCACGCGCTGAAGAAATAAGGCCTGCTGCAAAAGTTCTTGTGCGTTTTCTCGCTTCATCACTGGCGAGGGCATGCGCGCAAAAGATGAGAACTCGTCCACCATGCGTCCTATATCGCCTACCTGCCGCACGATCGTGTCTGTGCACTGCTGGAAAACTTCCGGATCGGTGACAATTTCGGCGGAATATTTGCGCTTCAGGCGCTCCGCAGACAGTTGTATCGGCGTCAGCGGATTCTTGATTTCATGCGCGATGCGTCGGGCCACATCGGCCCAGGCAGCGGTGCGCTGAGCGCTGACCAGATCAGTGATGTCGTCAAATGTCACCACGAAGCCGTCGGCTGTGCCACGCTCGCTGGTCACCTGCACACTCAGACTGCGCGGGCTGCCGGCCCGCTTGATGGTAACCTCGCCACCGGCTCGCCCTGCAGGTTCGGACATGGCGCGAAGCACGAGCGGCGCCAGCTCTGGCAGGCCTTCGGAATAGTGGCTGGCTTCCAGGTCTTCCGGCACGGCGTTCAATAGACGTGCAGCAGCACGATTTACGATGGTGATATGGCCATCATGATCAATGCCGATCACGCCAGCGCTGACGCCCGATAGCACGGTTTCGGTAAAGCGGCGGCGAATATCGATCTGCCGGTTGGCATCTACCAAATCTTCACGCTGGGCCGAAAGTTGCTGGGTCATGCGATTGAAGGCAGTGCCCAGGTTGGCCAATTCGTCATCATCGCGGTCCACCGGCACCTGGGCGCTGAGATCACCCTCCGAGACACGGCCTGCCGCCAGGATGAGGTTGGAGATCGGTCGCACCAGCTTGTTTGCCGCCCAAAGGCCCGACCAGATAGCGGCTAGCAGCACCACCAGGGTCACCATGCCGTACAGCAGCGCGAAGATCAGTTGCAGCCGGAAACGGTTCTGCTCCAGCGCGTGATACTCGCTGACCGCGCCCTTGTTGCGCTGGTAATAGTTGAAGGCTGCTGGGTCCACCACACGCACGATCAGCAGGTAAGCATCTTTCATCGAGTCGAGATGGATTAAGGCGCGTACCAGCCCTGTCTTGGGATCGGCACCGGCAACAGGATGGCCGTGCAGCGCGTCGGCCAAGTCTGCCGATGACGGTACCAGCGCCGTAGTATATTTCAGCTTGGAAGAACTGCCTTGGACATTGCCGCGAGAATCAACGATGAAGGAACCAACCAGTCCGCGGTCGCGGGTCATCAGTTCCAGTTTGGTGAACATTCGGCCTAGGTCCAGCTTCCCCTGAGTGTCGCGCAGGGATCGGTCTAGCTGAATACCGTCGGAAATTTCTGCAGCGTCGATAATGATGCGGGCGAACTGTTCCTTCACATATTGGCGGGAGATGTTGACCGAACCATCGAGGGCCGTGCGCACATTTGAAGAGAACCAGGCCTGCATGCCGATGTTCAGAGTGACCGAAGCAAAGATTGCGACGACAATAGCGGGAACGACGGCAATGGCTGAGAACCAGGCGACCAACCGGGCATGCAACTTGGCGCCAGCGCGGCCCGAACGGCGCGTCGTCCATAGCCGCGTCAGCCGCCAGCCGATCAGTGCTGCCAACAACAGCACCAAAGTCAGGTTGACCAGCATCAATACCAGCAGGCCTGTCTGACCCACAGTGTAGTTGGCCAGTCCGGTCAGTAGCGCATAGGTGACGCAGCCAGACACCACTGCCAGCACAGCGACGCCAAAGGCGAGCTGTGAAGGCCTGGATACCGCGCGCAAGCCGGCACGCCGCTCTGGGAACGTTGTTTCGCTAACCATGTCTTCCGTATCGACCGGCCCACCCCGAACCCAGTCTTGCGGGCGGGAGTGTACTCCAGGCACCGACTGTTGCAAGAATGCTGCGTACCAAATTCGCAACAGCGTTACCGCGCGAAATCCAGTAAATCCGCGGAATTATTCGATAATTGGCAAAAATAATTGGCCCGAGCCAAGAGGTGTAGGCGTGCAAACCGTCCCTTGACCAAGGCCAATTCAGAACGAGGCCATGAGGATGGCACGCCTAATCCGCCCGCAACCCCCTGATGACTTCCAAACCCAAGTCGCGGATTTTCTTGCGCAGGGTATTTCGGTTCAGACCAAGCAAATGTGCGGCCCGAATCTGGTTGCCACGCGTGGCAGCAAGGCAAATTGAGATCAGCGGCCGCTCCACCTCCTGCACGATCCTGTCATACACGCCTGGCGGTGGAAGGCGATCGCCCTGGGCCAGGAAGTATTGGGTCAGATATTGTTCCACGGACTGCGCCAGTGACAGCGGGCCATCACCGGAATCTGCCGCAAAGGTTTTTGCAGGTTCCTTCAATTCTGCGCTGACTGACGCGGCAGATATGGCGTCCCCGGACTGCAGTACCGCCAGCCTACGAATCAGGTTTTCCAATTCTCGCACATTGCCCGGCCAGCGATGCCGGCGCAGCATATCGAGCGCGTCATTGTCTACGGTCTTGTGCGGCAGGCCCTCGTCTTCCGCCTTGCGCAGGAAGTGGCGAACCAGGTCGGGGATGTCCTCGACCCGCTCGCGCAGTGGCGGAAGGCGCAGCGGCACGACATTCAGCCGGTAATACAGATCCTCGCGGAACAGCCCTTGGCTGATCAACTGGCGCAGATCACGATTGGTGGCAGCAATGATGCGCACGTCCGTCTTGATCGGCGTGCGACCGCCTACGGTGGTATATTCGCCCTGCTGCAGCACGCGCAGGAGGCGCGTCTGGGCCTCGAGCGGCATGTCACCAATTTCGTCAAGGAACAGGGTGCCGCCTTCGGCCTGTTCAAAGCGACCGACGCCGCGATTTGTGGCGCCGGTGAAGGCACCCCGCTCGTGGCCGAACAATTCGCTTTCTACCAGCTCCTTGGGGATCGCCGCCATGTTGACAGCGACGAAGTTACCATGTCGGCGCTTGCCATAGTCATGCAGCGCTCGCGCAACAAGTTCCTTGCCAGTGCCGCTTTCCCCCATGATCATGACGGTAAGATCTGTCTGCGTCATGCGCGCGATTACGCGGTAGATTTCCTGCATCGCCGGCGAGCGGCCGATCAGCGGCAGCCGGTCTTCGGCTGGCTCGATACTGTTTTCGCGCTTGCCCTGGGGCGATTGCAGGGCGCGGCTGACGACACTGGTTAACTCTTTCAGGTCGAAGGGCTTTGGCAGATATTCGAAAGCGCCGCGTTCAGCCGCGGTTATGGCTGTGAGAAGCGTGTTCTGAGCGCTCATTACAAGGATGGGAAGGTCAGGCCGCATGCGCTTGATACGCGGGATCAGGTCGAAGCCCGACTCGTCGGGTAGAACCACATCGGTAATGACAAGGTTGCCCTCCCCCGCTGAAACCCAGCGCCACAACCCCGCAGCAGTTCCGGTGGTGCGGACGTCATATCCGGCGCGGCCCAAAGCTTGATTCAGCACGGTGCGTATGGCGCTATCGTCATCGCAAATAAGTATGGTAGCAGCCATCAATTTTCCCCTGCCTGCGCCTTAGGTAATAACACCCGGAATATTGTTTTTCCCGGCACGGAATCGCATTCAAGTACCCCGCCATGATCGCCGACGATCTTGGCGACGAGCGCCAGACCAAGCCCGGTGCCGCGCACTTTGGTGGTGACGAATGGGTCGAAGATGTAAGGCAGGAGATCTGCAGGCACGCCGGAGCCATTATCCCGCACGGTCACTTCCAGAGGCAGCGAGACGCGCTGGCCAGCGGGGCCAGCACCAAATTTCACACCGGGACGGTAGCCGGTTGTGAGGGTTATCTCGCCTCCCCTGTCCGGTAATGCGTCGGCGGCATTTCGGACCAAATTGAGAAACACCTGTATCAACTGATCATGGTCGCCATACACGGCTGGCAGCGACGGATCAAAATTCTCGGTTATCGAAATGCCGCGCGCAAAACCGGACTCGGCGACCTTGCGTACGCGATCCAGCACTTCATGGATATTCACCGATTGCCGAGTGATGCCGCGCGTATCACCAAAACTTTCCATGCGGTCGATCAGGCCGCGGATACGATCGGATTCTGCGACGATCAGCTGGGTCATTTCGCGCTCTTCCGGCGCAAGCTGTTCTTCGATGAGTTGAGCGGCGCCGCGGATGCCGGCAAGCGGGTTCTTGATTTCATGGGCCAGTACCGCCGCCATGCCATGCATGGAACGTACCGCGCCTCGCGCCATCAGCTGACGGTCCATGCGCTGCGCCAGTCCGCGTTCTTGGAAGGTCAGCAACATTGCCCCTTCGGGATCAGGCACCGGTGTCACTGTCACATCTGCGATCCGCTCGCCGTGTCGCGGTGTGGAAAGATCAATGTCACGTTCAGCGGCAGACGCATTCCGTTCGGCGGCTTGCGCCACCAACTGAAACAGCGGTGAATGCGGCGCTATCAAATCTCCCAGCGCCTGCTTTCGCAGTATTGTCAAACCGGTGTCAAAAAACTGTTCAGCCGCAGGATTGGCGTAGAGCACTTCAAACTTGTCGCCGAGAAGCATGATCGGCATAGGCAAGGCGTTGGCGATGGACCCAATAGAGTCTGCATTCACGTTGCGCACTTTTTGTAGAACCTCTGCTAGATTATGCCTACAGATTAAGCAATAACGTTGTGAGCCGATAATATAGGCATCCTTCCGCAGTGCAACATATATCGCGGATTGTTCCGGCAGATGTTAGGCAGTGGGCCGATTGATCGAGAGAACCACGAATGCCCCGCCTCGCCGTCCTGATTGTTGCCGCCGGAAAGGGCGAAAGAAGCGGACTTGGGCTGCCAAAACAATATGAAAAGCTCGCCGGCAAGGCGATGTTGCGACGGACAGTGGAGGCATTCACCGGCTACCCCGTGCAAGTCGTAATAGGGCCCGGTCAGCAGAAAATGGCGGCAGAATCACTCGAGGGCTTGGTCCTATCCGCCCCCGTCGTCGGCGGCGCTACTCGCCAGGAATCGGTCCGCCTAGGGTTGGAAGCTCTGACCGCAGACGCACCGGACTTTGTCCTTATCCATGACGCGGCCCGTCCGCTCATTTCCAGCCGAGTGATCGGCGATGTCATCACAGCGCTAGAAAATGGCGCCGATGGTGCGCTCCCCATGGTGGCATCCGCGGACACGCTAAGGCGCCGCGACGGAACGGGATGGACATTGGTCTCGCGCGAAGGTCTTTATCGCGCGCAGACACCGCAGGGCTTTGTTTTTGAAAAAATTGTGGCGGCCCACCGGGCCCACGCCGCGAACGAGGTCACAGACGATGTGGCGCTGGCGGAGCTGGCAGGTTTGAAGGTCGAAATGGTCGAAGGCGAAGAAAAAAACATCAAAGTGACCCGCAAGGAAGATTTCACCTTGGCCGAGGCATTGCTGGATACCGCCAAGGGCGAAGATTGGCGCACCGCCAGCGGTTATGACGTGCACAAGTTCACGAACGGGGATCACATTTGGCTTTGCGGAATCAAGGTGTCGCACAGCCACGGGCTGGAGGGTCATTCCGACGCCGATGTGGGTCTGCACGCCATCACCGACGCGCTGTTGGGCTGCATTGGCGAGGGCGACATTGGACAGCATTTTCCGCCCACCGATGAACGCTGGCGCGGCGCGCCTTCCTGGCAATTCCTCGATCATGCGGCTTCGCTGGTCACGGCAAGGGGCGGCATCATCAACCATGTTGACGTTACGCTGATCTGCGAGCGGCCAAAGGTTGGCCCACATCGCGAAGCCATGCGGGCAAAGATCTCCGAAATTCTCAAGATCGGGCTGGACCGCGTCAGCGTAAAGGCCACCACCACCGAAGGCCTGGGGTTCACCGGCCGGCGCGAGGGCATCGCCGCCCAAGCCATAGCGACTGTGAGACTGTGATGAAACTTCCCCGCGCTTCCACCGTCGTCGCCTCGGTATTTGGCATTGGCTATTTCGAATTTGCGCCCGGTACCATCATGAGCGCGGTGGCGACACCATTGGCGCTGCTAATTGGCCTACGCGCCGGCGCCATGAGCATCCTGGGGGCATCCCTGATCGCCTTTACCATCGGGATATTTGCCTGCGCCGATCACATGCGCCAGACTGGCCGCAACGACGATCCCAGCGAGTGCGTTGTGGATGAGCTAGCCGGACAATGGCTGGCCTGTGCCTTTGCCGGTCTGACTTTTGGCGGGCTCATTCCCTCCCCCCATGCTTCGATTGCCGCCTTTGCGCTGGCCTTCGTACTGTTTCGGCTCTTCGACATCTGGAAGCCATGGCCGGTTTCCTGGGCTGAGACGTTGGACGGCGGCGTGGGCGTGATGCTGGATGACATGATCGCGGGCCTGATGGCCGGCATCTTGGTCGTTGTGGCGCGCTATTTCCTGCATTTGTGATGTTTTCAGTAGATTTACTCGAACGAGCTGAAACGTTGCTGGCCTCGGCGCGAGATCAGAGTTTAAAAATCGCCACGGCGGAAAGCTGCACCGGCGGATTGGTCGCGGGCCTGCTGACGGAGATCGCAGGATCTTCCGACGTGTTTGAGCGTGGCTTCGTCACCTATTCCAATCTGGCCAAGGAAGAGATGCTGGGCGTCCCGGCCGCCGCACTGCGCCAGCACGGTGCGGTATCAGAATTCGTTGCCCGCGCCATGGCCGAAGGTGCGATCCGGCAATCTACTGCGCAACTGGCGATCGCCGTGACCGGCATTGCCGGTCCCGGCGGCGGCTCGGAAGAAAAACCCGTTGGGTTGGTTCATATAGCGGTCGCTCGCGCCGGCGAAGCCACCCGGCACCGTGAATGCCGATTTGGCGAAATTGGACGCGGCGCAATTCGTCTTGCGACAGTGACGGTCGCTCTGGAAATGCTTTCTTCGCTAATGTGATGCTGCCAGTTGGTCGTGCGCCAGCTGTTGCAAGGCGTGGGTCTGTGGTTTGGAAAAGCCCATGTCATCGGCGACAGTTTCTGCGTCACCCAGCGATTGCGGGTCCCTCCCCGTCACCTTCGCAAAAACCATCAGGGCCTCGACATAATAGCCATAGATGCTGGCGTGATAGTGATCCCAGGACCATAGATCGAGTTTTCCCGAATCTATCCCGTCATAGGGATTGCCGTCCGCCAGGCCCGTGTCGAAGGCCCTGTTCCAGGTCAGGCCCACCGGCACAACTCCTGTCGCCTTGGCCACGCTGGCTGCTTGTGCGTAACCAGATGCGACGTCCGTTCCCATCTGCTGGATCGGCTTGCCGTGCCACGGCTTGCCATCGGGATAGGTCTGGTCGGCCCGGCTCCAAGTGGCTGTAAGCCATATTTCTGACTTGGGATTTTGGTCGCGGAACATGTCGGACATCTGCTTTGCGGATGTCACCAGCAGGGATGGATCGCCGGGGTTGTTACTGTCCAGCGTAGAATATCCATGCATAACGACCACATCCCAAGGCCTGTCGAGCAACGCGCGTTTCTTGGAAAAGTGGAAATCCATGCCCTTGCCGCCGACAGTTTCCACGCTGACGTCATAGTCTAGGCCAGCTTCCTTGGTGAACGACTTGAAGATGGCAGGCACGCCGCCGACGGTCTTACCCTTCAGCGGCCCATTTAGGTCCGTGACCGTTTCAGATTTGTAGAAATGCGCTGGCGAATTGGCCCCAAAGGTAAAACTGTTGCCGACAAAAAGAATGGTTTTGGCGCAAGCCGGCAAAGCCAGCAATAGGATTGCAATCACCATTTTTTTCATGCCGCATCCCCCTTTTGTTGCAGATATTTTGCACGGGCCTCGAAGGCCTCTGTCATTTTCAGCAGGACTTTTTCGAACGCTGCGCCGGCGACAGCGCCGAGGATGCGGTTGCGGAATGCGAAGTCTATGGCGAAATCCACTTCGCATCCACCCTCTACCGGCGTAAAACGCCAGTGATTTTCCAATTTGTGGAAAGGGCCATGCGTCTGCGTGACGTCGATGCAGTATTGCTCGGGGTCGAGCGTCACACGGCTGGTGTATTTTTCGCGGAAGGCGCCATAGCCCACCAGCATTTCGGCCACCAACCCGTGAAGGTCGCGCGATTTGACGCGTAGTCCCGCGACCCAGGGCAGGAATTCGGGATAGTCCTCGACCTGTGCCACAACGCGGTACATCAGATCCGCCGGATAGGGAACGATCCGCGTTTCGTGATGCATCAGGCTATTGCGGCCAATTGCTGGTTCGATCGCACGGCCTTCAGCTCCGCAAAATCGCTATCGGCATGATAGGAAGAGCGGGTAAGCGGGGATGCCGACACCATCAGAAACCCCTTGGCGCGAGCTATTGCTTCCAGAGAGGCGAATTCTTCCGGCGACCAGAACCGGTCCAGCCGGGCATGCTTTTTGGTCGGCTGCAAATACTGTCCAATGGTGAGGAAATCCACCCTGGCCGCGCGCAGGTCGTCCATCACCTGCATGATCTCCTCGCGCGTTTCGCCCAGCCCCACCATCAGCCCAGACTTGGTGAAGCCGGTGGGCATCAGTTCCTTGGCGCGCTCCAGCAGGCGCAGCGAAGCATAGTAACGCGCGCCGGGACGGATTTTCAGATAAAGCCGCGGCACGGTTTCCAGATTGTGATTAAACACCTCCGGCTGCGCCGACATCAGGATTTCGATGGCGCCGTCCTTGCGGAGGAAATCTGGGGTCAGCACTTCCACACTTGTGCCAGGGCTCGTCGCATGAATGGCATTGATCACCTGGGCGAAATGTTCGGCGCCGCCATCGGCAAGATCGTCGCGATCCACCGAAGTGATCACCACATGCGCCAGTCCCAGTGTCTTCACGCCGCGCGCAACATTGGCGGGCTCATCAGCATCCAGCGCCGCCGGCAAGCCCGTCTTCACATTGCAGAAGGCGCAGGCGCGGGTGCAGGTGTCGCCCATGATCATCATGGTGGCGTGCCGCTTGGTCCAACATTCACCGATATTGGGACAGGCGGCTTCTTCGCAGACCGTATGCAGCTTGTTGGCGCGTACGATTTCCCGAGTGGCGACATATTCGCGGCTGACAGGCGCCTTGACCCTTATCCAGTCCGGTTTGCGCTGGATATCGTTGTCCGGGCGGTGCGCTTTTTCAGGATGCCTGGCCCCCGCTTCGCGGGGCGGTGCGATATTTGAGAGATTGTCGATCACGACGGTCATGCTCGACATATAGACACCCTCCCAGCCAAAATCACCACGCAAGGCGTCGCGGCAGCCCTGCGCTCTGGGAATGATATCCTATGGTCGCAATAGTTTTGAACTAGAATTCCGCTAGCGCGTTGGCGAGTACACGCCATTCGGAGCATTAGATGCCCACTGCCTCGTCTTCCGTTCGTTCCCGCCGACGCCCTGTTCGTGCGGCGGAAGTTTCCCATCGTACCCCGTCCGAGCCCTCGCTGACTGCCAAATTGTTGGCATTGGCAAACACCCGAACAGCCCGAACAGCATTTGTGCTGATCGGCACAGCGGGTTTGGCAGCCTTGGCCATCGCCGTGGTCGGACCCAAGCGTCTGGAACGCGAGGTTATCCGTCCCCTGCGCGGCGCGATTGAGCCCCAGGCCGAAAAGCTTTGGGCAGAAGCCAAGCCCCTGCGCGAGCAGATAACGGGGCTGTTCCAGAACGCGACCCCATCTGGACGCAAAAAGCTGGTTCGCAGCTTTCAAAGCTGGATCGGGCATTTCCACGCCAGTTGATGTAAAGTCTCGTCCGAACCATTTGGGCGCGAGTCATGTCCTATCCATTAGAGACACCGAGACGCGTGCCATTCGAAATGGCAGCCGCGCGGCGTTCGATTTTTCAGGCTCTGATCGATGCGTGCCGGGAATATGGGGGCGAAAACGTCGCGCTGGTGGACGGCGATGACCGGGTTCTGACCTATGATGACATCATCCGAGCGAGCTTTGCGCTGGGATCAGCGTTAAGGGCTGGAACACGCGCCGGAGAAAGTGTCGGCCTAATGTTGCCAACAGGTGCGGCGGCGACGGTTGCTATCTTTGCCATTTCGGCCTTTGGCCGTGTTCCGACCCTGCTGAACTTCACCAGCGGATTGGCAAGCCTCAAAAGCGCGCTGCGCACGGCACAGGTGAAGCGAATCGTGACAGCGCGGCGCCTGGTTGAAGTGGCAGGTCTGCAGAATCTAATTGCCGGATTGTCAGGCACCGAAATCATTTATCTAGAGGATGTACGAAAGAACCTTTCACTCGCCAGCAAGCTGACGGCCGTAGCAGGCAAGTTGTTGCCCCGGCTCATGGCTGCCTGCCCAGATCCATCGCGTACAGCGGTGATCCTCTTCACGTCTGGCACAGAAGGAGAGCCAAAGGGGGTGGCACTCAGTCATCTGAACGTATTGGCCAATGTAGCGCAGGTCCGTGACCATATCGGCATCTATCCCAGCGATGTGATGTTCAACCCCCTGCCCGTATTCCATTGTTTTGGATTGGTGGGCGGCACGATCCTTCCACTGATTGCGGGGGTGAAGGTGATTACACACCCTTCGCCGCTTCAGCCCAGAGAGATTGTTCGCCGCATCCGCCAATATGGTGCGACCGTCCTTCTGTCTACCGACACCTTCATCCATCAGTATGCCCGTATCTCCGAGACTGGTGACCTGGATACCTTGCGCCTGGCCGTATGTGGTGCCGAGCGGGTGCGCGACGAAACGCGAGCGTATGTAAGGCGAAAATGCGGAATCTCACTTCTGGAAGGCTATGGCGTCACCGAAGCCTCTCCAGTAATCGCCGTCAATCGGGTCGAGACTGACCGCCCCGGCACAGTAGGACAGTTGATGTCAGGAATGCAGGCGCGGGTTGAACCGGTTCCAGGCATTTCCGGCGCGGGCGAATTGTACGTCAAAGGCCCCAATGTGATGCTGGGCTATATCAAACCCGATGCGCCCGGCAAGATCATTCCGCCCAAAGATGGCTGGTACAATACCGGCGATGTGGTTACGATCGACGATGACGGCTTCATCGCCATTCGCGGGCGCCTCAAGCGGTTTGCCAAGATCGGTGGCGAGACCGTTTCTTTGGCCGTAGTGGAAAATATCGCGGCGGCCCTGTGGCCCGAGAACCTTCACGCCGCAGTGGCGGTACCCGATGGCCGCAAGGGCGAGCAGATTGTGCTGGTGACTGACGTCAGGGAGGCTCGGCGCTTGGACTTGCTGGGCTGGGCGCAAAATCACGGTGTGCCCGAACTGTCGGTGCCCCGACGCGTCTTGGTGATCGACGCTATTCCAATACTGGCAACTGGAAAGACCGATTATGTTGCCGTGCAGAAAATGGCTGAGTCCATCCCGGACACGTGACAATCATCTCGCAGAGGATTTGACCACGATATCGGCAATAGATTGCGCCGTGGCGGCAGCGAGGGTCCAACCCAAATGGCCGTGACCAGTATTGTAGAAAATCCCCGGGCGGCGACCCGGGCCGACACGTGGAAGCATCCCCGGCATCATTGGGCGCAATCCGCTCCAAGCCACGACACGGTCAGTCGCCACTTGGGGGAATTGCTCGCGGGTCCAGTTGATCAATGGCTTGATGCGGTCGTTGCGAATATCATAGTTGAAACCGTTGAATTCCGCTGTTCCTGCTACGCGCAAACGCTCGCGCCCCAGCCGGCTGCTGACGATCTTGGTCGCATCATCGAGTATGCTTACCATCGGCGCCGCCTCGACGCTCTCCGGTGTGTGCAGATGTGCCGTGATGGAATAGCCCTTGATGGGATAGATGTTGACCCGATCGCCCAGTGCGGTGGCAATCTTGCGACTGGACGTTCCCGCGCAGACCACGACACCGTCAACAGCGACAGGCTCCCATTGGTCCACCTTGCCCTTTCCGTCATCCCGCCCAACCGGAATCCAGATAATATCATGCCCTTGACGTGCAGGAATGATCTCCTGTACCGCAGCGTCGTAATAGAAGCGCACGCCTCGCCGCGCGCAGGCCTCCGCAAGGCCCCGTGTGAATTTGTGGATATCGCCGGTTGTGTCCGACTCCGTGAAGAATCCGCCAAAATAGGAGCCGCGCAGTGTCGGTTCGATCTGTCGAATTTCTTCCGGCGTGATCGTCCTGCGCTCGAGCCCACCTTGCTTCAGCAAGGTGTTCACCTTCAGGGATTTCTCAAACCCGGCCTTGTCGCGGTAGAAGTGCAGGATGCCACGCTTCTCCAGATCGAAATCGATATTCTCGCGCTCGGCCAACGCAAACATGTAATCCCGCGCCAGGATTGCCAGCCGGACAGTCTCAATCGTATTGGCCTTGTAGTTGGAGATATTGGCGATGAATTCCGCCATCCAGGTATATTTGTGCCAGCTTGGCATCGGGTTGATCAGCAATGGCGCGTCACGGCGCGTCATCCATTTGATCCCTTGCAGGACGGTGGACATCTTATTCCAAACTTCCGCATTGCTGGCGGATAGCTGCCCGCCATTTGCAAAGGAAGTCTCCATGCCTGCGTAACGGTCCCGCTCGAAAACGGTTACCTGACAGCCTCGCTCCATAAGCGCATAGGCGGTCGTAACGCCGGTGATACCGGCGCCTATTACTGCGATGTGCCCCATCAGTTGTGGTCTTCTATCGAGAAAGAATGTGCGTGCATGCGATCAAATATCCGTCGCAAGACGGCGTCACACAAGGCTTTGGCTGGACTAACAAGTAGCAAACCTGGGGTGAAAATTATGCATGGTGTGGGTATATCCGCCGGCCTGCGCCGTCATTGAGCAGGTTGGCTTCCGGACTGCCTTTGGATAAATGCGGCCAAGGAAGACTTAAGCGCCTCCTTAACTGATAATGGCTCTCAACTCATGCATCGGCGCCGCGATGATCGGCCTTAGGCGCAGGCGACGACCGGCATTTTATCATGCTCCAGACGCGTCTCAGGCAAATGCAGCGTGATGCGAGTGCCGGCGCCCTTGGCGCTCTGCGCGGTAAGGCTACCGCCATGCAATTCCGCCAGCGCCTTGGAAATCGGCAGACCCAATCCAGTTCCCTGATGAGTGCGGGCTATTTTGGAATCGATCTGGCCATAATGGGAGAATGCCGTGACCATGTCCGCCTGATCCATACCGATGCCATTATCGGACACACACAGGCAGAGCCCCTCCCCTGGCCGATATTCTGCTTCGATCTTTATGGTTCCGCCGGAAGGCGTGAACTTCACCGCATTGCTCAGAAGGTTGAGCAATATCTGTTTGATAAGGCGCTTATCGGCCGTGATATGTGGCAGGTTGTCCTGCAGGCTGACGAGCAATTCGACTTGGCTGTTCGCCCGGTTGACAGCCATTGCAATACTTTCCGCCACCAGGCCGCCGATATCGAAGACGCTTTCGCGAATTTCCATTTTACCGGCATCTATCTTGGACAGGTCCAGAACATCGTTGATCAAGTCGAGCAGATGCGTACCGCTGCGGAAAACATCCTCAGCATATTCACGATATTTCTTGTGGCCAAGCGGTCCATAGAGCTCGGATTTTATCACCTCTGAGAATCCAAGAATGGCGTTCAGGGGCGTGCGCAATTCGTGGCTCATGCCCGCCAGGAATTCTGATTTGGCCCTGCTGGCAGAGCTTTCGCGACGCGCCATTTCGCGGTAGCGCTGTTCATTTTCGCGCAATATGCGATTGATCTGCACTTCGCGGTCCTGCAGCCTGCGCCGTTCGGTCAGTGCCGCCGCCACTGGTAGCAGCACCGCGATCAGGATACCCTGGAAGACTTGTGCGTAATGGAGTTGGTACCCCATCGGCATGTGGCGCAGTGCAGCCGGCCCAACACCGCAGATAATCACCGTGGTGTAGACGCTCTGCGTTACCACCAGGCCCAGCGCCATGCCTTCAATTTCTGTCACCATCGTAACGACCAGAAGTACCAGGGGCACGAAGAATGACAGCGGAACATCCGTGGGCAGGAAGGTGAGCGCCAATACTGCGACCAGCAACAACAGCGATGCGGCAATCCGGTAGCGGTTGTCGTACATGGCTTGCCGGTCGGCCGTGAACAGAATGACGATAACAGGCGTGAAAATCACATATGAAAGCGTGGTGGGTACCCACCATGCTCGGCTGTTGGCGAAAAAGCTGGCGCTGTCCAAGACGTCGCCGAATGTCGCGAATGCAATGGCGGATGCCGCAGATACGGCGGCGGCAATCGCAATGAAACTGACAAGCTGCTTCCAGGCGCGAAACTCAATGTTTTTGCCGATCAACCGTCTGGCGGCGACGTAAGTAACCAGCAATGAGATTACCGCCAAACTGGGCGTCACTATCGTGTCCAGAAGGGTCGTGCCAAACATCTGCTTGGCGACGATTGCACCCAGGGCGCCTGTGATCAGCACCGGCCACAGAGACTTGCGCCCATAGATAAGACATATCGCCAGTGCGACGCCGCTGAATGGCTTGACGGTCGTCAGTCCCGCGGAACGGAAGTAAAGCGTCGTACCCAAATAGTTGAGCAACACAAACAGGACAATCAGCGCGATGATCTGAAACGCGGTTTTTTTGTTGGTGATTATCCCGCTCATCGTCAAATGCTAGCAGCCAAGGCCGAAAACACTCTTAATAGGTAAGAGGGGTATTTGATCTCCAGGACCTACATTTTTGGCCATTTTATTGTGGCCCCTCGTCGATATTGACAATCATTCGCAATTATTGCTATTTGATGAGACTGATACTTCCTCTCACAAAGACCGGTTGGATGATCGTCTGCGTCTGCAATAGGCTGAACGAACAACGCATTGGCGCCGCAATTTGTGCCGGCGCGGACTGCGCCGACGAAGTTTATGCGCGCTGCGGCGTGAGAAAGAATTGCGGGCGATGCCAGGAAACAATCGAAGAAATGCTGGAAAGAAGTCGCAAAGCAGTATTGCTGGCGGCGGAATAGGTCCTCAGACACCGGGACCAGAGCCCCACGCATCCCTGTCTGGCGATCCGGGCACGATTGCGTTCCTTAACGCAGTTCTTAAAAGCGAAATCACCGCGATCAATCAGTACTTTCTGCATTCGCGCATGTTGGCCGACTGGGGCCTCTCGATCCTTGCCAAGAAGGAATACGAAGAATCCATCGACGAAATGAAACATGCCGATAGGCTTATCAAGCGGGTCCTGTTTCTGGGCGGACTGCCCAACCTGCAGGATCTCGGCAAGCTTATGATTGGCGAGAACGTGCTGGAAGTCATCAAATGCGACCTATCGGTGGAAATGATGGCCCTGCCCGACCTCAAGCTTGCTATCACCCACTGCGAGTCCGTCAAGGACTATATAAGCCGCGAACTTTTCACCGACATCCTGGAGAGCGAAGAGGAACATATCGATTGGCTGCAGACACAGCTACGCCTGATAGAGCAGATGGGAATTGAGAATTTCATCCAGCTGCAAACAAGTCCTAACGAGCGCGCGAGCTAGAACTCCGCTTCCAGCTCTTCGATTCCGGCGCGTTCACTTTTGGCCGCCTCGATCCATTCCAGCATGTCCGGCAGGGTCAGGATGGTCTCACAATAATCAGTGCATTGCCGGTCCAGCTTAACGTCGTAAGTTTTGAAGCGCGTGGCCACCGGTGCATACATGGCGTCCGCGAGTGTCGGCTCGGCCCCGAACAGATAAGGCCCGCCATATCGCGACAGGCAATCACGCCAGATGCTCGTGACCCTTTCGATATCAGCCTGGGCGGCGGCCCATATCTTGAAGCCCTTGTAGTGGGCCTTGAGATTCATCGGCAGCGCAGAGCGCAAGTTGGAAAAGCCGGAATGCATCTCTCCGGAAATGGCGCGGCAGTGGGTGCGCGCCGCCATATCCTGGGGCAACAACCCGGCCTTCGGGAAATTCTCGTGGAGATATTCCGCGATGGCGAGGGTATCCCACACTTTCACGCCCCTGTGCGTCAAACGCGGCACGAGGAATGACGGTGAAAGTAGCAACAGTTCGGCGCGCGCATCTTCATCGTCGCTGGACAGCAACTCTTCCTTGAAATCAAGCCCGGCCATCCGGCAGAGCAGCCAGCCACGCAACGACCAGGACGAGTAATTCTTGCTCGAAATCGTCAGGACAGCATCGCTCATTTGCATCAGTCTGGCCTCTTTTGGCGCGTTGACAAGCTTTATTTTGCACTGCAGCATCGCCTGATCGGATACAGTCTTCTGACCGCAATCCGCGGGAAACCTTGGGGCTGGCGGAAAGCGCGATGTTGTACGACGCCTATCAGGCCCAACAGGACTTCCTGGCGCCTTTCCGTGCCGGCGCGGACCTGTTCAAGTCGGCCTTCGGCGATACCGCCTTGGGTCCCGCGACCAATTACTGGTTTCGCAGCATGTCAGCGGGTGCAGAAGTCTTTTCCCGCGCCCAGATGATCCACGAGCGGCCGGATTACGCCATCGGTTCGGTGGCGGGCCACCCCGTAATCGAGGAGGTCGCGCTGGAAATGCCGTTCGGCAACCTCGTGCATTTCCGCAAGGAAGGCGTTACCGGCCAGCCGCGGGTTCTTCTGGCGGCGCCGATGGCGGGACATTTTCCCACTCTGCTCCGACATACCGCCCAGACCATGCTCGCCGATCACGATGTCTATATCACCGACTGGAAGAGCGGACGCGATGTGCCGCTTATCGAAGGCCGCTTCGGCACCGATGAATATATCGATCACCTGATGGCCTTTTTCCATCATATCGGCCCGGGAGCGCACGGCATGGCGGTGTGCCAGCCCTGCCCCACCATGCTGGCCGCCACGGCACTCATGGCAGAGGACGAAGACCCCGCCACGCCCATGAGCCTCACCCTGATGGCGGGCCCGGTGGATACCAGCATCAACCCCACAAAGGTCAACAAACTGGCCAATGAGCATCCGTTGGAATGGTTTGAGAAAAACCTCATCACGACGGTACCGAGTCGCTATGAAGGCGCAAATCGGTGTGTTTATCCCGGATTCATTCAGCTTTCGGCCTTCATCACGATGAACCTGTCGCGCCATGTGCGCGCGCATATGGATCTCTTCGGTCATATTCTAAAGGGCGAGGTGGCCAAGGCTGACGCCAACCGCAAATTCTATGACGAGTATTTTTCCATCGCCGACCTGCCGGCGGAATTTTATCTGGAGACAGTTCAGCGCGTCTTTCAGGAACATCACCTGGCACGAGGGATTTATACCTGGCGCAACCGCAAGGTGGATCCTCGCGCCATTCGCAAGACTTCATTGCTGACGGTTGAAGGCGAGCGCGACGATATCTGCGGCCTGGGCCAGACGATGGCAGCGCAGGATCTGATGTCGAGTGTCAAGGCTTTCCGCAAGAAACACTATGTTCAGGCGGGTGTGGGACATTACGGCGTGTTTTCCGGCACACGCTGGCATACACAGATCTATCCAATGGTGAGAAGCACAATCATGGCGAGCGACTAGTTCAGTACCTTGTTGAGAAGCCACGCCAGGCGCAGGCCGGCTTTTGCCAGTTGCGTGCGCGTAATCCCGCTTTGCGATTCAGGATATGCCAGCGAAAGGCGAATCGTTCGGCGTTCGCCGACCAAAATGTAGATTTCATCTCGCGCAATCGCGTGGGCTTCATTCGCCCAAATCCATGGCGCACCCCTTTTCCAGGCAATGCGTTGCGCCTGTGTGATGCCGCGCCAAATATCGTATGCGACTGTATCCGCATTGTATCCCAGGGCTTCCACCACGTTGGCATCCCAGATGTGATGCAGGTTTGTGCGTTGGCCGCGTAGATACACGCGCACCCCATTGCCACCACGATCGTCATTGTCCTCAGCATGCAAGGGCTGGTGAACATCGGCGGCAAAATGAATCAAATAGCGCAATGCCTCTGTACGTTCTTTTGCCTGCAGTTTGCGGTTGGCGAGAATGTGCATGTCACGTGCGATCTGGGCCACAACGCAGTCGTCATCGGCACAGTCACGCCGCGCGTCATATCCGGACGCATCAAGGGGAATGTCCACGAAATGCCAGCGCCGCCCCTCAGGTCGCTGCTCGCGGATTTCATCGGCCCAATTCGAATCGTGGATCAACATGGAATCGCTGCCCAAAAGCTTCGCGGCATGCCGCCGCGCGGCGGGATGCAGCTCGCGAAGGGCGATTGCTGCCACGATTTCGTGCCCCTCCGCCCCCCATGCCAACGCTGGCGATGGTAGGGCCACCAACGCGGTGACGACTATAGTTTTAATCATTACAATACCTTATGCGATATTCTTAAGTCATTTCCACGATCTAGTATGAACTATTGACTAGTATTACATTCATGCTAGTAATTATCTCACACTAGTTGGATGAACCAAGATGCCCGAAGAAACCGCCATTACCCGGAAATTTCGCAAGGAACTGATGACGGGCCTTTCCTCTTTGGTGTTGCTCATTGTTTTGGGCGACGCCCAGCGGGAAATGTACGGCTACGAGATTGCAAAGGCGATGCGGCTGGACGGCGACGACCCCCTATTCAAGCAGGGCGCGATCTATCCCGTGCTGCGCTCGCTGCATGGGGCGGGCCTGCTCGACAGCCGCGTGGAAGCGTCGGCCTTTGGGCCGCCCCGCCGCTATTACCAGATTACCGAGGATGGCCGAAAAACCCTCACCAAATGGTTGGTGAGCTGGCGCGACATGCGCGGCTTCGTCGACAACGCCATCCACGCCGACCAATTTCCCGCAGGAGCCTGAAACCATGACCATCATTTATACCAATGTTGACCAGTATCTCGAAGCACTGAAGGTGGCGCTGACTGGAGCTCCCAAGGCCGTGATTGCCGATGCCCTTGCGGACTGCGAGGAACATCTGCGTGGCGCCATCGCTGCGCATCCCGAGATGAGCGAGGCCGAGGTGTTTGCCGACATGGCCAAGAGCTATGGCAGTCCCGAAGAAGTGGCGGCAGAATATCGCGCTACCGACCTGCCGCCTTCGCGTCCCTTTGCGCGACCGGAAACGCGCTTCTTCAGCCCCGTGGCCGCCAATGCGCCGCGCAGCTGGACAACGTTCAACGTGTTCTCAGACATGCGCACCTATGGCGCGCTGATTTACATGCTGCTGTCACTGATCACTGGCGTGTTCTATTTTACCTGGGCGGCTACCGGCACATCGCTAACTGCGGGCCTGTTCGTCCTGATAATCGGCATTCCCTTCTTCCTGGTTTTCATGGGTTCGGTCCGGCTGCTGGGCCATGTCGAGGGGCGAATCGTGGAGGCACTTCTGGGCGTGCGCATGCCACGCCGTCTGTCCGCCGGCCCATTCGATGAGACGCTGTGGGGGCGCATCAAGGCCGGACTGTCGGATGTGCGCACCTGGTCTACCCTATTCTACATGTTCTTAATGTTGCCGCTGGGCGTCGCGTATTTCGTCATCGCGGTCGTTGGCCTGGCGCTTTCCTGTGCGCTCGTGATCACTGGCGTGTGGAGCGTGTTTGACATGGGCGCCCACATCAATATCAACGGCGGGCCTGACTGGCTGCTTCAGGTCGTCCATACGCCCTTTGCCGGAATATTGGCGGCGCTGACCGGCTTGTCGCTGTTCTTCGTTACCTTGCACGTTGCCCGCGCTATCGGTTGGCTCCATGGCCGCATCGCGGAACATTTGCTGGTCAGGCTCTGATCCCCAAACCCAACCTGACCTCTTCCAATAGCCCGGCCCCCCTCGCCGGGCCATTGGCTTTTCTTGAACAATTCTCAATAAGAACAAGCGTTTAAATGTTGACCTGCCGGTGCGAATAACCGTTAAATAGCAGCGGTCGCACGCCGGGGATTTGGGCGCACGCGCCGAATTGGGCTGGGACCAGGATGGAATTGGATCGGGGGATCCGAACCAGCTGTGCTTCCAACAGCAATGGAGCAGACGTGAAACGCACCCCCCGTGAGCAGAAGGCCCGTGCGCATTTCAGCACCAAGGTGCCGCCACAGCTAGCAAAGCAAGACTTTTCCATTGCGGCAATCTTGAAGCGCCAAGCGCACGGCGCCGGCGCAATCATGGCCACGACCGATGGCCGCTGGGCGGTGGTTTCCTCGACCCTGACAGCAATGGTGGCCGGCGCCATTGCCTGGATGGCCGTGGGCATGATGCCAGTGAATCACCCCCTGGTCGCGCCGGGACGCTCCTCCCTGCCCTATGCACTTTTTATGAAACTGATCCGGGCCAGCGAGCCGCAAGGAGTCGTCGACAATGCCGATAACGCCAACCCCAATCCCGGCGTGGAAAGCCGCACCGTGACGCTGGATGCCGGCGATACGCTTGCGGGTATGCTGGAAGATCTTGGAATTTCGGCACAAGATGCCAATGCAGTTGTGACCGCGTTAGGCAAGGATTTCAATCCTCGTGCACTGAGAGCGGGTCAAACCTTCGATCTGACCTACTCGGTCGCCACCATCGATGCTACGGGCGAGGCGCCAAAGCCCCGCACCACAACGGTGATGGTAAACCACAAGCCGGTTGAGGTTCCGTTGGATGCGGCCGAGGACGACAGCAGTGGTGCCACGGAAGAAAATTCGCAGGCCATTTCACGTCTTCTGTCGCTCCATTTCTCGCCCTCCATCGAGCAGGAGATCACAGTCACCCGTACCACCGAAGGCGGATACAGCGCGGAAATCGTGAAGAAGGAGCTTCAGATGCACCGCCACCGCGCTGGCGGCTCTATAGATTCCAGCCTCTATCTGGCAGCGATGCAGGCGGGCATTCCCGGAGACGTAGTGATCGACATGATTCACATGTTTTCCTACAAGGTCGACTTTCAGCGTGACCTGCATCCCGGTGACAAGTTCGAAGTCTATTACGACTACTACTACACGCCCGATGGCCAGCCTGCGAAGTACGGTTCCATTAGCTATGCGATGATGACGCTGGCTGGCAAGCAGATCCCCATGTACCGGTTCCAGGCCGACCCTAATGAGCCTGCGGAATATTTTGACGCCAAGGGGGAAAGTGCCAAGGGCATGCTGATGAAGACGCCGGTAGACGGCGCTCGCATCTCATCTGGCTTTGGCTCGCGCTTTCATCCCATCCTGGGCTACACGCGTATGCACAAGGGCGTGGACTTTGCGGTACCCACCGGCACGCCGGTAATGGCAGCCGGCGCTGGCACCATCCAGTTTATGGGCCGCGCCAGCGGCTACGGCAACTTCGTCAAAATCAATCACGGCAATGGCTATGCCACTGACTATGGGCACCTATCGCGCTTTGCGCCCGGTATGCGGCAAGGTGCGCGCGTACGTCAGGGGCAGATATTTGCCTATAGCGGCATGACAGGTGTCGCCACTGGCCCGCATTTGCACTACGAAATTCTAATCAAGGGCAAACAAGTCAATCCGCTGACGGTGAAGATGGCACAGGGGCGTTTGTTGGTCGGCAAGCTGTTGCGCGCCTTCCAGGAAAAGCGGCTGGAAGTCGACAATCTTGTGGCGACCACGGTATTGGAATCCAAGGTCGCGGATAATGCGACCGACCTGCGGCAAGCCAAGGCGAAGTAGCTAGAACATTCTTCCCCCGTTAGGGACACATTGACTGGGGTGCAGCAGAACTACCTCTCCGTCAGCATCGGGAGCCCCCAGAGTCAGGACTTCTGACATAAAGTGCCCGATTTGGCGAGGTGGAAAATTCACCACGGCTATCACTTGCCTGCCCACCAATGTGTCAGGCGTGAAGTGCCGGGTGATCTGGGCAGATGATTTTTTCACGCCGATCTCGGCGCCGAAATCAATCTGCAGCTTGATGGCGGGCTTGCGCGCTTCGGGGAATGGCTCCGCCTTGAGGATGGTGCCGACCCGGATGTCGACCTTCAGAAAATCGTCAAAGCTGATCGAATTGGTCACAAATCGCCCCTGTAGATCGCAGGAAGCATTGCCCAAAGTGTCATGGCCCGCAAATGCGGACCATCACTGCCTGGATCAGTTCAGCGTGGCACCCACCGGCGGGACGTCTGCCAATTCATCTGCTGAGGCTGAGAATTCCTGGTCATTGATGACCAGGCCGGTCTTGCTTGCGCTCACTGCGACCAGTCCACCGTCGGTAAATTTGCCTTCCAGAATCAACTGCGCCAGTGGGTCCTGAAGACGGCGCTGGATCACCCGCTTCAGCGGACGCGCCCCATAGATGGGATCATAGCCGGCGTTGCCAAGCCAATCGCGCGCCTTCTCGTCCAATGTGACCACGATCTTGCGATCCGCGAGCAGCTTTTCCAGCCGAGTCATCTGAATATCCACGATCTTGTCCATGTTGGCGCGCGTCAGGCGTTGGAACAGAATGATTTCGTCCAGTCGATTGAGAAATTCCGGGCGGAAGTGTGCCCGCACGGCCTGCATGACCTGCGCACGCGCCTGTATCTGGTCGCCTTCCAGCCCGAGCAATTCGGTGCCCAGGTTGGAAGTCAAGATGATTACCGTGTTGCGGAAATCCACCGTGCGCCCTTGGCCGTCGGTCAAACGACCGTCATCCAGTACCTGCAGCAGAACATTGAACACATCAGGGTGTGCCTTCTCGACCTCGTCGAACAGGATCACCTGGTAGGGTCGACGCCGCACCGCTTCAGTCAGCACGCCACCTTCCTCATAGCCAACATAACCGGGTGGCGCGCCAATCAGCCGCGCCACGGCATGCTTTTCCATGAACTCGCTCATGTCGATGCGCACCATGGCGGTGTCGTCATCGAACAGGAAAGCGGCCAGCGACTTGGTGAGTTCGGTCTTGCCCACGCCGGTCGGACCCAGAAACAGGAAACTACCGATTGGCCGGTTGGGGTCTTGCAGCCCGGCGCGCGCGCGCCGAACCGCGTTGGCGATCGCCTTGACGGCCTGATCCTGGCCGACCACGCGCCGTTCCAGATCGGCTTCCATGTGGAGCAGCTTTTCGCGCTCCCCTTCCAGCATCTTATCGACCGGGATGCCGGTCCAGCGCGAAACAACACCGGCAATGTTCTCGGCCGTGACGGCTTCGCCGGATAGCGCGGCGTCCTTGCTTTCCTCGATCACCTTCAGCTTGCGTTCCAGGTCTGGGATAACGCCATATGTCAATTCGCCGGCGCGGGCGAAGTCGCCCTTACGCTGCGCCACTTCCACGTCGCTGCGGGCCTGGTCGAGCTTTTCCTTGATGGACTGGACGTCTGCGACGGACTTCTTCTCTTCCTGCCATTTGGCGGTCATGGCGTCGGATTCGGTTTCCAAGTCGGCTAGCTCGCTTTCCAGCGCGACCAACCGGTCGCGGGATGCTTTGTCAGTTTCCTTTTTCAATGCCTCGCGCTCGATCTTGAGCTGAATGATACGGCGGTCCAGCTCGTCCAGCTTTTCCGGCTTGGAGTCGATTTGCATGCGAAGGCGCGAGCCGGCCTCATCCATCAGGTCGATGGCCTTGTCCGGTAGAAAGCGATCCGTAATGTAGCGGTTAGACAAAGTCGCTGCGGCAACAATGGCCGAGTCGGTGATACGAACGCCGTGATGAAGCTCGTATTTTTCCTTCAGGCCGCGCAGGATGGAGATGGTATCTTCCACCGTTGGTTCACCCACGAAAACCGCCTGGAATCGCCGCGCCAGGGCCGCATCCTTTTCGACATACTTGCGGTACTCGTCCAAGGTGGTGGCGCCGATACAGTGCAATTCGCCGCGCGCCAGTGCCGGCTTGATAAGGTTTGAGGCGTCCATTGCACCATCAGCCTTGCCCGCACCCACCAACGTGTGCATTTCGTCGATGAACAGGATGATCTCACCATTGGCGCCGGTGACTTCGTTCAGCACGGCCTTCAGCCGCTCCTCGAAGTCGCCGCGGAATTTCGCGCCGGCGATAAGCGCGCCCATGTCCAGCGCCATGAGCTTGCGATCACGGAGCGATTCCGGCACGTCGCCATTGACGATGCGCAGCGCCAGGCCTTCGGCAATGGCCGTCTTGCCGACACCCGGTTCGCCGATCAGTACCGGATTGTTTTTAGTGCGCCGTGCCAGCACCTGGATGGTGCGGCGGATTTCTTCATCGCGGCCGATTACTGGGTCTAGCTTTCCGCTGCGGGCGATCTCGGTCAGATCGCGGGCATATTTCTTCAGCGCGTCATAGGAATTTTCCGCCGAGGCGCTATCGGCGGTACGACCTTTGCGCAGACCGGCAATGGCGCCATTGAGGCCTTGTGCGGTGACGCCGGCCTCCTTCAGGATTTTCCCGGTATCGGTGCCAGTCGCCAAGGCCAGCGCCAGCAATAAATATTCGGCGGTGACAAAGCTGTCGCCGGCCTTCTTGGCCACGGCTTCCGCATTGTCGAGCAGCTTGGCGGTCTCCTGGGACAGATAGACCTGGCCCGATCCGCCCTGCACTTTGGGAAGCTTCTTAAGCGCAGCTTCGACGCCGGCGCGCACCGCTCGGTCATTGCCGCCGCCGGCGTTGATGAGGCGGGCAGCAAGGCCTTCCTCATCATCAATCAGCACCTTCAGAAGGTGCTCAGGTACAAACTGCTGATTACCCTCCCGAAGGGCCAAAGTCTGGGCGGACTGAATGAATCCGCGCGCACGCTCGGTGAATTTCTCGATATCCATGCTCTCTCCCGGTCGGCCCCTTTGCGGCGGCGGACCATTTTACGACCCCTGTACGGGCGCCGCTACGAAAGAGGATATGGGAGGCGAGCCATCGGGGTGCAAGACCCCAGGCCAACCGGAAGGCTACGCTTCGGCCTCTTCGCCTTCTTCCTCCGCGCCTTCAGTCAGGGAAAAGGATGGACCACTGCCGCCATTCTGCGGCGGTTGCGGCTGCCCGTCAGCGCCCACCGGGCGCGGATTCTGAGCGGCCTGCTGGGCCTGGTGCTGCGCGGCCTGAGCCTGCTGCGCGGCCATGATGCGATAGTAATGTTCGGCATGCTGAAGGTAGTTCTCGGCCATGACGCGGTCGCCACTGGAATTGGCGTCGCGAGCCAGCTGCAGATACTTCTCGTACACATGGCTGGCCGAGCCGCGGATTTTGATTTCCGGACCGCTAGAATCAAACGTGCGGTTGGGATTGAAACCGCTGCCGCCGCCATTTCCGCCGCCGCCGCCACCACCACCATTGCCACTATGTTGCGGCCTGCGGCCGCCTCTGCGAGAGCGCTTCACTGCTTAAGTCCTTCCTCGGCAAACGGCCCGCGCGACAAACGCACAATCCGCAACGCCCGTTAGGTTCGTTTGAGTCCCCTGCCCGGCCGCGCCTTTGCGCGTAACCAGCTCAGCCCGGCGGTCCGCAATCGCGCCGCCGGGGCGAGGATCATCCCCGATCCTCAGTGCCAATCTAGCCGAAGAAGGCCTTGTTTCCAAGGAAATCCTATGGCTTTCGCAGGACCACGCACCGGGGGATGTTGGCCAGGTCGGGGCCAATGCGCACCAATTCCAGCCCCCGGAAGATAGGTTCCAGGGCATTTGCCTGCCCAATCCCGACTTCCAGCAGAGCGTGGCCGCCGAGACGAAGGATGCGAGGCAGCAAAGTTCCCAAGGCCCGATAGGCGTCCAGCCCGTCCGGGCCGCCATCCAGCGCGGCCCACGGCTCGAAAGCGGACACATCGGTGGCCAGTGATTCGATGTCTTCGGAAGGGATGTAGGGTGGGTTGGAGAAGACCAGGTCGAACTGTTCGTCGGCAGCATTCCAGTCGGCCTGACGGATTTCAGCGCGTTCCGGCGCCAGGCGGTCCGCATTTCGTGTGGCCCATCCAAAGGCGTCCGGCGCCGATTCATAGCCCACGCCGGTCGCGTAGGAGAATTCGGCCAGCGCCGCCAGCAGGATGGCGCCGGAGCCGGTGCCCAGGTCCGCGATCCGCAATGGTGCGGATCGGTCGGGAACGACGCGCAGTGCTTCCTCGATTAGGGTCTCGGTGTCGGGGCGCGGCACCAGCACGCCGGGACCGACATCGAGCGTCAGGCTCCAGAATTCCTTGCGGCCGGTGATGTAGGCGAAGGGCTCGTGAGATGTGCGGCGGGATACGAGGGCTGCGAATTTTGTAGCCTGATCGGGCGTCGGAGTGGCGGTCAGGGTCTGGTCGCGGGTGATGCCCAGTGCATGGGCCAGAAGCAGGCGTGCCTCGCCGCGCGGGTTGTCGATATCCGCCTCGGCCAGAAGTTTTGTAGCCTCTTCCAGCGTCACGTGTCGGACGCTTCAAATTCCGCCAGGCGGTCGGCCTGGTCCTGCGCAACCAGGGCGTCGATGATCTCGCCCAATTCATCGCCGGAGACGATGCGTGCCAGATTGTAGAGCGTCAGGTTGATGCGGTGATCGGTGACGCGGCCCTGCGGATAATTGTAGGTGCGGATGCGCTCGCTGCGGTCGCCCGAACCGACCAGCGACTTGCGTTCGCTGGCGCGCGCGGAATCCACCCGCTGGCGCTCGGCGTCATAGATCTTGGCCCGCAGCATGGTCATGGCCTTGGCCTTGTTCTTGTGCTGGGACTTTTCCTCCTGCATCGCCACCACAGTATTGGTGGGGATGTGGGTGATGCGCACGGCGCTGTCGGTCTTGTTGACGTGCTGGCCGCCCGCGCCTTGGGCCCGGTAAGTATCAATCCGCAGGTCTTTTTCGTTGATGACTATGTCCACATCTTCCGCTTCGGGAAGCACAGCAACGGTGGCGGCGCTGGTATGGATCCGCCCTTGTGTCTCGGTGGCGGGGACGCGCTGGACGCGGTGGACGCCGCTTTCAAACTTCAGCTTGGCATAGACGCCGCGGCCTTCCACTTCGAGGGTGGCATCCTTGAAACCGCCCATGTCACTTTCGGACAGCGACATGATCTCGGTTTTCCAGCCCTGCAGGCTGCAATAGCGCTGATACATGCCGAGCAGGTCGCCCGCGAACAACGCCGCTTCGTCGCCGCCGGTGCCGGCGCGGATTTCCAGGATTGCGGAGGACGCATCAGCCGCGTCGCGCGGCAACAACTGGATCTTGAGGGTGTGATCCAGAGCCGTCATACGGGAGCGAAGGTCAGCGCGTTCCTGTTCGGCCATGCCGCGCATTTCCGAATCCATCGATGGGTCGGCGATCAGGGTCTCGGTTTCTTCCAACTGGTTCTGGACGCTGCGATAGCCGCGCACCGTCTCGATCACCGGCGCCAATTCGGCATGCTCGCGGCTAAGCTTGACGAAGGCCGCGCCGCCGGCGCCGGAGGCCATTTCGGATTCCAGGGCGGAGAAACGCTCCAAAAGCCTTTCCAACTTGGCGGCGGGGATCATTGGGGCTTCTCCACGAACAATGGCAGGCAAAGGCTGGGGCGTTGTTTTGAGGAACGGCGCTCACCCCCCTCCCCCGTCGCTGTCTTGTCCACGTCCTGCATTGCGTCGTCTTTCAAATCCAGCGGGTATTTTACCACGGCGGAAAGCTGTGTTGATAAGGCCAAACAAAAAGGCAGCCGCGATCGCTCGCGGCTGCCCGGTTCAATGTGCGTCGCTACTGTGCGGCTTCGAGGGGGGCACCACGTGTGGCTTCGATCTCGGCGGCTTTCTTCTCGCAAAGCTCGACGACGTGGTTCACTAGGTCCTCGTTGCCCAGCTTGTAGGCGGGCTTGCCGTTCAGATAGATCATGCCGTGGCCCTTGCCGGCGCCGCCGCCGGTGAAGGCGAGATCGGTTTCCTTGGCTTCGCCCGGACCGTTCACGACGCAGCCAATGATCGACAGCGACATGGGCGTGGCGATGTGCTTCAGCCGCTCTTCCAAGGTCTTGACGGTGTCGATCACGTTGAAGCCCTGGCGGGCGCAGCTGGGGCAGGAAACGATATTCACGCCGCGATGGCGCAGATTCAGCGACTTGAGAATGTCGAACCCGACGCGCACTTCTTCCACGGGATCGGCAGAGAGCGAAACGCGGATGGTGTCGCCGATGCCGCTCCACAGCAGCATGCCCATGCCGATGGACGATTTGACGGTACCGCTGATCATGCCGCCGGCCTCGGTGATACCGACATGCAGCGGGCAGTCGATGGCTTCTGACAGCGCCTGGTAGGCGGCAACGGCGAGGAAAGGGTCGGATGCCTTCACCGAAATCTTGTATTCGCGGAAATCCAGGTCATCGAGAATCTTGGCGTGGTTCAGCGCCGATTCCACCATCGCTTCGGGGCAAGGCTCGCCGTATTTCTCCAGCAGATCGGATTCCAGGGAGCCGGCATTGACGCCGATACGCATGGAGCAGCCGTAATCCTTGGCCGCCTGCACCACTTCACGCACGCGCGCCGGTGAGCCGATATTGCCGGGATTGATCCGCAGGCAGGCGGCGCCGTTCTGGGCCGCCTCGATGGCGCGCTTGTAGTGAAAATGGATGTCAGCCACGACCGGAATGACTGCCGCCTTGGTGATGGCCTTCATCGCCTTGGTGGCGTCTTCATCGGGGCAGGACACGCGCACGATGTCGGCGCCCGCTTCCTCGATCGTGCGTATCTGGTCGATGGTGGCGCGGGCGTCACCGGTGATGGTGTTGGTCATGGTCTGGACCGTGATCGGGGCATCGCCGCCGACCGGAACCTTGCCGACCATGATCTGGCGCGAGACGCGCCGGTGAATGTCGCGATAAGCTCGAACGCTCATTCCTTATTCCTCAGCGGTTGTTGAAGCGGTCCACCAGCGACTGGGGGTCGAGGGAGACGCGGCCGAAAACCTGTTGTTGCTGTCCTGCGCGGCCCAGGGCGATGCCATCGAGATCGACTTCCAGCCCGCCGGCATTGCTTGTTGCCATGGTCAGGCCGGCAATATTGGGAACGCGATAGACGTCGCCAGCCTTCAGATCGCGGTTCAGATAGAGCTCGCCGTCGTCGCCCCGGACGGTGACGCGGGTGTCACTGCGTGCCCGCAGGATCACGCGGGGGCTGGTATTGGCGGCACCATAGACCTGGCCGCTGGACGCGGCGGGTGGAACCGCCGCCTGCCTCTGCTGGGGTGCGAGCGCAGCCGGCTGGGCGGTGTTGGGGTCCGCCGGCGCGGCGACAGGCGGGGTGATGCGCGTGGCGGGCGAGCTGGGGCCAGCGGCCGGCGGCGGCATGGCGCTGGCCTGCGTATCGGGTGCCGGGCTGCTGTCGGTGGCGGGCGACGGGGTCGCGGTCTGGGCCGGAACCATCACGGCCTGGGCCTTGGGGGCCGGTGCGGTCCTGGGCGGGTTAAGCGACGGTGCAGGCGGCGTCGGCTGGTTGGTGTCGCCACCCGCTGTCAGCAGATGATAGGCGCCATACAGCAGCAACAGCACCACGACGCCAGCGATGATGCGCCAGCCCTGCGGCAGGCGGCGGCCTTCGTCCTGGTGAATGGGCGCAGGCTCGCGCGACTGTTCTTCGGGGCGGCCGGATATGTCCTGCTTGAAGCGTTCGACAAACAGGTTGGAATCCAGCCCCAGATGGCGGGCATAGGAGCGCACGAAACCGATCGCATAGGTCTTGCCCGGCAAGTCCTCGAGCCGGTCATTCTCCAGCGCTTCCAGATGGTCCTTGCGAATCTTAAGGGCGCGGGACACCGCGGCAATCTCGTCGCCCCGGCGCAGGCGCGCGGCGCGCAGGTCCTGGCCCACGGTTTCCAGCGGGCTTTCGCTGTCACCGGAAATTTCGCGCAAATGGATGCGGCGGCCTTTGGGGCCGCCCCCGTCTCCACCGCCATCATTTTCCAGGGACATTTGGGTCAGTTTGGTCATGGTTGTTGTCATCAGTGTGACCACCCGCTCCCACCCCAAAAAGGGGCCCAGCCAGAGGGGCAGTCACGCCTAAATATCTGTGGATTCTACCTTATCCGAACAAGGGGCGGCCGAACAACCGCTGCACTGCAAAAAACGCGGTTCTCCCCGGAAAAGCCCGTTTGGTGGGCTACTTCAGGACAATGCCCCGCTCGGCCGCAAAGGCCGACAGCCGGGTCCGCAGGGAATGGTCGGTCCTGCCGCACAGCCGATCCACGAAGGCGGACACCTCGCCCAGGTGCAGGCTGCGGATCATCATCTTGATGGGGCCGATCTGGCCCGGCTGCATGGACAGGGTCCGCAGGCCCAGCCCCAGCAGCGCCATGGCATCCAGCGGACGGCCTGCCATTTCCCCGCACAGCGAAAGGTCGCCGCTGTTCTCGGCGGCGCTCTGCACGATCAGGCGGATCAGGGTCAGCGAGGCGGGATTGAGATTGTCGTAGCGCTTGGAGACACGCGGATTGGTGCGGTCCACCGCAAAGGCCAGCGACAGAAGATCGTTCGAGCCGATGGAGACGAAATCGGCCGAGCGCATCAGCTGGGGCAGCATGAAGGCCAGCGCCGGCACTTCCAGCATGGCGCCGACCAGCACCTGGGTCGGACGAATGAGATCGAGCAGCCGGGCGCGTTCCAGTTCCCGGTCAATCAGGGCGCGGGCGCGGTTGAACTCGTCCACATCGCTGACCATGGGTAGCAGGATGCGCAATGTCCGCCCGACGCTGGCGTTCAGCATGGCGCGCACCTGGTAGCGCAGCAGCGCCGGACGATCGAGCGCAATGCGAATGGCGCGCCAGCCCAGCGCGGGATTTTCCTCGCGCTCCCAGCGCGCATAGGGCAGCACCTTGTCGCCGCCCAGATCGAGGGTGCGAAAAACCACCGGCTTGTCGCCGGCCGCGTCGAGAATTTTCTTGTAGAAGGCCGCCTGGTCGGCAAGGCGCGGCATGGTCTCGCCGATCATGAACTGCAGCTCGGTGCGGAAGAGCCCGATGCCGTCAGCGCCGGACAGCGCCAGCTGGGGCATGTCGAATTCCAGCCCCGCATTCATCATGAGCTTGATGGCGACGCCGTCGCGGGTGACGGCCGGCAGATCACGCACGGCGGCGAAGCGTGCCTGGGCCTGCACCCGCAGCTTACCCTTCTCCTCGAAGGCCTTCACGATCTCGGGCGCGGGGCGCAGATGGACTTCGCCCATCTCGCCGTCCACGGCGATGGTGTCGCCGCCGCGGGCATTGTCGGCGATGCCGTCCAGCGAGGCGACCATCGGCAGGCCCATGGAGCGCGCCACAATGGCGACGTGACTGGTCGCGGCGGCATCCTCGATCACCAGCGCCACCAGCTTGTCGCGGCCATAATCCAGAAGCTCGGCCGGCCCCATGTTGCGAGCCACCAGCACGGCATTTGGCGGTAGCGCCCGGTCGCCGGCTTCCTCGCCGGTCAGGTGGCGCAGCAGGCGGCGGGCGAGATCGTCAAAGTCGTGGGCACGCTCGCGCAGGATGGGATCACCCATGCGCTGGACCCGCAGGCGGGTTTCGTCCTGCACGCGCTCGACCGCCGCTTCCGCCGTGAGGCCCGTGCGCACGGCATCGCGCATGCGCTGGCGCCAGCCCTGGTCATAGGCGAAGAGGCGATAGGCCTCGATCACCTCGCGCCCCTCGCCCGTCAGGTCGAGCTCGCTGGAGGACAGCATCTGGTCGACGGATTCGCGCAGGCCCGCGATGGCGCTTTCCAGGCGCTTGAGCTCGTCCACGGCATTGTCCGCGATCATGCGGTCGACCTTGACGCGCGGCTCGTGCAGGGCGACGCGGCCCACGGCGACGCCGTCGGAAAGGCCCTCGCCCGCGAACTTGCGGGGGCGATCGGTGCGCAGTTCGGGCTCGTCCAGTTCGGCGACGTTGAAGAAGCCGCCCTGGGCCACGACCTCGGCCAGCACCATGGCGACGGTTTGCAGGGCTTCGACTTCTTCCTCGGCGTAGATGCGTTCAGCCTTGTTCTGGACCGTCAGCACGCCGAAGACCTGGCCGCCGCGCACGATGGGCACGCCCAGGAAAGATTTGAACGGGTCTTCGCCGGTTTCCGGGCGATAGCTGAAATGCGGATCGCTGGGCGCGTCGGACAGGTTCACCGCTTCCGCGGTTTCGCAGACCAGGCCGACCAGGCCCTCGCCTTCCTTCATGCGGGTCTTGTGGACGGCGTCGGGGCGCAGGCCTTCGGTCGCGAAGAGTTCCAGCATCTTGCCGGCGCGGCGCAGGTAGATGGAGCAGACCTCGGCCACCATGTTGGAGGCGATGGTGGTGACCAGCTTGTCCAGCCGCATCTGGGCGGAGGTCTGCTCCGCCATGATCTCGCGGAGACGGCGCAATAACAGGCGGGGACCGCCACCGGGGGACATTAGGTCATTCCCAAAGAGTCGGGATGACTATGCCGCATCCAGCTCGTAAGCGGAATGCAAAGCGCGCACCGCCAGCTCGACATATTCCTCGGCGATCAGGACGCTGACCTTGATCTCGGAGGTGGAGATGACCTGGATGTTGATGCCCTTGTCCGACAGGGTGCGGAACATGGTGGAGGCGACGCCGGGATGGGCGCGCATGCCGATGCCAATGATGGAAATCTTGGCCACGGCGCTGTCATGCGTCACGTCGCGATACTGGATTTCCTGGGCCCGGGCCTCGATGGCGGCCAGGGCGCGCGGCAGCTCGCCGCGCGTGCAGGTGAAGGTCAGGTCGGTGGTCTTGCCGTCTTCGGAAACGTTCTGGACGATCATGTCCACGTTCACGCCGGCATCGGCCAGCGGCCCGAAGATGGCGGAGGCCACGCCCGGACGGTCCGGTACCTTGTGCAGGGTGATCTTGGCTTCGTCGCGGCTATAGGCGATTCCGGTGACGGGCTTCTTTTCCACGATGTCTTCCTCGTCGCAAAGCAGTGTGCCGCCCACATCGGGCGTGAAGGTCGAAAGCACGCGGACAGGCACCCGGTGCAGCATGGCGATTTCCACCGAGCGCGTCTGCAGAACCTTGGCGCCCAGCGATGCCATTTCCAGCATTTCCTCGTAGGCGATCTTTTCCAGGCGCCGCGCCTTGGGCACGATGCGCGGGTCGGTGGTGTAGACCCCGTCCACGTCGGTGTAGATGTCGCAGCGGGCCGCGCCGATGCCGGCCGCCACGGCGACGGCGCTGGTGTCGGAGCCGCCGCGGCCCAAGGTGGAGATGCGCACGCCGGGGGCCACGCCCTGGAAGCCGGCGACCACGGCGATCTCGCCATTCTCGATGGCGGTCTTCATGTCGATTGCGGGCACGCCTTCGATGCGGGCCGAGCCGTGCACGGCGCTGGTCTGGATCGGTACCTGCCAGCCCAGCCAGGACCGGGCCTTGAGCCCCATGGCGTTGAGGGTGATGGACAGGAGGCCCGCGGTGATCTGTTCGCCGGCGGCGACCACCACGTCATATTCGCGCTGGTCCGGCAGCAATGCCTGGTTGGCGCCTTCGGGCTTGGCGGCATCGTTGGTCCAGGCCACCAGCTTGTTGGTTTCGCCGGCCATGGCGCTGACCACCACGGCGACCCGGTTGCCGCGCTCGACCTCGCGCTTGACGAGTGTCGCGACATGGCGAATGCGTTCGATATCGGCCACGGACGTGCCGCCGAATTTCATCGCTATCGTGGCCACGGCTGATTTGCCCCTGCAGGAATGGCGGCCTACATAGACGGGGTTGGACCCCGGCTCAACCTCAAAAGTCCGGGTGGTGGCCAAAGGGTAAATCGGCATGCAATTCAAGATGTTCAGCGCGGAAGCACCGGACGGAATCGTCAAGGACGTGAACGCCTGGCTGGCCGGCGAGACGGGCGTCACCATCCGCCATACCGAAACCAAGTTCGAGGTGCTGGAGGGGCCAAAGACCCTGCTGCTGTTTTCGGTGTGGTACGACCAATGACAAGCGCGTCCATCGATCCGGCCGAGGTCGCCAAGTTCTCCGCCATCGCCGCGGAATGGTGGGACCCCAGCGGCAAGTTCGCCCCCCTGCACAAGTTCAACCCGGTGCGGCTGTCCTTCATCCGGGCGGAAGCGGCGGCGCATTTCGGCCGCGACGCCAAAAGCCTGCGCCCGTTCGAAGGACTGAGCCTGCTGGACATAGGCTGCGGCGGCGGCCTGCTGTCCGAGCCCATGGCCCGGCTGGGCTTCGCGGTGACTGGCGCAGATGCGTCGGAGCGCAATATCGGTACCGCCAAGGCCCATGCCACCCAGACCGGGTTGGAGATCGACTATCTGGCCACCACTGCCGAGGCGCTGGTCGCCGAGGGGCGATCGTTCGACGTGGTGCTGAACATGGAAGTGGTCGAGCATGTGGCGGATGTTTCGGGCTATCTCGCCGCCTGCACGCAGCTTCTGAAACCTGGGGGGCTGACCTTTGTCGCGACCCTGAACAAGACGCTGAAGTCGCTGGCCCTGGCCAAGATCGGGGCGGAATATGTGCTCAACTGGCTGCCGCGCGGTACCCATGACTGGAACCGCTTCATTCCTCCCGCGACGCTTGAGACTTCACTTCAAGACACTGGCCTAACCCTTTTGAAAAGACAGGGCGTTTCGTTTGACCCGCTGGCCTGGGACTGGCGGCTGTCGTCCGATGTAGACGTTAATTACATGTTGGTGGCCAGGCGCTGATGGCCTGGATGAAGCCGGACGAATTTGCCGAAGTGGTGCGGTTGACGCCGCTGGTCTCCATCGACTTGGTCCTGCGCGATCCCCAAGGCCAGGTTCTGGTCGGCCTGCGCACCAACGCACCGGCAAAGGGTCTGTGGTTTGTGCCGGGCGGCCGGATCGAGAAGGACGAGCGGCTGGCGGACGCCTTTGCGCGCATCCTGTCGGTGGAAACCGGCCTGGCTCTGCCCATCACCCGGTCGCGGCTGCTGGGGGTCTATGAGCATTTCTACGACACCAACCGCTTCGAGGCGCCGGGCTATGGCACCCACTATGTCGTGATCGGGCGGGAGCTTCGGCTGGATCATCGGCCGGACATCAAGACCGATGACCAGCACAGCGCCGTGCGTTGGATGAGTCCCGCGGAAATCCTGGCGGCACCAGACGTGCACGAGAATACCAAGGCGTATTTTCAATAGAAGTGGGGTTCCCGCTTTCGCGGGAACGACAATTTAATTCGCGCCTTCGAGGTCCGGCGGCAGGGGGGCAACGTCTACGCCCTCGTCCACCAGTTCCTTGGCTTCCTTGGGAGTGGCTTCGCCATAGATGTGGCGGTCCGGTGTCTCACCATAATGAATCTTGCGCGCTTCTTCGGCGAAGTTGGGGCCGACATAATCGGCATTCTCCTGCACATATTTGCGCAGGCCGGTCGCGAACTGGCGCATTTGGCGCGCTTCAGCAGCCTTGGTGCGGGTGGTGGATTTCTTGGTGCCACTGATCGCGGGCGCCATGACGGCTTTTTCAATGCGGTCCGAATTGCAGGACGGACACGACAACAGTCCGCCGGAGGACTGGTCATCGAAGGCTGCACTGCCCTGGAACCAACCCTCAAATTCGTGCCCCCGATGGCAGCGAAGCGCATACGCAATCACGAAAAAGCTCCATGTCAGCCTGCCCCCAGGCTGCCGACCGAGAATGGTTCGGGCGCGGACGATTCGCAAGACCCAACGACAGTAAGGGTTTATGGCTCCGCGAAATCGCGGCCATGTTGCAGGTTGGGAACTTTTGCACGTGCGTCCCGCGAAAGTTCCGGGTCGATGTCGGCGATAATCACGCCGGGTTCGTCGCCGGCTTCAGCCAGTATTTCGCCCCAGGGCGCGACGATCAGGCTGTGACCATAGGTCTTGCGGCCATTGGCGTGCATCCCGCCCTGCGCGGGCGCCACGATGAAGCAGCCATTCTCGATGGCGCGGGCGCGCAGCAGGACATGCCAGTGCGCATTGCCGGTGGGCACGGTGAAGGCCGACGGCACGGTGATGAGGAAGGCGCCAGCCCTTGCCAGTTTTTGGTAAAGCTGCGGGAAGCGCATGTCGTAGCAGATGGTGAGGCCGACCTTGCCCCAGGGCGTATCGGCCAGCACTGCCTCGTTGCCGCCCGCCACGGTATTGGATTCGCGATACGCCTCGCCGCCCGCGAGTTCGACATCAAACAGGTGGATCTTGCTGTAGCGCGCCGTGACCGCGCCGTCCGGCGAAATCAGGAAGCTGCGATTGGCGGTCTTGGTGTCCGACACCTTGATGGCGAGCGAACCGATCAACAGCCAGACTTTCAGTTCTTTCGCCAGCGCCGTGAACACCGGCATCGCCGGGTCGTGCGCCTCGTCATAGCTGGAAGCCAGCTTCGCGCCCGCGTCGGGCGCCATAAGCGTGGTGTTCTCGGGCGTCGCGATGAAGGTCGCGCCCTGGGCGGCTGCGTCCCGCACCAGCCTGACGGTCTCGGAGATATTCTCCCTCACGTCATCGCTGGAGCGGAGTTGAACGCAGGCCGCCCGGAACACGCTCATTACTTGATGCGATCCGCGATCTTGGCCATGCCGGCGCGGACACAGACTTCGTCCTTGTCACCGCCCGGCGCACCGGAAACGGCAAAGACACCGACCACTTCACTTCCGGCCATCAGCGGCACAGCGCCCTGGCGGGCGGTGTCGATCAGGGGGTTGGCAGCCAGCTCGGCCTTGAAGGCCGGATCGGCTGCGGCCTTGGCCGCCACTTCGCCGCTGGTCATCTTGTATTTGAGCACGGCCTGCACCTTGCTCATGGCAATGCGCTGGGTGATGGCGGCGGCGCCGTCATTGGCGATCATCACAATGGGGACGCCAGCGCTGTCGGTGATCATGGCCGTGGTCTTGTAGGTGTTGGCCAGGCACTGGGCGTTGGCGGCAACGGCGCCTTCGATGGCGAGCGCGACCGGAATGCCCTTGGCGCGGGGCGGACGCGGCGTTTTCATTTCATCGGCAGTGGGCGCGGCCGCGATGGTCGGCGCAGGGCTCATCTGGGCGAAAGCGGGCGCAGCAATCAGCAGCGCGGAGGCGGCGAGCAGAATCTTTTTCATGGTGGTCCCTTCCCGATTGATTGTTATGCGCCATTATTCGAGGGGGCGGCGTACTTTGTCCAGCCGGGAAAGCCGCCTTAATTATGCCAGCATCGGGTCGAGCTTGCCTGCTTTATCCAAGGCATAAAGGTCATCGCAGCCGCCGACATGGGTGTCGCCGACGAAAATCTGGGGCACGGTGCGTGCGCCGCCGGAATTGGCCTGCATTTCCTGACGCGCCTCGTCGCTCATGTAGATGTCAATTTCCACGACATCGACGCCCTTTTTCTGCAGCAGCGACTTGGCGCGCACACAATAGGGACAGATGGGCGTTGTGTAGATGCGGACGGTTTTCATGCGGACTCAGGCTGTGGTGACGGGATCTATATAAGCATGTCCGACGCCTTCACAACGCGCGCCAGGGCCAGGACGTCCACGCGGGCGGCACCTGCGCGTTTGAGGGCACGGGCACAAGCCTGCGCGGTAGCGCCGGTGGTCAGGACGTCATCCAGAAGCAGGATACGCTTTCCGGCCACTTTTGCGGGATCTGGAACCAGAAATGCGCGCTGCACATTGCGGCGGCGTGCCTTGGCACTGGGCATGGCACCCTGGCTGGGCGTGGCGCGGCTTCTGGCCAGCGCCAGCGGATCTGCGGGGAGCCGAAAGTCCCGCGCCAGCCGCCTGGCAAGTTCCGCCGCCTGATTGTAGCGGCGGCGCCAGAGACGCGAACGATGCAATGGGACCGGCACGATCAGGTCGCAGTCCGACAAGACCGCCCGCCCCGTTCTGGCCAGCCAGCGCGAAAAGCCCGGCACCAAATCGAGGCGGTCGGCGTGCTTGAGCGCCAGGATCGCGCCCTTGCTGTTGTCGTCATAAGCCAGGATGGCGCGGGCACTGTCGAAGGCCGGGGGATTGGCGAGGCAAGGGGCACAGAGATTATCCCCCTCCAGCGCCACCGCGAAGGGCAGGCCGCAACAGGCACAGCCCGGGCCATCCAGAAAGACGATGGCGCCCCAGCAGGCGGCGCAGAATCCGGAAGCGGCCACAGGCGCACGGCAGGCCATGCACTGCGGCGGGAACAGCAGGTCCAACGCGGTTTTGGATCCCCAGCGCGCGAATGCGCGCGATTTCAAAAAACTGCGCATGGCGGTTATCCTGCCACGAATGACTAGCGACCGCCCGCCCCTTTTTGACTTTTTCGCAGCCCAGCGCGCACAGGCCCGTGCGGCACGGCTGGCGGGGGACCGTTTTCTGGATGTGGCGACCATTGAAGGACTGGCGGACCGGCTGGCCGCCGTGGTGCGCCGGTTCGCGCGCGGCTTGTGGATTGGAGATGCCGTGCCGGCGCCGATCGCGCCATTTGCCCAAGACTGGGCTTGCGCGAATTTCGACCAGCACGAAATTCTGGCGACCCCGGGCGACTTCGATGTGGTGGTCAGCCTGTTTTCGCTGCAGGCGATCAACGATCTGCCGGGCGCGCTGGTGCAGATACGGCGCGCCATGAAGCCGGATGGCTTGTTCGTGGCGGCGCTGCTGGGCGGCAATACGCTGGCGGAACTGCGCGACACCTTTGGCCATGCCGAGACCCTGACGCGCGGTGGACTGTCGCCGCGTGTGTCGCCTTTTGCCGATGTGCGCGACATGGGCGGGCTGCTGCAACGGGCGGGCTTTGCCCTGCCCGTCACGGATGTGGAGCGGTTGACGGTGCGCTATGGCAATTTTTTCTCACTGGCGCGCGACCTGCGAGCGCATGGCTTCACCAATGTGATGGCCGAACGCAGCCGCGTGCCGCTGCGGCGTGATACGCTGGCGGCGCTGCTGGCGCATTATGCGCAGGCCCATGGCGAGGACGGAAAATTCAGGGCCCGGTTCGAGACGCTGTATCTCACCGGCTGGTCGCCGCACGAAAGCCAGCAGCAGCCGCTGAAGCCGGGCGCAGCGACGTCGCGGCTGGCGGATGCGCTGGGGACGACAGAGACGGTTATTTCAGGCTCGACGAAACCAGGTTGAACATGGACGATGTCTTGGTGCCGACCGCGGTCAAGCCCGTAATGATCAGGACCGAGATCAGGCTGGCGATCAGGGCGTATTCGATTGCGGTTGCGCCGCAGGTATCGGCGGCAAAATTCTTCACAAAAGATCGCGCAGCATGGGAATAAGCGGCAAGTCGGCTGCGGGCATGGGGTAACCGGACATGTCTTTCGGGCGGACCCATTTCAGCGCTGCATGATGCCGGGGCATGGGCGTGCCTTCCCATCGGCGGCAGATGTAGAGCGGCATCAAAAGGTGAAATGCGTCGTAGGTATGCGAAGCAAAGGTGAACGGCGCGAGACAGGCCACTTTCACCGTGATGCCCAGCTCTTCGGACAGCTCGCGGATCAGCGCAGCTTCCGGCAGTTCGCCCGTCTCGACCTTGCCGCCTGGGAATTCCCATAACCCCGCCATGCTCTTGCCTTCGGGGCGCTGTGCAATCAGCACGCGGCCGTCAGGGTCCACCAATGCCACCGCAACGACCAACATCAGAGGTTGCGGAGTATTCATGATGGCGTCACAGCACTAAGGTGGGGTTAAGTGCATTGGTTAGCACGGCTTAACACTTGTAAGAAACTTTTCCCCAAAAGGAGTTCCCCATGACGACGTTCGGTACCGCAAAATGGCAAGGCGGCCTCAAGGACGGCAAGGGCGCGATCTCGACCAAGAGCGGCGCGCTGGAGGCCTATCCCTATGGCTTTGCCAGCCGGTTCGAGGGCAAGCCCGGCACCAATCCCGAAGAGCTGATTGGCGCCGCCCATGCCGGCTGCTTCACCATGGCGCTGTCGCTGATCCTGGGCGAGGCCGGCTTTACCGCCGAACAGATGGACACCAAGGCCGAGATCACCCTGGTCAAGCAGGATGACGGCTTTGCCATTACCAAGTCGGCGCTGACCCTGCGCGCGAAAATTCCCGGCATCACCGCCGAGAAGTTTGCAGAGCTTGCGGGCATGGCCGAAAAAGGCTGCCCGGTATCCAAGCTGCTGAAGGCGGAGATCACCCTGGACGCGGCCCTGGTCTAGGCGAAGGCGTCGGCGAGGATCCGGCCAACGGACGGCACGGTCTTTTCGTCGCCGCCGCTGGTGTAGCAGATCATCAGAATCGGCTTGCGGCCCGGTGGCACGGCGATACCGATGTCGTTGACCAGGCCAAAGCGCTCCGCGCTCGCGCCGGTCTTGTCGCCCCATTGCCAGTTGTTCGGCAACCCGGCGCGCAGCCGGCCTGCTCCCGTGGTGTTGGCGCGCAGCCAGTTCAGCAGGCGGGTGCGCGAAGCCGGCGCCAGCACGTCGCCCAGCAGCAGAAGCATCAGGTCGTTCAACATCGCCGTCGGCGTGGTGGTGTTGCGGATGGTGCCGTCGGGCACGTTCAGAGCGGGTTCATTGTCATCGAGCCGTGTGGCGTGATCGCCGATGCCGCGCCAGAACTGCGTCAGCGCCGCGGGGCCGCCCAGACCGGCCAGCAAGACGTTGGCGGCCGTATTGTCGCTGCAGATGATCGCGGCCTCGCACAGTTGCGCGACCGTCATGCCGTGGGGCCAGTTTTTGGTGGTGGCAGGCGATACCCCCAGCACCGGTTTGTCGTACGTCACAAGTCGGTCGAGATGTTCGCGGCCCGCATCGGCGCGCGCCAGGATTGCGGCTGCGAGCGACAGCTTGAAGGTGGAGCACATGGTGAAATGCTCCGTCGCACGGTGAAGGACGGAGCGGCCGCTGCCGGTATCCAGCGCCGCAACGCCTATTTTTGCGCCGGCCTTCGCTTCCAGTACCTTGATTGCGAGGGCCGGTGCGGCGAGGTCGGCGGCAATGGCACGTTGCGGGACCAGTAGAGCAGCGCCGCCAAGCACGGCGCGGCGGGAAAGTTCAGGAGCGATAGGAGCCATTGATGTCGATATATCCGTGTGTGAGATCGCAGGTCCAGACGCGGGCAGTGCCCTTGCCGATGCCGATGTCCACGGCGATGTTCACTTCGCGGCCCATGACGGCTTTGGTCGCGTTGGCTTCATTGTATTTCGCGGCGCGCATGCCCTTTTCGGCGACGACGTGACCGCCGAAGCTGATTTTCAGCTTGTCGCGGTCGGCTGCTTCGCCGGCCTTGCCCACGGCCATCACGATCCGGCCCCAGTTCGCGTCATTGCCGGCGATGGCAGTCTTGACCAGCGGCGAATTGGCGATGGAGAGCGCGATGCGTTTGGCGGCGGTGTCATTTTGCGCTCCGGTGACATCAATCTTGATAAGCTTCTGGGCGCCCTCGCCGTCCTTGACCACCTGCAGTGCGAGATCGAGCAGCAGCGCGTCCAGGGCGCGGCGGAATTCGGTGAGCTTTTTATCCGATGCCTTGGCGATGGCGGGGTGCCTGCCGCCCTTGCCGGTGGCGAACAGGATGAGCGTGTCGCTGGTGGAGGTGTCGGAATCCACGGTGATGGAATTGAAGCTGGGGCCGACGCCTGCGCTCAGGCATTCCTGCAGCACTGAGGCCGGAAGATTTGCATCGGTAAAAACGAAACTCAGCATCGTCGCCATGTCGGGCGCGATCATGCCCGAGCCCTTGGCAATGCCGTTGATGGTCACCTTCACGCCGTCGATCATGGCGGTGGCGGTTGCTGCCTTGGGATAGGTGTCGGTGGTCATGATGGCGTCGGCGGCCGCCTTCCAGTTGCCGGCGGCGGTGTCGCGCGCCACGGCCGCCAGAACGGCCGTGATCTTGTTGCTGGGCAGCGGCTCGCCGATTACCCCGGTGGAGGCCATAAAGACCTGTTCGGGATAGCAACCGGCCACGGCAGCGGCCTCGACGGCGATTTCTTTCACGCCTGCCATGCCGGCCTTGCCGGTGAAGGCGTTGGCGTTGCCGCTGTTCACCACCAGCACGCGCGCTTCACCGCCCTTCAGCTTGTCCTGGCACCACAGGACCGGGGCGCTGGCGGTCTTGGACTTGGTAAAGACCCCTGCGACCTGCGTTCCGGGGGCCAGCAGAGCCAAGAGAACGTCGGTACGCTGGGCATAGCGCACCCCCGCGGCCACGGTTCCCAGCCTTACCCCGGCCAGCGGCGGCAGCTTGGGGAAGGTCTTGGGCGCGAGCGGGGAAACCGCGCCCTTGCCATGACCGGCGGCTTTTTGAGTCTTTTTTGCGCTTTTGGCCATAATTCCCCCCCGATTAGCCCCTGAATGGGCGGGGGATATTCGGAAAATCCCGCGGTTTGACAAGGGGCTGGCGCGTTCTTATGTCTCCGGCGCGGCCGCCATGCGGTTTTGGCGGACGTTTCATTCGCAAAAGTAAGATGGGGCCCCCGTTATCCGGGCCCGTACAGAGGAATTCATGCTGGGTTTCAGCACGATCGCCAAGTCGCTTTTCGGCTCGGCAAACGAACGCAAGGTCAGGCCCCTGTGGGGCAATGTGGCCAAGATCAACGCCCTGGAGCCGCGTTACGCGCCCATGTCGGATGAGGAGCTGCGTGGCCAGACCGTGCTGTTCCGTGAGCGCCTGGCCAATGGTGAGACCCTGGACGACCTGCTGCCGGAAGCCTTCGCGGTCGTGCGCGAGGCGTCCAAGCGGACCCTGGGCCAGCGCCATTTCGACGTTCAGCTTGTCGGCGGCATGGTGCTGCACAGCGGCAACATCGCCGAGATGAAGACCGGCGAAGGCAAGACCCTGGTCGCCACCCTGGCCACCTATCTCAATGCGCTGGCCGGCGACGGCGTGCATGTGGTGACGGTCAACGACTATCTCGCCAAGCGCGACAGCGACTGGATGGGCCAGGTCTACCGCTTCCTGGGGATGACGGTCGGCGTGATCGTGCATGGCCTGGATGATGCCGAGCGCAAGGCCAATTATGCCTGCGACATCACCTATGGCACGAACAACGAGTTCGGTTTCGATTACCTGCGCGACAACATGAAATACTCGCTGGACACGATGAGCCAGCGCGGCCACGCTTATGCCATCGTGGACGAAGTCGACTCCATCCTGATCGACGAAGCCCGCACCCCCCTGATCATCTCCGGCCCGACCGAAGACCAGACCGAGATGTACCGCTCGGTGGATGCGGTGATGACCGGCCTGGTCAAGGAAGACTATGACCTGGACGAAAAGTCCCGCCAGGCTTCGCTGACCGAGATTGGCAACGAGCATATGTCGCAGCTGCTCAAGGCTGCGGGCCTTCTGGAAAAAGGCGACCTCTACGACACCGAGAATATCGGGGTCGTCCATCACGTGAACCAGGCGCTGAAGGCGCATCTGCTTTTCCAGAAGGACAAGGACTATATCGTCAAGAACGACCAACTGGTCATCATTGACGAGTTCACCGGCCGCATGATGGAAGGACGCCGCTATTCCGAAGGCCTGCACCAGGCGCTCGAAGCCAAGGAAGGCGTCACCGTCCAGCCGGAAAACGTCACCCTGGCCTCCATCACCTTCCAGAATTACTTCCGCCTCTATGACAAGCTGTCGGGCATGACCGGCACGGCCATGACCGAGGCCGCCGAGTTCATGGACATCTACAAGCTGGACGTGCTGGAAATTCCCACCAACGTGCCGGTGAGCCGCATAGACGCTGACGACGAGGTTTATCGCAGCGAGGAAGAAAAGCACGAAGCCATCATCAAGCTGGTGCTGGAATGCCGCGCCAAGGGCCAGCCCGTTCTGGTCGGCACCACCTCGATCGAGAAATCCGAGGCTCTGTCCGAGCTGCTCAACAAGCGCAATATCCAGCATCATGTGCTGAACGCCCGCTATCACGAGCAGGAAGCCTTTATCGTTGCTCAGGCCGGCGTGCCCGGCGCCGTCACCATCGCCACCAACATGGCGGGCCGCGGCACCGACATCCAACTGGGCGGCAATGCCGAGATGCGCATCAAGGCCGAGCTGGTGGCCGTCACCGACGAAGCCGAACATGCCGCCAAGGCCGAGGCCATCCGCGCGGAAGTCGCCGGCCACAAGCAGGTCGCGCTGGCCGCCGGCGGCCTCTATATGATCGGCACCGAGCGGCATGAATCCCGCCGTATCGACAACCAGCTGCGTGGCCGTTCGGGCCGCCAGGGCGATCCGGGCGCGTCGAAGTTCTTCCTGTCGCTGCAGGACGACCTGATGCGCATCTTCGGCAGCGAGCGCATGGAACGCGTGCTCACCACACTGGGGCTTGAGGCTGGAGAAGCCATCACCCATCCCTGGGTGAACAAGGCGCTGGAAAAGGCGCAGCAGAAGGTCGAGGCGCGCAACTTCGAAATCCGCAAGAACATCCTGAAATACGATGACGTGCTGAACGATCAGCGCAAGGTGATCTTCGACCAGCGCAAGGAGATCATGTCGTCCGAGGACGTTTCCGACCAGATCGCTGATTTCCGCGAGGAAGTGGTGGAGACGCTGGTGGAAAATCACATTCCCGAAAAGGCTTATGCGGAACAGTGGGACGCGGTGGGATTACAGGACGAAGTCGTCAAGATTTTCGGCCTGGATCTGCCGGTGGTGGAGTGGACCAAGGAAGAAGGTATCGCCGACGAGGAAGTGCGCGAGCGTATCCAGAAGGCGGTGGAAGAACGCGCCGCCGCCCGCACCGTAGAGCATGGCGTGGAAGTTACCCGCTATGTCGAGAAGGCGATCCTGCTGCAGACGCTGGATCACAACTGGCGCGAGCACATCGTCAACCTGGATCACCTGCGCCAGTATGTTGGCTTGCGTGGTTATGGCCAGCGCGACCCGCTGAACGAATACAAGGGCGAAGCCTTCGAACTGTTCCAGGCCCTGCTGACCACCCTTCGCACGGACGTGGTGCGCCAGCTCATGCAGGTGAATATCCAGACCGGACCGCAGCCGCCGCTGGAGCAGACTCCCCTGCCCGCCATGCTGGCCAGCCACATCAACCCGCTGACCGGCGAAAATGAAGTCGAGGAAGTCGGCGCCTGGCCGGATGATGCGGCGGTGGATCCCAACAATCCCAGGACCTGGGGCAGCACCTCGCGCAATGCGCCATGCCCGTGCGGGTCGGGTCGCAAATACAAGCATTGCCACGGGTCACTGACCTAGCTCCTTGCACGGATCACTGAATTCGCGCGTTATTGCGCGCAAGGGAGATTCGCGTGCTTACTGAACACAAGTCCGACGGCAAACTTGTCTGGGTGGATATCTGCAATCCCACCAACGAAGAAATCGCCCAGGCCTGCACGGTTTACAAACTCGACATCCCGCCGCGCGACCAGCTGGAGGAAATCGAATTTTCCAGCCGGCTCCAGTATGAAGACGAGGTGTTCACCCTCTCGGTCCCGGTAACCTCCCATGTCCCGGGTGAGGAAGAGAACGTCACCACGCCGTTGGGATTTGTCCTGACCAGAGACCTGCTGGTGACCATCCGCTTCGCCCAGCTGCACACCTTTGAAGCCATCACCAAGCGGGTGGAGCGCCGTGACCGCACGGCGCCCGATATCTTCCTGGTGATAATCGAGGCGCTGGTGGACCACGGCGCCGACCGGCTTGAGGAACTGCGGGCCAAGGCGCTTCGGATATCCCAGCGCATTTTTCACAAGGAGATGCTGGTCAGGCACAAGAACAATGTCAGCCAGTTCAACAGCATGTTGCGCCAGACGCTGGTGGAGATCGGCGACATGGGTGAGCGGCTTTCCCACATCCGGGACACGATGCTGGTGATGCAGCGTGCCGTCCCCTTTGTGGCCGAGCATGGCGATGACTGGTTGGATTCCCAGGTCAAGGGGCGGCTGAAGATGGCGGCGGCCGACGTGCAGTCGTTGAATGACTATGAGGTCCACCTCACTGACAAGCTGCAGTTCCTGCTGGACGCCGATCTGGGCTTCATTTCCACCGAGCAGAACGACCTGTTCAAGGTGATGACCATCTGGTCCATCGTGGGCATCCCCCCGGTTCTGATTGCCGGAATATGGGGAATGAATTTTCACTTCATGCCGGAATTGGGCTGGAATGACGGTTATCCCATTGCCCTGGGTACCATTGTTCTGAGCGGAATTATCCCGTTGATGTGGTTCAAGTGGCGCGGCTGGTGGTGAATAGCCTTTGCGCTGCGGCGCAGCGGGACCAGGCTTCCGGGGGGCATTGCGGAAATTTTATCCTCGGTTATCTTCCCAATCAGCGCGGGCTGGGCGTTCGCGCGCAACATTAGAATTCTTGGAAAGGAAGTTCGGATGCGTTTGGGCAAATCTGCCGCGATCGTGGCTGCTGTCTGTCTGGTTATTCCAGGCTCCTCCTTCGCGGCCTCGATCCGCGACAAGACCGAGAGGGCCAAGGCGGAAATCCCAACCTGCGGTCACCGGATCGGAACCATCGCGGTGCGTGAACCGCAGAACAAATGGTGGGAAGGCCTGGGTCTGGAATCGCCGGAGGCGCTGATCAAGCTGTTTGTGCAGCGCTCGGGTTGCTTCACCCTGGTGGATCGCGGCAAGGGCTTTGAGATGGCGCAGCAGGAGCGCGCGCTGGCGGCCGGCGGCGGGCTGCAGGGCGGCTCCAATATCGGCGGCGGTCAGATCAAGGCTGCGGATTACATCCTGGTGCCCGACATCACCAGCAAGAACGCCAATTCCAGCGGCACCAATGTCGGCGGCCTATTGGGCGGCTTCATGGGCGGCTTTGCCGGCGCCATCGTTTCCAATATCTCGATCAGCTCCAAGACCGCAGACGTGATCCTGTCCATCACCAATGTTCGCACCAGCGAGCAGGAAGTGATGACAGAGGGCCATGGCGACAAGACCGATGTCGGCTTCGGCGTGGGCGGCGGCGGCTTTGGCGGCGGCGTGTTCGGCGGCGCGGGCGTCAACAGCTACTCCAGCACCGCCATCGGCCAGGTAGTGATCCTGGCTTACATCGATGCCTATACCAAGCTTGTGACCCAGATGGGCGGCCTGTCGGACAATGCCAAGGCCGACGCACCGCAGCGGACGGTTACCATGTCACGCCCCGGCGTGATGCGCGCCGCGCCCAGCGAAAAGGGCAAGGTCGTGCGCACCCTGGACCCCGGCATGATCCTCTACCCCACCGGCAACACGGACGGCGTCTGGCGTGAAGTGACCGACGAGGTGGACAACAAGGGCTGGGTGCCGAATGGCAGCCTGAGCATGGCGCGGTAGGTTTCGCGCAGCACAAAACAAAAGGCCCGGAGCAATCCGGGCCTTTTTTCTTAGATGTTGCGGCCCATGGCGAGAAACTTCGCGCGGCGCTGGCGCAGGATTTCTTCACCGGACATGCCATCCATCTCCTTCAGGCCCGCCGCGATTTGGTCGGCGACGGCGTCGATGGTATCCAGTGGGGCGCGGTGAGCGCCGCCTATCGGCTCGGGAATGATGGAATCGATCACCTTCATCTGCAGCAGGTCCTGCGCCGTGATCTTTAGCGCGGTGGCTGCCTCCTGCGCCTTGTCGGCGCTGCGCCACAGGATGGAGGCGCAGCCTTCCGGCGAGATCACCGAATAGATGGAATGTTCCAGCATGTAGACGCGGCTGGCGGCAGCGATGGCAATGGCGCCGCCGGACATGCCTTCGCCGATGATGGTGGCGATGAAGGGTGTCTTCACCGACAGGCCTGCCTCGATTGAGCGCGCGATGGCTTCGGCCTGGCCGCGCTCCTCGGCGCTGACGCCGGGATAGGCGCCCGCAGTGTCGGCGAAACTCAGCACCGGCAGGCCGTAACGGCCGGCCAGTTCAAAGATGCGCACCGCCTTGCGATAGCCGTCGGGCATGGCGGAGCCGAAATTGTGCTGGATGCGGCTTTGGGTGTCATTGCCCTTTTCCTGGCCGATGAATGCGACGGGGCGGCCGCGGAAACGCGCCAGCCCGGCCACAACGGCCTGGTCTTCGGAAAAAGACCGGTCGCCGGCCAGCGGCGTGAAATCGTCAAAAATGCGCCGGGCATAGTCCAGGAAGTGCGGGCGGCCGGGATGGCGTGCGACCTGCACTTTTTGCCACGGCGTCAGCCTGGCATAGGTGTCAGCCACCAGGTTTCCGGCGCGGGCCTGCAGGCGCGAGACCTCGGAATCGATGTCCATGTTGGGGTCTTCCTCGGCGAGCTTGCGCAGCTCGACAATTTTGCCCTCCAGGTCCGCGATGGGTCGTTCAAATTCCAGGTAATGCATGGCTCAAATCACCTTGAGCGGCGGAAAATGACACAGGCACCCGGCAAAAGAAACTTATAAAGAACCATTGTTTCCCAATGGGTTAACGGGCATTTCCGCCTGTTTTCGGCTTGACGGTCCGCTTTGCGGCCCCTTGGGACAGCGGGTGGGACGACTGCATCACCCGGCTGAGATGGTCGCGCGCAACGTGGGTGTAGATCTGGGTGGTGGCAATGTCGGCATGACCAAGCAGGGTCTGGACGCTTCGCAGGTCGGCGCCGCCTTCCACCAGATGGGTGGCAAAGGCGTGCCGCAGCACGTGCGGCGAGACCTTGGCGGGATCAAGGCCCGCCTGGATCGCCAGTCCTTTCAGAAGCTGATGAAAACGCCGCCGGGTGAGAAAGCCTTCCGCCCCGCGCGAGACGAAGAGATAGCGGTTGGCCTTGTCGTGTTTGGGCAGGAATTTCTCGCGCACCGCCAGATAGGCATCCAGAGCCGCGCGGGCCGAAGTGTTGAGCGGCGACAGCCGTTCCTTGTTGCCCTTCCCCGTGACGCGGATGAAACTTTCCTTGGTCTGTACTGCCGCCAGTTTCATGCCCGCCAGTTCTGTGACGCGCAGGCCGCCGCCATAAAGCATTTCCACGATAAGCGTCAGCCGCAATCCCTCGGGCGAGGTGTCCTGTGCCGCGGTTGCCAGCATCCGGTCCAGGTCGCCGCCGGACAGTATCTTGGGCAGGGGGCGCGAGGCGCGCGGGGCTTCGATCGCCTGGGTGGGATCGTCATGGCGCAGGCCTTCCGCATACGCAAAGCCGAAGAACTGGCGCAGGGCCGAGAGCTTTCGCGCCTGCGTTGAGGCCGCCAGGCTCGCCGCCGACAGGCTTGTCAGGAATGCGCGCACATCGTCCCGCCCCGCCTTTTGCAGATCGGAACCCTTCGCTTCCATATGGCCGGAAAAATCAATCAGGTCGCGGCGATAGGCAGACAGGGTGTTTGCGCCGGCGCCGCGCTCGGCCCCCATCATGTCGAGAAAGGTCTCGATCAGATGCGCGTTGCTGCTGGTCTGTTTGCGGCGCCCTTGGGGCATGGGGCGAGTCATGGACAGTTTTGTAACATGGCTGTATCGGATTGACCCCATGACAACGAACCTGACCAAGACCGTGGCCCTGATAGGCATGATGGGAGCCGGCAAAACCGCCATCGGCACGCGGCTGGCCAAGCGCCTGGATGTTCCTTTCGCGGATGCCGATCACGAGATTGAGCAAGCCGCGCGACTGACTGTGAAAGAGATATTCGAGAGATATGGCGAGCCGCATTTTCGCGACGGTGAACGCCGCGTCATTGCACGCCTGCTGGGCGAGCCGGCGCATGTGCTGGCCACTGGCGGCGGCGCCTACATGGATGACACCACCCGCGCGGCTCTGCGCGAGAACGCATTTACCATCTGGCTGAAGGTGCCGCTGGAAATCCTGCTGGGACGGGTCAAGAAGCGCCAGGCGCAGGATCAGTCGCGACCGCTGCTGAACAATGGCGACGTGCGCGGCACCCTGGAACGGCTGCTGGCGGAGCGCGAGCCTGTCTATGCCCAGGCAGACATGGTGCTGGAATCGGTGGATGCGCCGCATGGCGAGCTGGTGGACAGAATCGTTGCCGAGCTTGCCCAGCATGGGCTATGCGAGGCGCCATGAGCGAAACAATTTCCGTGGGGCTGGGGACGCGAGCCTACGATATCCATGTCGGGGCCGGCATGCTGGCGCGCGCCGGAGACCTGCTGAAGCCTTTCGCAAAAGGCGTGGTGCCTGTCGTGACCGACGCCAATGTTGCCGATATTCATCTGCAGTCGTTGTTGTCTGTGCTGGATGCGGCCGGCATCCAGGCCCGCGCCATCATCATGGCGCCGGGCGAAGTCAGCAAGAGTTTTGCCGGCCTGGAAACACTGTCAGGGGCCCTCCTGGACATGGAAGTGGACCGCAAGGGACTGATCATCGCGCTGGGCGGCGGCGTCATCGGCGACCTGACAGGCTTCGCGGCGGGTGTGCTGAAGCGCGGTGTGGACTTTGCGCAGATCCCGACCACCCTTCTCAGCCAGGTGGATTCCTCGGTCGGCGGCAAGACCGCGATCAACGCGGCACAAGGCAAAAACCTGATCGGGCTGTTTCACCAGCCGCGCATCGTCATCGCCGATACCGCGTTGCTCGCCACCCTGCCCCGGCGCGAATTGCTGGCCGGCTATGGCGAAGTGGTGAAATACGGCGCGCTGGGCGATGCAGACTTCTTCAACTGGCTGGAAGCCAATGCCGGCAAGGCGCTGGCGGGCGACAATAGCGCGCTGGTGAATGCGGTCGCGCACTCCTGCCAGATGAAGGCCGATATTGTGGCCCGTGATGAGCGCGAGACCGGCGAGCGGGCGCTGCTCAATCTGGGCCATACTTTCGGCCATGCGTTGGAGGCGGCGACGGGCTTTTCGGACAGGCTGGTCCATGGCGAGGGCGTTGCCATCGGCATGGCGCTGGCCTTCAAGCTTTCGGTGCAGCTGGGATTGTGTCCCGGACAGGATGCCGAACGATTCACCCGCCACCTGAAGACCGTTGGCCTGCCTGCTGATATTTCCGATATCTCCGGCCCCCGCCCCAGCGCCGACGAGCTGGTCGGGCACATGGCGCACGACAAGAAAGTGGCGGACGGCAAGCTGACCTTTATCCTGCTGCACGGGCTGGGAAAGGCCTTTGTCACCCACGATGTTCCGCTGGAAGCCTTAAAAACTGTGCTGACAGGCTGAAAAATCGTTATTATCCCCGGCCTTACCGCTTCGGGGAAACATGCTTCTCTATACCATCGGCGCCATCGTCATTCTCCTGGCGATATCCGCCTTTTTCTCGGCGTCCGAAACGGCGCTGACCGCGGTTTCGCGCGGCCGCATGCACCAACTCGAAAAGGAAGGTTCCAGGGCTGCCGCCAACGTCAACCGGCTGGTCGCCAATCGCGAGCGCATGATCGGCGCGGTGCTGCTGGGCAATACCTTCATCAACATCCTGACCTCGTCGCTGGCGACATCGGTGCTGGAAAATCGCTATGGCCCCAAAGCTGTGGCCATCACCACCGGTGTCATGACGCTGGTGATTCTGATTTTCGTGGAAACCATGCCCAAGACCCTGGCGGTGGCGCGCACCGACCGGGTGTCGCTGTTCGTGGCGGGCCCGCTGCGTCTTGTGGTGGCGCTGCTGTCGCCGGTGATCATGGCGGTGCAGTGGCTGGTGTGGCGCGTGCTGTGGCTGGTGGGCGTCAAGGGCGTGCTGGAAGAAAGTGCCGATGCCGCGCACGAGGAGATCCGCGGCTCAATCGAATTGCACCACCAGGAAGGCACCTTCGAGCGTGAACATCGCGACATGCTGGGCGGCATCCTAGACCTGCGCGACCTGGAAGTGAGCGATGTCATGCGCCATCGCACCAGCATGGAAAGTTTTGACGCCAACCTTCCCGCCCGCGAACTGGTGTATGCGGTGATCGAGGCGCAGCACAGTCGCCTGCCACTGTGGCGCGGCGAGCAAGACAACATCATCGGCGTCCTGTCGGCCAAGGACCTGGCGCGCGCGCTGGTGGAACATCGCGGCGACCTGGACCAAATCGACATTCCGGCGCTGGCAAAGCCGCCTTCATATGTGCCGGAAACCACAAGCCTGGAGGAACAGCTCGCCGCTTTTCGCGAATCGCGCACCCGTTTTGCGCTGGTGGTGGACGAGTATGGCGCGTTGCAGGGGCTGGTGACGCTGGAAGACATCCTGGAAGAAGTATTCGGCGATATCTCCGACCAGAAACTCCATGAAGCCCGGCGCGAAGTGCGGCGTCGTCCGGACGGCTCCTATCTGATCGAAGGCAAGGTTCCGGTGCGCGACCTCAACCGCGAGCTGGACTGGTCGCTGCCGGAAGACGACGCCACCACCATTGCCGGCCTGGTGATCGCACAGTCGGGTACAATTCCCGATCCCGGCCAGCGTTTTGCCTTCTTCGGCTATACCTTTGAGATCATGCGCCGTCAGCGCAACCAGATCACCGCGATCCGCGTGGTGCCGCCGATGGTCAGGAGCGAGCCGCCTCAGCAGGGGTGAGCGCAGACAGCGACAGGGCGTGCACAGGACCTGCGAGTTCCGCAGCCAGGGCCGCATAGACGCGGCGCTGGCGTTCCACGCGGCTGACGCCGTCAAAGGCCTGCGACACAAGCCGGACATGGAAATGGGTTTCGCCATGGCTGCCATCGGCGCGCGTGGCGCCGCCATGACCGGCGTGGCTGGCGCTTTCGTCGCGCACATCCAGCACTTGCGGCGCAAAGGCGGCAGTCAGCTTGTCGTGAATGGCATCGGCAACGCGCATGGAGCCAAACTTCGTATCCGGGGGCCGAAAGTCAAGCGATACCTTTTCTTGTTTTTTACCCCTTCATTCCCATACTTGGAGGATGGCTGAACCCCGCGCGCCCCGCTTCAAGACTGACATCCGGATCAAGCCGGGCGGCAAGGCCAAGAAGCCGGAACCGGAAACGCGCATGTGCGAGGCGCCGGGTTGTGTTGGTCCGGGCAATTGCCGCGTGGCCCAGTCGCCCAAGAATCTTTCGGAATATTTCTGGTACTGCTCCGCGCATGCCCGCATCCACAACGAGGCATGGGATTATTTCAAGGGCATGGATGACGACCAGATCCAGGCCTTCCGCCTGGACGCGCTGACCGGCCACCGTCCCACCTGGCAGCTGGGAAAGCGCGCCGCCAAGGCCCGGATGGGACAGTCCCCCCTGGGCGGGTTGCATGACAGTCATGCAGTGATCGACGAGGATGGTGACACCTCCGTGCGCCGCCCGGAGCGTCATCTGACGCGGCTGCAGACCATGGCGTTCGATCAGATGCAGCTGGCGCACAACGCCACCTTGATAGAGATCAAGGCGCGGTATAAGGAACTTGTGAAGCGTTTTCACCCCGACGCAAATGGCGGCGACCGGGGCGCGGAAGAACGCCTGAAACAGGTCATCAAAGCCTACGGCGTGTTGCGCGCCTCTGGCCTCCTTTCCTGATCGGGCGTCAGCCGCGTTGTCATTCGCGGACGCCACCCGGATCAGAGCATGAGCACCCATAACGAAACTCTCGACGTCAGCGCCGCGCCCGACACCACGGTCGATGCTGCGAGCCTGTTCGACATCAAGACTGGCATGAAAGTTCCCGCCTTCAAGAAGGGCGGCGAGCATGTGCCGGAGATTGATCCCGCCTATCGCTTCGACCGCGAAACCACGCTCGCCATCCTGGCCGGCTTTGCCTTCAACCGCCGCGTCATGATTCAGGGCTATCACGGCACCGGCAAGTCCACCCATATCGAACAGGTGGCCGCGCGGCTGAACTGGCCGTGCATCCGCATCAATCTGGACAGCCATGTCAGCCGTATCGACCTGATCGGCAAGGACGCCATCGTGCTGAAGGACGGCAAGCAGGTCACCGAGTTCCGTGAAGGGCTGCTGCCCTGGGCCTTGCAGCGCCCCGTGGCGCTGGTGTTCGACGAATATGATGCCGGCCGCCCCGATGTGATGTTCGTGATCCAGCGCGTGCTGGAAGTGTCGGGGCGCCTGACCTTGCTGGACCAGAACAAGGTGATCCACCCGCACAGCGCCTTCCGCCTGTTCTCGACCACCAACACCATTGGTCTGGGCGACACCACGGGGCTCTATCACGGCACCCAGCAGATCAACCAGGGCCAGATGGACCGCTGGTCGATTGTCACAACTCTGAACTACCTGACGCATGATGCCGAGGAAGAAATCGTCTCGGCCAAGGTGCCCGGCTATGACAGGAAAACCATCTCGGCCATGGTCCGCCTGGCCGACATGACACGCAATGCCTTCGTGGCGGGTGATCTTTCCACCGTAATGAGCCCGCGTACGGTCATCACCTGGGCGGAGAATGCGAAGATTTTCGACGATATCGGTTTTGCCTTCCGCCTCACCTTCCTCAACAAGTGCGACGAGCTGGAACGCGCCAGCGTGGCGGAATTCTATCAGCGCTGCTTTGGCGAGGAACTGCCGGAGAGCGCGGCCAAGGTACTGGTGGCATAGCTGTTGCGGCACGCGCCGTGACGATCTGGGATCAAAGTGGCGAAACCTGAATCCCCATCCGAGCCTTTCAAGCGGGCCGTCTCCGTGGCGGTGCGATCGCTTGCGGGCGAACCGGAGATGGAAGTCAGCTTTTCCAGCGAACCGCCTTCGCTGAAGGGCCTGAAGGCGCGCCTGCCCTCGCCGGCGCGAAACCTGTCTGCCCATGACGTGGCACTGGTGCGCGGCACCGGCGATGCCTATGCGCTGAAAAAGGCCTATCACGACGAAAAGGTGAACAGCCAGTTCCGCCCGCAATCGCCGGACGGCGCCGCGATCTTCGAGGCCGCGGAACAGGCGCGCGTCGAAGCGATCGGGTCGCTGGCGATGAAGGGTGTCGCCGCCAATCTCGGCGCTGGCCTGGAACAGCGCATGTTGAACCGCGGGCTGGGCAAGGCCAAGCAGCGCGAGGAAGCGCCCATCGCCGATGTGCTGGGTCTGATGGTGCGCGAGCGGCTGACGGGCGAGAAGCCGCCCGCCTCACTGGCGGGCGCGGTGGATCTATGGCGGCCCTTCATCGAGGAAAAAATCGGCGGCGATCTCGCCAAGCTGGAAGGCGTGCTGCGCGACCAGAAGGCATTCGCCCGCCTCACCCGCACCATGCTGAACCACTTGTCGATGGGCGACCAGAGCGACAGTGAACAATCCGACGCCGATGCCGAAGGGGAAAATCCCGACGGCGAGAACCAGGACGGCGAAGACCAGGACGCCCAGCAGGAAGGCGAAAGCTCCGCATCCGAATCCGCCGCGGAAGCTGAAGACGGCGAGGAAGTGGAATCCGAACAGGGGGCGGAGAATTCCGAGGATCTGGCGGATTCCACCGATCCCGATGACGGCGCCAAGCCCAACCGGCACGAAGCGCCCTTCGCCCATGCCGATGACTGGGGCTACAAGGTCTTCACCACCGAGTATGACGAGGAGATCGGCGCCAGCGACCTTTGCGAGGCCGAGGAGCTGGCGCGCCTGCGCAGCTTCCTGGACCAGCAGCTTTCCGCGATGCAGGGCGTGGTCTCTCGCCTCGCCAACAAGTTGCAGCGCCTGTTGATGGCGCAGCAGAACCGCCATTGGGAATATGACCTGGAAGAAGGCATGTTGGATGCGTCGCGCCTGACGCGCATCGTTATCGATCCGATGTATCCGCTTTCGTTCAAGCGCGAGAAGGACACCACATTCCGCGATACCTGCGTCACGCTGTTGCTGGACAATTCCGGTTCCATGCGCGGGCGACCCATCATGGTGGCGGCGATGTGCGCCGACATCCTGGGCCGCACCCTGGAGCGCGTTGGCGTGAAGACGGAAATCCTGGGCTTCACCACCCGCGCCTGGAAGGGCGGACAGGCGCGCGAGAAATGGCTGGCCGCCGGCAAACCGCCCCAGCCAGGCCGACTGAACGATCTGCGCCATATCGTCTACAAGGCCGCGGACGAGCCTTGGCGCCGGGCCAAGCGCAACCTGGGCCTGATGATGCGCGAGGGCCTGTTGAAGGAAAATATCGACGGCGAGGCGCTGACCTGGGCCCACAACCGCATCATCGCGCGGCCCGAGCAGCGCAAGATCCTGATGGTGATCAGCGACGGCGCGCCCGTGGATGATTCAACTTTGTCGGTGAATGCCGGCAATTATCTGGAAGCGCATCTGCGCCGGGTGATCGAGGAGATCGAGAATCGCAGCAGCGTCGAACTCACCGCCATCGGCATCGGCCATGACGTGACGCGCTATTACAAGAAGGCCGTGACCATAGTGGATGCCGAACAATTGGGCGGCGCGATGACTGAACAGCTTATCGAGCTGTTCGCCGAGGACGCGCCCACAGGGCGGCGTGGACGCAGGGCGGCCTAGTACGGTGCGGGCCGGCCTTCCGGCCCCTCGCTCAAGCTCGCGGGATATTGAGGCTCGCAAGGGTCGGCTGGACTATTTCGTCCGCTGCACGGACCGGCTTAGTACCCATTCATCCCATGCAACGGCCGCATCGCGGGGCGCAGCAGCGAATATGGCACCAGCAGCAGGACACTCTCGGCGAAGAAGACGCCGAAATGCACCAGCGCGGAATCTGCCCATGCGACTTCCTGGCCACCGGCAAAGGCGGCCGGGTAATAGACCGCGCTGAACACCAGCGAGGCGGCAAAGCTGGCCGCCAGCGGAGCAGTCCACCAGCGCGGACCGCGCCAGGCGTCGAAAAATGTGATGGCAATAAAATTGGCGAACAGGAACGAGGCGCCAAAGGCCGTCATGGCACGCCAGGACAGAGCGGGTGTCATGTTGATCCAGTTGGCAATGTCGCCGGGATTGATCAGCGCCACCGCTATGATGACGCCAAGGCCCGCGATCAGTTGTCCGAAGGCGTAAGGCGCGCCATAGCGGCGATTGGTGAGGTGCAGCGAATACCAGGCGACAGGCAGGATCAGGTCGCTGGTGGCCAGCATGGCGTTCTGGATAAGCCGAGACGCGTTCGGCAGAAGCAGGAAGTCATCGGTGAAAAGATAGGCCGATCCCAGCAATACGATCAGCAGGATGACGGGCAGCAGCAGGCGGCTGGCGATACGCACCGGCCGTTCCATGCGCTTGTGCCAGTCAGTGGCCACGCCGCCATAGGCGCGGCACTTGGGCGGCCAGACCGCGTCCTGCTCGTGGCGCAGGCGGTACGGCCCCTCGTCCGCTTCCAAAGCGGCGATCGGGGCACGATGCGCCCCATTGCGGAAGTCATATGCTCTCAAAGCGACCCTGCCACGACCAGATCGTATCAATCTGGCACGTTTCCCGATGATTTCGCAGGGAACCACGCAAGGGCAGTGCCGTCATAGTGACGGATGGAGATGTTGTGGGTCGCAAGCAAAGCGTCGGGCCACCTTGAAGGCGGCCTTCTTCTTCGCTGGTCAGGCCGCCTTGAGGGCGGCCTTCTTGGCGATGGCGCGCTTCAGGCGCAGGGCCTTGGGCGACAGCACGCTGTCCTTGGACTTCAGGATGAAGGGGTCCAGGCCGCCATTCTTGTCCACCGAACGCAGCGCGTTCATCGAGATGCGCAGCTTGTAGCTGTTGCCCAGCAGTTCGCTTGCCAGCGCGATGAGCTGGATGTTCGGGCGGTAGATCCGCTTGGTCTTGTTGTTGGCATGGCTGACATTGTTGCCAACCAGGGTGCCTTTTCCGGTCAATTCGCAGCGGCGGGACATGGGTTATTCTCGCGATTCTCAAGGATTTCCGGGCTTTTTTGCCGGGAAAGAGCGGGGTTCATAAGCAAACCGGCCGTTCTGGTCAAGCAGAAGATGGCAGGGCTGGACAAAAGGCTACCTGCCCGCGCCCTTAAAGCACCCATACAAATCCAGGCAGCCCCGGAATACGGCGCAATTGCTGTCCTGCCGGCCCCCATGCCCGTGGACATATCTGTACCGAATGGCGTTAAACCCGGACGAAATCGCTGATTGCATCATCAGGGTACGGAATAGAGTCGTCGGCGCCAGACAAAGGGCCAATGGTCGAGTCGGATACCAGATGTGGTGGTGAACGCCGTTCGAATTCATGCTAAATGTATGAGAACAAAGGCAGATATTAAATTGGTTGGTGATTCGGGCACTGTTTGATCTACCTATGTTCTCATTCTTAACGCGTCATCCACAGAAGCCTTGTGGCCTGCTGTTGCAGGGCCCTCGCAGAGCCCCGACTTTCCCATCATGCACACCACCGGCTACCGCCCTGCCCCGACTGCCAAAGTGACCGCGGTCCTGGGGCCCACCAACACCGGCAAGACGCATTTTGCCATTGAGCGGATGCTGGCCCACAAGTCGGGCATGATCGGTCTGCCGCTGCGGCTTCTGGCGCGCGAGGTCTATGATCGCATTGTCGCCATGCGCGGCCCCGCCGAAGTCGCGCTGATCACGGGCGAAGAAAAGATCGTCCCGAAAAATCCGCGCTGCTATGTCTGCACCGTGGAGGCGATGCCGCTGGACATCACGGTCGCCTGCCTGGTGATCGACGAGATCCAGCTCTGCGCCGATCCTGAACGCGGCCATGTCTTCACCGACCGGCTGCTGCATGCGCGCGGCACGGAAGAGACCTTGCTTCTGGGCAGCGACACCATGCGCGGTGTGATCCAGAAATTCATTCCCAAGGCCTGGTTCATCAGCCGGGCGCGCTTCTCGGACCTGGCCTATACCGGCGCGAAGAAGCTGACGCGGCTGCCGCGGCGTTCGGCCGTGGTGGGATTTTCCGCCCAGGATGTTTACGGTATCGCCGAACTCATCCGCCGCCAGCGCGGCGGCGCCGCGGTGGTGCTGGGCGCGCTATCACCCCGCACCCGCAATGCGCAGGTCGAACTCTATCAAAGCGGCGACGTGGATTTCCTGGTGGCGACCGATGCCATCGGCCTGGGCCTGAACATGGATGTGGACCATGTCGCCTTTGCGGCGCGTGACAAGTTTGACGGCGTGCGCATGCGCCCCCTGCTGCCGCAGGAGATTGGCCAGATCGCCGGCCGCGCCGGACGCTACATGAATGACGGCACCTTTGGCGTCACCGGCGACTGCGAACCGTTCGAGGATGAACTGGTGCAGCGGGTGGAGACGCACCGCTATGATCCCGTGCGGGTGCTGCAATGGCGCAACGCCAATCTTGATTTCCGCAGCCTGGCCAGCCTGAACGACAGCCTGGAGATGCCGCCGCCGGAACGCGGCCTGACCCGGGCGCGCCCCGCCAGCGACGCGCTGGCCCTGAAAATTCTTTCGGAGGACGACGAAGTCAAGGCGCTGGCCGGTGCGCGAGGCCCGGTTGGCCGGCTATGGGATGTCTGCCAGCTGCCCGACTTCCGCAAGCTCTCCACCGACGAGCACGTGAAACTGGTGAAGACTGTCTTCCTGTTCTTGTGCGGCGATGGCGTCATTCCCGACGACTGGCTGGGCCGCCAGATCGCGCGCGCCGATGTCACCGAAGGCGATGTCGCCACCTTGTCGGGACGGCTGGCGATGATCCGCACCTACACCTATGCGGCGCACCGCGCGGGCTGGACCCGCGACGGTGCGCACTGGCAGGGCGTGACGCGTGCCGTGGAGGACAGGCTGTCCGACGCGCTGCATACCGCGCTGACCCAACGCTTCATTGACCGGCGCACCTCGGTGCTGATGAAACATCTGCGTGACGACGAATTTGCCTCGTTGGCGCTGGACGAAAGTGGCGGCGTGTCCATCGGCGGCGAGGCCATCGGAAAGCTGGACGGCTTCCGCTTCGTGCCCGATCCGCGCGCCTCCAAAAGGGAAGATGGGGGCATTCACGGCCGCACCTTGCGGGCTGCGGCGTTGAAAGGGCTGGAAAGCGAGATCGCGGCGCGCAGTGCGGCGCTGGTCGGCGCAGAGGACGGCGCCATCACGCTGAGTGAACATGGCAAGCTGTGGTGGGATGGCGCCATCGTGGCGCGGCTGGTGACTGGACCAACCCCGCTGGCGCCGCAGATCGAGGTGTTGGCCGATCCGCATGTGAAGACGGAAGGCCTGCAGGCCCGGCTGCAGAGCTGGATGACGGCGCGCATTGTGGCGCGACTGGGGCCACTGCTGGCGCTGCGCGATGCCGCCGATGCGAAAACAGGCAGTGCGGGCGCCCTGCCCGGCGAAGCGCGCGGTATTGCACATCAGCTGGCGGAGAATTTTGCAGCACTGGATCGTGCTGCGCTGAAAGAGTCGCTGCCGGAAAAACTGGGGCCGCAAATCCGTGCGCTGCGGCCATTCGGCGTGTGGTTCGGACGGCGCAACGTCTATCTGCCCAAGCTGTTGCGGCCCGATGCGGCGGCGTTGCTGACGCTGCTGTGGGGCGTATGGACGAAGCAGGACGCGCCGCCCGCCCCGCCAGCGCCGGGCCTGACGTCGTTCGGCATCGACAAGGACACCGACATCCTGCCGCTGCACGCCGCAGGCTTTGCCGTGTTCGGCGGCCGCGCCATTCGCTTCGACATGCTGGAGCGGCTGGAGGACGAACTGGAAAAAGCCCTGTCTGCCGGCACTGATGCCGATACCTTGCTGGCCCGGATCGTGTCGCTGCTGGGCGCGGGGCTCGACGATACGCGCGCCGTGCTGGTGGCGCTGGGCTGGACAAGCGTTGAGGTCGCCGCCGCAAAGCCGGTGTGGCGGCGTGCCCGGCCAAAGCCCTTACCGCGCGCCGCGCCGCAAAGGCCCCGCAAGCCGGAACCGCCGCCTGACCCCAACTCCCCCTTCGCCGCCCTGGCAGCCCTGAGAGGAAAATGACCGCGACGCGTATCGACAAATGGCTGTTCCACGCCCGCTTCTATCGCACCCGCTCGGCTGCGCAGGCGGCAACCGCGTCCGGCAAGGTGCGGCTGAACGGGGTGAGGATCGAAAAGCCGGGCCATGCCGTGAAGTGCGGTGACGTTCTCACCCTGCGCGCCGGGCCGGCGGTGGTGGCAGTCCGGGTGGTGGCGGTGGGTGAACGGCGCGGCCCTGCCGGGGAAGCCAGGGGCCTTTACGAGCTGGCGGAGTAGTTGCGAGACATTCGCAGATTCCTGCGGCCTTGAGCCCCTTGCCTCGAAGGGCGACGCGTCTTAAGCACAGCGCGTTTTCGCCTGCCTGGAGCGCCGTCACATGACCTATGTCGTCACCGAAGCCTGCATCAAGTGCAAGTTCATGGACTGTGTCGAAGTCTGCCCGGTGGACTGCTTCTATGAAGGCGATAACATGCTGGTCATCAACCCCGATGAATGCATCGATTGCGGGGTTTGCGAGCCGGAATGCCCGCCGGAAGCCATCAAGGCCGATACCGAATCGGGCCTGGAAAAGTGGCTATCGGTGAACTCGGAATATTCGCGCACCTGGCCCAATATCAGCGTGAAGGGCGAGGCCCCGGCCGACGCCAAGGAAATGCAGGGCGTTCCCGACAAGTTCGAGAAGTTCTTCAACCCGGCCCCCGGCACCGGTTCCTGAATCCCGGTTGTATTCAGCCTACGGAACAACCGTGACAAAGGCTTGAATCCGCTGCCCTTTCAGGTGGCGTTAAATTAACCGCGTGTTTTCAAGGGGATGGCGCGGTATTTTCTTCCATTTTGGCCGGACCTGTGATAGGGTCTTGTTGTTCAGAAACGTGACGAACGCATGCCGTCCGGTTCCCCACCGGTGGATCACACGATGCTTTGTCCGCACAGGAAGATATTGATGACCGCCCTCAAGACCCCTCCCGCGAAAACTGCTGCCCCCGCGCCCGCCGTCGCCAAGAAGGTTCCGGCCAATTCCAACAAGAAGCATGAATTCAAGACCAACGATCACGTGGTCTATCCTACCCACGGCGTCGGCAAGGTTTCCGGCATCGAGGAAAAGGAAGTCGCCGGCACCAGGCTGGAACTGTTCATCATCGAGTTCGAAAAGGACAAGATGACCCTGCGCGTTCCCACCCTGAAGGCCAAGGCCGTCGGCATGCGCAAGCTGTCCTCGCCGGAAGTCGTCACCGGCGCGCTGAACACGCTGAAGGGCCGCGCCCGCATCAAGCGCACCATGTGGTCGCGCCGCGCCCAGGAATACGAAGCCAAGATCGACTCGGGCGACCTTGTCTCGATCGCAGAAGTGGTGCGCGACCTGCACCGCGCCGGCGGCCAGCCGGAACAGTCCTATTCGGAACGCCAGCTCTATGAAAAGGCGCTGGCCCGCATGGCGCGCGAAGTGGCCGCGGTCGAAAAGACCGACGAGCCCACCGCCGTCAAGCGCGTCGAAGGCATGCTGACCAAGAAGGCGGCCTAACGAGAAATTGCGACCTCTATCGCAACAAGGGAAAGCCCGGCAGCGATGCCGGGCTTTTTCTTTGGGGTGACAAAAATCAGTTGAGGATTTCGATCTGCGCCGGATTGGACAGCACGATCTCGGGCCGCCCCCGGAAATTCTGCACCATGCCGCGGATGCGCACATGCCGGGCGTGCAACCCATCCAGATCGTAGTCGCGGAAAGCACGGCGATCCTCCGGCGCGATCACGGCAGAGAAGCCGCGTTGCCAGTCGCTGCTGAAATCGATGAAGACACGCCCGCCGCCGCTGCCGACATTGGTGACCCAGCCTTCCACCACCTGGAAGGTGCCGGTGGTGCCTTTCATCTCCTGTGGCTTGCGGGGCGCAGAGCCTGCGGCAGCCCACAGGCCGACGTGCCTGGAGCGCGCGCCGGCCTCGGCAGCATAGAGCTCGGGCGAGCATTCGTTGCGGTCGGGCGCGATCTCCACCCGCGCCAGGCCCTGATCCAGCAAAACGATCTGCAGCCAGCCGGCGGATGCAAAACCCTGGGCCCGGATGCGGTCGTAGCGATCTTCTTTGGGCGGTGTGGACGTGAATGTCATCGGACCCTGCTTCGCCAACTGGCTCAACGTTGCCAGCGCCATCTCGCCCAAGGGGCGCGAATCGCTGGCCAGGCGGATACCTTCCAAGAGCACCGCGCGGCCATCCGACAGCACCAGTGCGCCATTCTTTTCCACTCGCACCACCCGGGCTTTGCCGATTTCCACCCGTCCCGCGCAATCGGGAATGATTGCCGCTTTCGCCGCAATTGCCGGGCACATTACGGCCAGAATTGACAGGTAGAACAGAGAGATAGACTTCATGTGATACATAGGTTCGAAATTGCAGCGACGGTCAAGCGCGACCACTTTCCAATTGCTGCCAAATTGCTTCAAGGGTTAATGCCATGTCCTCATCCAACGAAATTTCGAGTGCACTGCACTCCGCTGCCCAGATGCCGGCAAGCGTAAAGGCCGCCTTGCCGGAACTGACGGTGCTGCTGGTGAACGGCGCACTCAACGTGCTGCTGGCGCTTGTCATCCTGCTGGCTGGCTGGGTGTTGTCGCGCTGGCTGGCAGAGCGCATCAGCCGCGCGTTGGACCACACTCGGCATATTGACGATACGCTGAAACCCCTGCTGGCCAAGTCGGCCCGCTATTCCATTCTGGCCATCACCATCGTGGCGGTGCTGCAGCAGTTTGGCGTTCAGACCACCAGTGTCATCGCGCTGCTGGGCGCGGCGGGCCTGGCCATCGGCCTGGCGCTGCAGGGCACTTTGTCGAATGTCGCCTCCGGCACGATGCTGCTGATCCTGCGGCCGTTCCGGATCGGGGATTATGTCGTGATCGGCACCGATATTGGCGGCAAGGTGCGCGAGATCAACATGTTCCGTACCGTCCTGATCACGCCGGACATGCAGTATATCTCGGTGCCGAATTCCCAGGTATTCGGCAATGCCATCACAAACTATAGTTCCGAGGAAACGCGGCGCATCAACATCATTGTCGGCATCGACTATGAGGATGACATCGACAAGGCCCAGGCCGTTCTGCTGAATATCCTGAAAAGCGATCCGCGCGTTCTGGAAACGCCCGCACCGATGGCGCCGGTCAATGAATTGGGCGCCTCCTCGGTCAATCTCATTGCCCGCGGCTATGTCGCCAACGCCGATTACTGGGACGCCTACTTCGCAATCCAGAAGGCCATCAAGCAGCGCTTCGACGAAGCCGGACTCTCCATTCCCTTCCCGCAACAGGTGCAGTCGCAACGGCCGGAAAAAACAACCGCAAAAGCCTGAAATCACCCGGAACCCCGTCGTGCCGTTGCGGATGAATTGCGCCCTCGACTTCACAGCGCCAGTCGCTAGATTGCCGGCCCATGATCGCCCTGGACACCAAGACCTCGCCCGCCTCGCCTGCCGGCATCGCCGAAGCCGCCCGCATCCTGCGCGATGGCGGCCTTGTCGCCTTCCCGACCGAGACGGTCTACGGCCTGGGCGCCGACGCCACCAATGGCGAGGCGGTGGCTGCGATCTTCGCTGCCAAGGGACGGCCCCTGTTCAATCCGTTGATCGTGCATGTCTCAGGCATCGAGGAAGCGCGCCGCCATGTCGAGCTGTCGCCCCGTGCCCAGGCGCTGGCCGAGAAATTCTGGCCGGGTCCGCTGACCTTGGTGCTGCCGCGCAAAAAGGATTCCCCATTGTCGCTGCTGGTCAGTGCCGGGCTTGACACCGTGGCGTTGCGCGCACCGTCTCATCCGGCAGCGCTCGCCCTGCTGAAGGAAACAGGTCGGCCGGTGGCAGGTCCTTCCGCCAACCGTTCGGGCCAGGTGACCGCCACAACCGCGGCGCATGTCGCCGAAGGCTTGAGCGGCAAGCTGGATTTCATACTCGACGGTGGCAGCGCCGATCTGGGCATTGAGTCCACCGTGATCGGCTTTGACGGCGATCGGCCGCTGTTGCTGCGCCCCGGCGCGATACCGCGCAACGAGATCGAAGACATGATCGGACCGCTGGGTGCCCCGGGCAGCCTGATCAACGCACCGGGCCAGCTGGCCAGCCATTACGCGCCGCGCGCCGCACTGCGGCTCAACGCGGGCGAGATCGAAAGCGGCGAAGTTCTGCTGGGTTTCGGGGACGTACCAGGCGCCAAGCTGAACCTGTCGCCGCGCGGCGACCTGAAGGAAGCCGCCGCCAACCTGTTCGCCATGCTGCGCGAACTGGACAAGAGCGCCAGCCGCATCGCGGTGTCGCCCATTCCGTCTGCCGGCATCGGCGAGGCGATCAACGACCGGCTGCAGCGGGCGGCCGCGCCGCGATGATTCCCTTCGATCGGTTGAAAGACGCGGTCGGCGCCAAGGGTTTCAGCGAGGACCCGGTCGAGATTGCGCCCCATCTTGAAGAATGGCGCAGCAAGTACAAGGGCACGAGCCCACTGCTGCTGAAGCCTGCCACGGCGGCAGAAGTCTCCAGCGTCCTGCGCATTTGCAACGAGACGAACACGCCGGTCGTCACCCAGGGCGGCAATACCGGCCTTGTGGGGGGGCAAATTCCCTTTCATGGCGAGGTGCTGCTCTCCACCAAGCGGCTAAACCGCATCCGTGCGCTGGACCAAGGCGGCGCGACCATGACGGTGGAAGCCGGCGTGACGCTGGCCGAAGTGCAGAAGGCGGCGGACGAGAAAAATTTCCTGTTTCCCCTAAGCCTGGCGTCGGAAGGCAGTTGCACCATCGGCGGCAACATCGCCACCAATGCCGGCGGCACCCATGTCATCCGCTATGGCATGACACGCGCGCTGGTCCTTGGGCTGGAAGTTGTGTTGGCGAACGGTACCGTACTGGACATGCTGCGGGCCCTGCACAAGGACAATACCGGTTACGACCTCAAGCAGAACTTCATCGGCAGCGAAGGTACGCTGGGTGTGGTTACGGCGGCGACCCTGAAGCTGTTCCCCAAGCCGGATGTGGCGGTGGTGGCTTTCGCGGCGGTGCCGTCACCCGCCGCTGCCATCACGCTGCTGGGAACGCTGCAATCGCGTACCGGCGGCATGTTGAGCGCCTTTGAGCTGATCCCGCGCGTGGCGCTGGAGTTTGTCACACGCCATATCGAAGGCACGCGCGATCCATTGGAGGCGCCCTCGCCCTGGTATGTGCTGATGGAGGCCACGGGGGGGCACGAAAGCAACCTGGCGGACACTTTCGAGCACGGCCTCGCAGATGCCATCGAGGCAGGCAGCGTCACGGACGCCGTGGTCGCTGCCAGCGATGCGCAGGCGGCAGCACTGTGGAAGCTGCGCGAGAGCATCTCAGAGAGCCAGAAGCGCGAAGGCGCCTCTATCAAGCACGACATTTCGGTGCCGGTGGCGGCCATCCCCGCTTTCCTGGCGAAAGCCACGCCCGCGGTGCAGGCCCTGCTGCCCGGCGCGCGCGCTGTCAGCTTTGGCCATCTGGGGGACGGCAATCTGCATTTCAATTTCAATTCCGCGAAGGCCGGCGACGATCCGGCTTTTCTTGCCGAGTGGGATGAGGTGCAGCAGGCCGTGCACGACATCGTCAAGGCGTTCGGCGGCTCGATCAGCGCCGAGCACGGCATCGGCGTGATGAAGGTAGCGCAACTGCCCCGCTACAAGTCACACGAAGAACTGGACGCGATGCGGGCCATCAAGGCGGCATTCGACCCGAGGAACATCCTCAATCCGGGAAAACTGATCCCGCCGATCCTGCGGCTTTAGTAGCGCGCGCGGCCTTCAATCACCACCACGCGCTCGGCCGGATAGGCCGCCAGCGCGATGACCAGGGCGATGATCCAGCCGATCACGGTCCAGCCCAGGAAGAAGTTCAGGACGGCAACGCCCAGCGCCGACGGCGTGCGGCGCACGATGGCGATGATCGTGGGCAGCCAGTACATCAGGAACAGGACAGTCAGGAACGTCATCACGGGCGGATACTCCGAGCCACGGGGATAATATAGCCCCTCCTGCCCCGGATTCTAGGCCGCAGCGGACAAGTCGGGCGCATCGGCCTGATCGGTATCGCTTTTGCGGTTGGCGCGGGCGGAAATCTTGGCCGTTATCATGGTGGCCAAATAAGGCAGGCTCTGAACTCCCAGCATCACCATCCAAAGGCTCACAGCGGGGTCCTGGAAGCCGCGATCGAAGCCCATGGAGATCATCGCCATGACCAGCAGCACCAGCAGGCAGGCCTCCTGCCACACCACGCGCAGAACCTGGGTAAAGCTGGCCGGATCGGCGCATTTCGGGGTGCGCAGGAACGGCTTGCCGGAGGTGAAAAGGCCCGTCCACACCGCCTTTCCCACCGTATGGGTCAGCGAAAGCCCTGCAACCGAGGCCACCACGGCGCCCCGGAAACCCGATCCCACCTTGGGCGGATAAAGCAGCAGCGTCTTGAGCAGCTTGGTGGCGAACAGCGCCATCGCTGCCGCCGACAAGGCTGGCATCGGTACGTCGATATAGCTGGGCATCAGCCACATCAGCAGCGTCCACACCAGCGCCATCAGGGTTACGACCATGCCCAGGCCGTCTGAAATCCAGGGAAGCCAACCGGACAGGAACTGGTAACGCTGCGGCCATGACAGCGCCGATCCACCCACGAATATGGCGCGCGCATGGCGCTTGAGCATTTGCATGGCACCGTACACCCAGCGATAGCGCTGGGTCATGAAGGCTTCCAGCGTATCGGGCATCAGGCCCGAGCCCATGCTTTGCGGCACATAGGTCGCCTCATAGCCGGCCTCGAACAGCTTCAGGCCCAGCTCGGTGTCCTCGGTGATGCACCATTCGCTCCAGCCGTTCACTTCCTCGAGTGCCACCCGGTCCACGATGGTCATGGTGCCGTGCTGAATGATGGCGTTGTGCTCGTTGCGCTCGATCATGCCAATATGGAAGAAGCCGCGATATTCCTCATAGGCCATCGCCTTGAAGCCATTTTCATGGTTGTCGCGGTAATCCTGCGGTCCTTGCACCAGGGCAATGCCGGGTTGGGCAAAATAGGGAATGACGCGGCGCAGCCAGAAGGGGCGGACCTGGTAGTCGCTGTCGATCACCGCGACGTATTTTGCCGCGGGATCGGTCAGGGCCAGCGCGCGATTCAGCGCCCCACCCTTGAAGCCCTTCATCTGTTCGAAATGGAAGAAGCGGAACGGCGTACCCCCACTCTTTTCATTGAGCGTCCTGCAATGCGCTTCCACCGGCCGCCATGTTTCGGGATCTGGCGTGTTGTTGTCCAGGATGATGACTTCGTAATTGTCGTAATCCAGCCGCGCAAGCGCATTCAGGGTCTCGATTACCATCTGCGGCGGTTCGTTGTAGGTCGGCAGGTGGATCGAGACGCGCGGAGAATTTTCCGGGATCGCCAGTCGGGTCACGCGGCGATCAACCCGCCACAGGCTTGCCGCCATCTCGATCCCCTCGGTGAGGATCACGGCGCAGGCCAGCAACACCAGCGGCGACATGGCAATCATGGCAGCGATGTCGGTGGGATCGACATATTCCAGCGCCGTGGCGTCAATCAGCGCCAGGAGCCCGGTGGAAACCAGCACGATCATGCCGCCCATGACCAGATAGCCGGTCTGGCGCACGCGCGGCATGCGGCCCAGCACCAGCAGGCCCAGCAACAGGCTCAGCACTGCTGCCATCAGCGCATAGCCGCGCCATTCGGGGAAGGTTCGCAGAAGGCCGGTGAAAGCGAACTTGGGATTGCCGGTGGCGTCGAACAGGCCCCAATAGGCACCGACGCCGGCTTCGCCCTGGCTCTTCCAGGGCTGGTCATAGGCTTCGAACAGGTAATAGTCCCAGCCTTTTTCCTGCGCGTACTGCACGAAGGCACGCAGGAAATAACCCTCATTGGCCGCACTGGCTTCGGCGCGGCCGCGGGTGCGGCCTTCGGAGGGCCAGCCGGCCTCGCCCACCACGATCCGCTTGTCGGGGAATTCCGCCTGAATGTGATTGTAGAAGCCGTCGATGGATTTCAGGCTGCCGCGGATGTCCACATTCTCCCAATAGGGCAAGAGGTGGACAAAGATGATGTCGCAATACTGCCCGATCTCG
>JBBQHU010000004.1:0-101183 GCA_038324265.1 Micropepsales bacterium | reverse complement strand
GCTGCCCTTGTGCGAAACCTACGGCATGGTCGAGGCCGGCTCCATCACCTGGCGGCCGGCCAGCAGCCGGAAATATAGCTCGGTGGGCAAGGTGCTGCCCGGCATCCGCCTGACCTTCGAGGAGGATGGCGAGATCGTGGTCCACCGCGACCATCACCTGACCCTGCGCTATTTTCAGGCCGCCGAGGGCGAGAATGAACGCACCTTCATTGCCGCGGGCAGCGTCGCAACCGGCGATATCGGCCACATGGACGACGACGGCAATGTCTATCTGCGCGGCCGCAAGCGCGAACAGATATCCACCCCCGGCGGCTACAAGATTCATCCCGAAGTGATCGAGAATGAACTGAACCACTGCCCTGACGTGGCCCAGTCGGTGGTCTTTCTCAAGCCCGGCGCCAACCAGCTTTCGTGCGTAGTGGTACTTCACCAACCAGAAGCGGAAGGCGCGCGCGGCTTGGTCAAGAAGTATGCACAGGGTCTCGTGTCCATCCGAAAATTGGCGCAGTTCGTGGACGTGGTGTTCGCCGACGAGCCCTTTAGCAAGGACAACGGCATGCTTCGGCCCAATCTGAAGATCGACCGCAAGGCCATCGTGGCGAAATACGGCTAGTCGTCCACGGCGACTGGAGCATCGGGTTTGCGGGCGCGATGGCAAAGCCACACCACCCCCACCAGCGCCAGGCAAATCCACATTGAGACATGAAAGACGTCAATGGAGGCCAGCAGAAAGGCCTGTCCCTCCATGACGCGCGTGATTACAGCTTTGCCCGCAAGTTCCGATAGACCCATCCCCTGTATGGTCGCGAGGGTGTCGTGCAGGGTTGCTCCGGTGGCCATGTCGGCGATACGGCTCTGGTGCAGCGCCTCGCGCCGATCCCACAGGGTGGTGACCAGCGAGACGGCAAAACCGCTGAAGATGATACGCACAAAATTTGAAAGGCCGGACGCCATGGGAATGCGCGCGCCAGGCACCTCGTCCAACAGGATGGTAACCGTGGCAACGAAAAAGCCGGCATTGGCGATTCCCTGCACCATCAAGGGCACTGCTATCGACCAGAAGCTGGCGTCCGCCGTCAACCCAGCGCGCATATAGTAGGACAGCGCCGAGGCCAGAAACGCGACCGAAGCCACCAGCCGCGCATCCGTTCGCGCCAACATGCGAGCCGCCAGTGGGGTCAGCAGCACCGACACCACGCCAGTCGGCACTGATACCAACCCTGCCCAAGTGGCGGTGTAGGCGAGTTGGGTTTGCAGCCACAAAGGCAGGATCAGCATGTTGGCCAGGAACACGCCATTGCCCAGGCAGAATACGAGCGTACCCAAGGCGAAGTTGCGATTTCGGAACAGCGACAGGTCCAGGATGGGATGGTCTTCGGTCAGCTCCCACAGGATGAAGGCGCAGAACCCGGCGAAAGCGATGACGGCAAGCGCCACGATCCAGGGCGAGCCAAACCAGTCGGCATTCTTGCCGCGATCCAGCATCAACTGCAGCGCACTGGCCCACACGATCAACAGGCCCATGCCGACCAGGTCGATGCGGGACCGGGTCACGGGTGTTTCGCGCATGCGCAGATTTTCCCAGCACAGGAAGACCACCAGCAATCCTATCGGGACGTTGATCAGGAATATCCAGCCCCAATGGAAATTGTCCGAGATATAGCCGCCCAGCAGCGGGCCGCAGATCGGCGCTACCAGCGAGGTGATGGACCACAGCGCCAGCGCGGTGGCGCGGCGACTGGCCGGGAAGATCGAGATCATCAGCGCCTGGGAGCCAGGAATGATCGGTCCTGAAACAAGGCCTTGCAGAGTGCGGAAGGCCACCAGCGACTCCAGGCTCCAGGCGATACCGCACAGGAAGGATGCGACGGTGAAAAGCGCGATGGAGGTGAGAAAGGTCGTCACCACGCCATAGCGGTTCATCAGCCAGCCGGTCAGCGGCACGCCGATACCGTTGGCGACCACGAAAGACGTGATGATCCAGGTGGACTGGTCCGTGGAAGAGCCCAGATTGCCGGCGATGGTGGGCAGCGAGACATTGGCGATGGTGAGGTCCAGCACCTGCATGAAGGTGCCCATCGCCAGCGCGAAGGCGGTTATGGCAAGGGCGGCCCCCTTCAAGGGAGCGCACGCTTCCAAAGGGGACCCCACGGGGGCTGTCACGGAGTATTCTCGGCGATGATTTTTTTGATCAGGGCGTCAGAATGCGCTTTTGTGTCCGCGCCGGTGTCGCCGCGCATGATGGCGGCAGGCGCGGCGCTGGAGACCAGAGGGCCAGACTCGTCACGCACGTCGGCCTCTGCTGATACGCTCAGCCCGATGCGCAGGGGATGATCCTTCAGCTCCGCCGGGTCGAGCGCGATGCGTACTGGAACCCGCTGCACGATCTTGATCCAGTTGCCCGATGCATTCTGCGGCGGCAGCAGCGCAAAGGCGCTGCCGGACCCAGCGCCCAGGCCCACGATATGGCCGTGATAGGCGACTTTGCTGCCGTAGATGTCGGTGGAGATTCTCACTGGCTGGCCAAGACGCATGTGCGCCAGCTGCACTTCCTTGAAGTTGGCTTCGATCCAGACACCCGACAAAGGCACCACGGCCATCAGCGATGCGCCCGCCGTCACCCGCTGGCCCACCTGTACGGTGCGCTGGGCAATGACGCCATCCACCGGTGCCACGATTTTCATGTGTGCCAATGCGATCGCAGCGGCGCGCAACTGTGCCTCGGCTGCCAGAACATCGGGATTGTGGGCGACGTCCATCCCAGAAATGCCGGCATCTGCCTGGGCCAATCCACCACGCGCGGCATTGACCGCGCCCTGCGCTGCCGCGACGGCATCGCGAGCATGAGACAGTTCCTCTCCCGACACGGCGCCGCCCAGCGCGGATTGGCGGCGCTTGAAATCGCTCTGCGCCTGCGCCAGCTGAACTTGTGCCTGCGAAAGTTGGGCGCGATAGGAATCGGCGCTCGCGAAATTTCCGCGCACCGCACGCACGGCGCGCGCCAGGTTGGCTTCGGCCGCCCGCATGTTCACATCGGCGATGGAAGGATCCATCTCGATCAGAAGCTGACCGCGTTTGACGCTCTGCGTATTGTCAGCATAAAGCGCGACGACGGTGGCGTTCTCACGACTGGTCACCGCCACGACATTGCCCGCGACATAGGAGTCGTCGGTGCTTTCATAGAAACGCGCCACCAGCAGCCAGTAGATGCCCCAGACCAGTGCTGCCAACAGAAACAGCGCTCCCATGATGAAGAAACCCTTGCGGCGGCGTTCGGCCCTGCCGGCGCGGTCGGTGATGTCGCTCATGACGCCTTCTCCGAATCAAATCCACCGCCCAATGAGAGCAGCAGGGTCACGCGCCCGGCTGTGGCTTGCGCCACCAGCGCCGCCATCTGCTGGCGGGCGGTCAACAAGGTGCTTTCGGCGGTCAGCATGGGAATCTGGCCGGAAAGGCCAAGCCGATAACGTTCCTCTGCCAGTTTGAGTGCGCGGCCCGCGCTGTCCAGCGCCTTTTGCTGTTCAATTCGCTGGTCGGCCAGACTGGCGACCTGGGTCAAAGCGTCGGCGGTCTGGCGCACGGCGGTGATCACCGCGCCATTGTAGTCGGCCACAGCGGTATCAAGGTCAGCCGTGGCGCGGGCATACTGGGCGCGCAGACGTCCAGCATCGAATATCGGCAGATGCAGGGCCGGTCCTACCCCCATGGTCAGGGCATCGGCCGAAAATAGACTTGTGAGCCCCAGCGCCTGGAAGCCGATGGCCGCCACCAGATTGATATTGGGGTAGAAGTCGGCCTGCGCCGCGTCGCGGCCGCGCATGGCGGCGCTGATTCGCGCTCGGGCCGCCAGCACATCGGGGCGGCGCGACAGTAGGTCGGCGGGCAAGGCGTCCGGCAGCGGCAGCGCCGTTTCCAGTGCGGCAGCGGGCCGGGTGATGGTGGGATAGGCGCTTGGGCCCCGGCCCAGCAGCGCTGCGATGGCATGCACCGCCAGGTCGCGCGCCGATTCGGCGCGGCGCACATCGATCTTCGCCATGGCCAGAAGCGCTTTGGCCTGCTCCAGCGAAGCTTCATTTTCCAGCCCCGCTGTCACCCGGCTTTGGGTGAGGTCCAGGATGGTCTGGCGTTCGGTCACCGTCAGCTTTGCGATGTCGAGATTTTCATAGGCCAGCGACAGCGCGATATAGGTCTGGGCGAACATGCCGGCCAGCGCCAGCCGCGCCGCCGCCGCATCCAGCGACGTGGCTTCCGCCGTGCTGCGGGCCTTGTCGATCAGGGCGGCCTGCTTGCCCCAGAAATCCAGCGACCAGCTGAGATGTGCCTGGGCATCGCCCACCCAGCGCCAGGAGCCTCCATAGGGTGGCAAAAGGCCATAGCGATTGCTCAGAAGCTCGCGTTGCTCCTGCGCATCGACAGAAACCTGCGGATAGCTCATCGCCTGCGTCGAAGACAGCTCGGCCTGCGCTGCCCGGATGCGCGCCAGCGCACTTTGGAGACTGGGGTTCTTTTCGAGGGCCTGTGCCACCAGCCTGTCTGCCTGGGGATCGTTGAAGGCTTTCCACCAGTCCCGGTCGAAGCGCTGCGCGGGCGCGATTCCCAGACCGAGTGACGGGATGGCGGTTTCGGCCACCTGTGGCACGGTCGGTGGCGCACTGACGCAGCCGCTTAACAGCAGCATGGCGGCACATGACATGACCTGGCTTTTGCCCATCCGGCGATGTTCGCCCGATTCCCTTTTACGCCAGATTAACCACGTTTTTTGCAGCCATCACAATGGCTTAAAAGAATAGCGCCGCGGTGTTGCCACCGCGGCGCTATTCGCAGCCCTTTGAAAGGATCAGCCGCCGCCCGTCGAGGCAATGAAGTGGAAGCCACCCGCCGCCGGCGTCAGGCCGAAGTTGCTGTTCGTCACGGTGGTGCTGGTCATGCTGGACGGTCCGCCCAGCTTGGTGGCGGCGGCATTGCCGGACGCATCGGTCCAGATGATGTCGCTATAGCCATTGCCGTCCACATCCTCGGACCCTGAGACAGACCAGGCGGCCACGGTGGGTTTGGCAACCGTCTTGTTGCCGGTATGCACGGCGCCGTTCATGAACCAGATCACCGCCTGGCCGGAGGCGTTCTGGAACAGGATGTCGCTGTTGCCGTCACCGTTAAAGTCGCCCGTGCCGATGGCCGTCAGGCCCGTGGCCGCCTGCGACACCGGGGTGTTGAGCCGGGTGGCACCGTCCATCAGGTAGACCTGCACCTGTTTGGTCGCGCTGTTCTGCCAGACAATGTCGCTCTTGCCGTCCGCGTTGAAATCGCCGGTGGCAATCGCCTTCCAGGCGGTGCCGGCGGCCGGGCCGCTCACCGACACGGGCGAACCGCCCGCGACGGTGCCGGGGGCATCGGGCAGAACCATGAAGCCGTCGCCGGCATTTGTGTTGAGGAACATGATCTCTGTGGCGCCGGTCACCGTGTTCTGCAGCAGGATGTCGGAGGCCGCGTCACCGTTGAAGTCGCCGGTGGCGACGGCCTTCCAGTCGACGCTGCCCGGCTGGGCGGAAAGCGCCGTCACAGTGGGCGTGCCCGTGAGATCGGTAAGGACCTCCAGGTCACCATTGGTGCTGTTCTGCAGCAGGATATCGGAAGCGCGATCATTGTCCGGATCGAACTGGCCGGTGCCGACCGCCTTCCAGTCGGCGCCGTGCAAGCCGCCGATTGTGACGCCGCTCACATTGATGGTGCCGGCGAGCTGCTGGTTGATCGTCAGGTTGCCGGTGGCGGTTTCCTGGGTGATCTGGTCGCCCTTGCCGTTGTTGTCCACGTCCGAGACATGGGTGGGCGACAGGAACTTCAGGCGCTCGATGCTGCTCAGCGTGTCATCCACCGATTCCGCGCCACCCGTCACCGCGCTGGTGGTGGGACCGACATAGTCGGTTTCCAGGCCGCTGTAATAGGCGACATCGGTGCCGTCGCCGCCAGCCAGCAAGTTGGTGCCGCCATGGCCGTACAGGATGTCATTGCCGTCATTGCCGACCAGCAGATTGTCATTGTAGTCGCCCACAATGGTGTCGTTGTAGGCCGAGCCGAACACGTTGGTGATGTTGAAGAGGGTGTCATTGCCCAGGCCGCCGCCCGACGAGGTGCCGGTGGACAGGTTGACGGTCAAACCGTCCTGGGTGGCGTCGGTGTAGAGCGCGGTGTCGGTGCCGCCGAGACCGCCATCGAGGATGTCATTTCCGGTGCCGCCGTCCAGGATGTCGTTGCCGGCGCCGCCCATCAGATCGTCATTGCCGCCCAAGCCGTTGAGCACCAGCACGCCGGCCGAAACCGTGGTCTGGTTGGAATGATAGAAATCGTCACCGTTGGTGCCGTCGACGTTCAGCGTGCCGTTCTGGGTGCGGTTATCGAGCTCGGCCGTCAATGCATCCGCAATGGTGACATTGGAGACGTTGAGAGACGGACCGCTGACATTCAGCGAGGGATCAGCCTTGCCGTGCTCGCCGGCGCGGATGCCGGTCGAGGTGCCATCAATGCTGCCGTCGGCGATGTTGACGATCAGTCCGAGGACATCGGCGGGATGCGGTCCATAGGTGGGGTGGCCTGGATCGTCGCGGCCTTCCACCACGATGGCGCCGCCCCCGATATGGGGCGTGCCCAGACCATCGGAGGAGCCGACATCGGTCAGCGTGAAGTTGGAGATGCTGAGGGTACCGACATAGGTGTGGAACTTCAGGTTGAAGTCGATGCCGTTTCCGTTGAGGCCGTTGGCGCCGAAAGCCGAGCCGCCGCCATATTCGCCGACATTGGTCATGACCAGACCGTCCAGCGTAGTATTGCCGTCGGCGGTTTCGGCATAGATGCCCTTCTGAGTGATGTCCTGGAAAGTGCTGTTGGTGATGGTGGTGTCTGTTGCCTGACTGGTCGTATCCAGGGCGAAATTGTCGTTGTACAAATAGAGACCGATATAGGAGTCGCTGAAGGTGCTTCCATCGATGGCCATCCCGGCCATCGCGCTGCCGTCCGGCTTGGCGAAGCCGAACACGGAGTGCTGCATGGTCACGCCGTCCAGCTTCAGGCCGTGATAGTCCCCCGTCGCGGTCGCAACCGCATTCAGGAAGTATTCCACCGTCAGGTTCGATAGCGTCACGTCATTGGCCGAGACCGTGATGCCGTTGCCCGAAGCGCCGGAATAGGGATTGCTGCGCAGCCACACGTTCATTGGATTGGCGCCCAGCGACGGATTGTCGGTCGCGAAGTTGCCATGGATGACGACGCCGCCGGCGGGGCCAACGCCCTGCAGGGTCACGCCTTTGTCGACGACGACATTCTCGTTATAGGTGCCCGGCGCGATCAGGATGGTGTCGCCGGCATTGGCCGCCGCGATCGCCGCATTGATGGTGGCATAGCCGCCCGCACCCACCAGCAGGATCTTGCTGCCCGCGCCGATATCATCAACCTGCTCGATGTTGGTGAGCGTGTCGGTGCCGCCGAAGTTGGACACCGTGAAGGCGGTGCCGTTCCAGCCGATATCGGCCGCCACGGGCTGGGTGGCATACAGCACCTTGTCGGTGCCCGCGCCACCGTCGAAACGGTTGCTGTTCGCATTGCCGGTCAGGGTGTCATCGTGGCTCGAACCGGTCAGGTTCTCGATGTTGGTCAGCGTAACGAAGCCCAGGCCATTGGCAGTGAAGTCTTGCTGCCCCGCGCCCAGGTTCGCGTTCACGCCGGTGGTGGCATTGCGGAAGTCGGCAGTGTCGCCGAACGCGGTGTTGGCGCCGCCGTCCAGCACATCGGTACCGGCGGATGCGACCAGGATGTCGTCGCCCGTGCCGCCCGTGACGGTGTTGTTGCCGCCATCGCCCGTCAGGGTGTCGTCAAAGTTGGAGCCGGTCAAATTCTCGATGTTCGACAGCGTGGTCAGCGTCGGGGTGCCGCTGAAGCTGGACGTGAAGTCCTGCTGCGCCGGACCAAGGTTGGCGTCCACGCCGCTGGTAGCATTGCTGAAATCAATGGTGTCACCGATGACGGTATTGCCCAGACCGTCCAGGACGTCCGTGCCCGTGGTGGCGAAGAAGGTATCGTCGCCGTTGGTGCCCATCAGGTTGTCATCACCGGGTGTGCCGGGGAAAATGTTGCCATTGTTGTTGACGGTCAAATTGACTGTGGCAATGCCGGAGCTCAGCGCACCGTCATTGGCCTGGTAGGTGAAGCTGTCCAATCCGAAATAGTTGAGCGTCGGCGTGTAGGTGAAGGAACCGTCCGAGTTCAGCACCACATTGCCGTGGCTCGCATTCGTGACCAAGACGCTGGTCAGCGGATCACCGTCAACATCACTGTCGTTGCCCAAGACACCGGTTGCCGGAATGGTGAGCGGCGTGTTGATGTCGGCCGAATAAGCATCGTTCAGCGCCACCGGCGCGTCGTTCACCGCAGTGACGTCGAAGGTTATGGTGTTGGGCGACTGGTCGAGATCGATGCCGCCATTGGCAGTGCCGCTATTGTCCTGGACCTGGAAGGTGAAGTTGGCATAGCCGGCGCCATTGGCGTTCGCGGCGGGTGCAAAAGTCAGCAGGCCACCGGCGATGTCGGCAAGGCTGATGAACTGGCCGGGGGTAACGGCCACGCCATTGTCCAGCAGGGTTCCAGCCGCCGGCAGGGCCGTGATCTTGACCGCCAGAAGCGTATTGGCGGGGCTGTCATTGGGATCGGTGAAGCCAAAATCCGACGCCGTAAGGGTGTAGGTAGCGTCTTCCAGCGTGGCGATGGTCTTGTCTGCGCCCACCGGCGCGTCGTTCACCGCAGTGACGTCGAAGGTTATGGTGTTGGGCGACTGGTCGAGATCGATGCCGCCATTGGCAGTGCCGCCATTGTCCTGGACCTGGAAGGTGAAGTTGGCATAACCGGCGCCATTGGCGTTCGCGGCAGGTGCGAAAGTCAGCAGGCCACCGGCGATGTCGGCAAGGCTGATGAACTGACCGGGGGTAACGGCCACGCCATTGTCCAGCAGGGTTCCAGCTGCCGGCAGGGTCGTGATCTTGACCGCCAGAAGCGTATTGGCGGGGCTGTCATTGGGATCGGTGAAGCCAAAATCCGACGCCGTAAGGGTGTAGGTAGCGTCTTCCAGCGTGGCGATGGTCTTGTCTGTGCCCACCGGCGCGTCGTTCACCGAGGTGACATTCAGCGTGACAGTTACAGGAGGTGAATCCGAAATGCCGTCGTTGGCCTTGTAAGTGAAGCTGTCAGCGCCGCTGAAGTTGGCGTTGGGGGTATAGGTGAAGGAGCCATCTGCGTTCAGCACCACATTACCGTTGGTGGCGTTGGTGACAAGAATGCTGGTTAGCGGATCACTGTCGGCGTCCGTGTCGTTGGCCAGGACACCGGTGAGCGCCGGAACCACCAGCACCGTGTCTTCGACGGCCGCATAGACATCCGCGACTGCCACCGGTGCATTGTTGTTGCCGGAAAATGTGCCGTTCACGACATCGTAGAGTCCATCCGAGAATTTCAGGAATTCAACATTCTGGAGAGTGTCTGTGCCGTCGCGGCCCGGGACATTGTCGGTGACGGTTCCGGCCAGGTTTCCGGTGTTGATAAACGACAGGGTGTACTGGGCACGCGTGCCCGAATAGACAGCGGTGTCGAACAGCCCGGCACCGCCATCGATGGTGTCATCGCCCATGCCGCCTGTCAGAAGGTCATTGCCACCGCTACCATTGATGGTGTCGTTGCCGCCCAGGCCGGCAATGGTGTCGTCGCCAAATCCGCCGGTCAGGATGTTGATGTTGCTGTCGCCGGCGATGGTGGCTGCATCGTTGCCGGATACGGTGGCGTTGGCGAAACCAGTGAGGATGTTGCTGTTGCCGTTGAAGGTGAAGGTGCCCGCGCTCAGATCGATCGTAATGGTGTCAGGGGTGTGCGGACCGGGATAGACGTTGTCGGTGAAAGAGAAGGTGTTTGTGCCGGTGCCCTTGAACTCGTTGGTCTTGATCTGGGCGTCGTAGGTCGGGCCGAACTGGTTGATGGCCAGGTCCAGCTGCTGCAGACCAAGCGTGATCTTGTTCTGGGTGATGGCGATGTGCTGGCCAGAGGCTTCCAGGCTGACAAAGCCGCTATTGCTGGCATTGGTCTGGATAATATTGCCATTGATGGTCGCAGAGGCGTTGGAACTGACAAACGGCGTGGCCGGATTGTAGGTGTCGGCGTTCAGATAGACGTTGTTGATGTTTCCCTTAACGATGTTTCCGTTGATGGTGGCCGTCTTGGTGCCGAAATTGGAATTGCCATTGTTGGCGTAGCCGTCCGCACCGTTCGCATAGGCCTTGGCCAGCAGCGTGACGGTGGTAGTGAGTTTGCTCGGCTGAATGATGTTGCCATTGATGGTGGCGCTGGCATTGCCCTTCTTGGTGCCGTCGCCGGCGATGGTGATGGCGTCCAGCTCAATGGTGGTCATGATCTTGCTGGGCAGGATGATGTTGCCGCTCATCGTCACGGTGGCATTGCCGCCATTGCCCAGCAAACCGGGCGTGGAGTTCACGCTTGTACCGCCAAGGCCGCCATTGCCACCGATCGACGTCAGCGAGACTGCCAGGGTGTTCGTGGCGGGCGCATTGAAGATATTGCCGTTCAGGGTCTGGGTGGCATTGCCGCCATTTCCGCCATTGGCGCCGGCCGCAACGCCTGTACCGTTGCCGCCGTCGCCGCCCTCGCCGCCGAAAACCTGTTCGGTGAAGGAGTCGGCACCGATTTTGCCGTTCAGGGCGAAGGTTTCATTGCTGCCGGGGCCACCCACCGTAGGTGTTGCGCCATTCGTTCCGTGAGTGCCCTTGGTCCCGTTGATGATCGCCATGACCAGCTCCTTGATGCTGTTGGGCAGACGCATGCCTGCTCAATGCTTGGAGCCAGTCTCAAAATGAAACAAAGGACATGTCCAGTGGATTTTGCGTGACAACGCTGCGCCTGCGTCATGACCGCTCGCGAAAACCACGAAAACAAGGGCGTTAAGCAGTTAACCAAGCTTTGCGATTGTTGGCGGATGGGCCTTGTGCACAACGCCTGGGGATCAGGGTTCGCGCAAACTTTCGTCGCCTATACGAATGATCGGATGCAGGATGTAGTTGGCGATGGTCTCGCCGCCCGTCTTGATCTCGGCGCTGGCGACCAGGCCTGGCTTGAGATGGATGCTGCGCGCCAGCAAGTCGCTCGCCCTGTCGTCCAGCTTCACCTGAACGCGATAGACCAGTCGTGACTGTTCGCCTTCCTTCAGCGGCTGGGAGTCCGGACTGATCACGGCCAGTACACCGCTGACCGTGCCAAAGCGCTGGAATGGATAGCTTTCCAGCTTCACCCGCACGCTGTCGCCCAGCTTGAGATAGCCGATGTCGCGTGATGGCACATTGGCTTCGACATAAAGATCGGCATTGTCAGGCACCAGGGTCACCAATGTTTCCGCCTCACGCAGCACCGAACCCACCGAACGGTCGGCAACTTCCTGCACGATGCCGTCTACCGGCGCGGTCATCTGGGTGAATTCCTGCATGCGGTTGGCCTTGTTCAGGGTCTCGACCGCGTCGGACAGCTTCTGGCGACTTTCCACCAGCAGCTGGTTGTGATCGCTGCGCCATTTCTCGATGAAGGACTGGCGCTCCTGCGCGACTTCTGCGCTTTGCTGCATCAGCCGCGCATGGTCGGCGGACGTGTTTTGCAAACGGGTCTGCGCATCGATCAGGCTGGACTGCGAACGCATGATGTCGAGTGTCGCTGCGGCCTTCTGGCGCGCCAGTCGATCATACATCTGCACCACGCGCTGGGCCATGCCCAGCTGCTGCTGCATGCCGGGCAGATTAGTTTCGTCCGCCTGGATCTGTGACCGGATCTGTCCCAGGCGGGCGTCGCGCTGGTTCAGATTGGAATTGAAGTCATTCAACTCCTGGGCGAAAATCTGCGCCTGGGTAATCCGGTCTGCCCCATCTTCAGTTCCCGCGGTGAATGGCTGGCCGCGCAGCTGGGCTTCAAGTCGCTGCGATTCGGCCGTCAGCGAATCCACTTTTTGCTGCAGTGAGGAGACATCGGCCGAGGCGAAGGCTGGATCGAAACGCGCCAGCACCTGGCCCTTGACGACATGATCACCGGCCTTGACCGCGATCTCGATTACGCGGGAGGTGGTGAAGGGCTGCATGACCAACATCGGTGTGCGGGTGGCGATCTTGCCCGGCGCCACGACGATGCGGTCCACCGTGCCGATTACCGCCCAGACGACGGCTGTCAGCAGCAGCGTTGCCACGACAAACAGCGCAGCATGCGCGGACAAGGGCACCGGTGCCTCCTCAATTGCGGCCGCGTCTGGCTTGAAGGCGTTGGCGGCGCGATCAAAATTTACAACGCTCATGCTGCCGCTCCCGCATGCTGCTGGTTCCACAGCGTGTTGTAGATGAAATTGCGCTTGAGAAGCTGGGCATGAGTGCCCACGTCATTGACGGCACCCTTGTCCATCACGATGATGGCATCGGCATCACGGATGGTGGCCAGGCGATGCGAGATCACAATGGCCGTACGGCCCTTGGCAATTTCCTTCAGATTTTTCACTACGACCGCTTCGCTTTCCGGATCCAGGGCGCTGGTGGCTTCGTCGAAGATGATGACGCGCGGCTGGCGCAACAGGGCGCGGGCGATGGAGACACGCTGCTTCTGGCCGCCGGAAAGATTCACCGCGCCCTCTTCCAGTTCGGTGTCGTAGCGCTTTGGCAACTGCTGGATGAACTCATCCGCGCCCGCCATACGGGCCGCCTGCACCACATCTTCGAAGGTGGCCGTGGGCATGCCCATGCGGATATTGTCCTTGATGCTGGCGCGGAACAGGAACGGCTCCTGCGGTACAACGCCGTTTTGGCTGCGCAGATACCCCAGATCGATGTCGCGGATATTGTGACCGTCGATGCGGATGGCGCCTTCGGTGGCATGATGCATGCCCTGCAGCATCGCCGACAGAGTGGTCTTGCCCGATCCGCTGCGACCCACAATCCCGACCATGGCGCCGGCGGGAATTTTCAGCGACACGTCGCGCAGGGCAGGATTTTCTGTTCCCGGATAACGGAAGGTCACCTTCTCGAACTCGATCGCGCCCGACAGGGGCGGGGTCAGACCGCGGGTGCTGCCTTCGCCACGATGGTTCATGATCTCGCCCAGCATGTCCACCGACATCATGACTTCCTGATAGTTGTTCAGCAGGCCGATCAACTGCAGCACCGGGCTGATGACGCGCGACGATAGCATGTTGAAGGCCACCAGGCCGCCCACGGTGAGCTTGCCGTCGAACACCAGGAAGGCGCCCGCGATGACGATGACGATGGTAAGCGCCTTTTCGATGAAGGAAGAAAGGGTATTGGCCACCAGGCCGATCTTGCCCACGGCGACATAGGTATTGACAGCGTCCGCGGCGGCATCATCCCAGGCCTCCTCGCGGCGCGGCTCCAGGTTCAGCGACTTGATGGTGCGCATGCCGTGCACGCTTTCCACCAACAGCGACTGGCGCTGGGCTTCGGCGGCATACAGGTGACGCAGGCGGCGGCGATACGGTCCCAGCATCAGCGCGATCACCAGCCCCAGCACCGCTGTCACTCCCAGCACCACCAAAGTCAGCGGCACGCTGTACCACAGCAGCAGCGGCAGGAAGACCAGCAGTGCGGGAAGGTCGAGCAGGGTGCCCAGCAAGCGGCCCGTGAGGAATTCGCGGATCTGGGTGCCCTGCTGCATGTGCTTGGTGACGACGCCGGCACGGCAGGTGTCGAAGAAGCTGATGGGTAGGCTCATCAGATGGCGGAAGGTGGTGCGCGCCAGGCGGATGTCGATACGGCTTGCCGTGCGCAACACGAAATAACCGCGCAGCCAGCTGAATGTGGCGTCGAACAGGATGGCCAGCACGACGCCAGCCCCGATCACGACCAGGGTGGAGATGCTGAGATAGACCAGCACGCGGTCGATCACGGTTTGAAAGAAGATCGGCACGGCCAGCGCCAGAATATGCATGGCCAGCGCCGCGATCACGATGTTGCGCAAAAGGGCGCGCTGACGCCAGAATTCCGGCACGAACCAGCCAAGGCCGAATTTCTTGGCCTTGTCCTCGCCGGATTTGTATACGCGCTTCAGGAACACAATCTCGCCGGTCCAATGGGCGAGGAATTTTTCTCGTTCCACCGCGAACAGGTTGGCCTTGGGCACCTTGGGATTGAACACCACGATCTGCTCGGCGCCCTTATCCCCGGCCGCGTCCTTGCCGACTTTCAGCACCACAAACCAGGCACCGGTATCCAGGCGCACTAGGAACGGCGTCTGTTTCTGCAGTCGCGCCAGGCCTTTCCAATCGGCGCGATGGGCTTCGGCTTTCAGGCCTTCAGCCCGGGCAATGCGCACGATCTCGCGGGCATCGGGCTCGCGCTCCTTGCCGTAGATGTGGCAGAGGCGCGTCAGGCTCCAGTCGAGCTGGAAATGCCGCGCCACCGCAGTCAGGGCCCGCAAACCGCTGTCGGGGCTGGGCGCATTGTCCTGTTCCGGGGCAGCGCGGGCCTGGGGTTCAATCTTGCCAAACAGCGTCATGGGCTTCTTTCAGGGAAAGGGGCGCTGGGGCGCCACAGCAAACCGGTCGGGATGAACGCTTTCGCGGCGGAACTGCGGTGAAACCTGCTGCGGCTGGCTCGACTGCACAGGCATATGCGGCGAAGCATTTGCGGCGGGTACACGCGCAACCTGGCCCGGATTGGCGCCGTGAATGACTTTGGTTGTCTCGGCGATCTTCTCGGCGGCGCGCAGAAACTGGTCCACGCCCATCACGATGCGATGGGTAAAGACGGCGCGCGGCTTGCCGTCGGGGCCAGCCTCGGTGGGGGAGTGTGCGACCAAGTCCAGTCGCACAATCCCATCGATGATCGCAATGCGGCCGATGCCATCGGCGAAAGTCTGATGTTCCATACCTGTCCCAGCCTGATAAGGGCGTGAAGTCTCGGGCAGGTTTATTCAAGAAGGGGGCCAAGAGGAGATCAGCCTCGGCCGGGCGGCATTAATCTTAATAGACGGAGCCGCGCCGCTGAGCCGTTTTTACGCCGATGGGGCCCGGCGGAAAGGTCCCCGCCAGGAAAGTGCCAACCTTGGCCAGCGCCCGCTGGTTGATTGCGGGATCCGGTACCCCATCACGCGTGAAGTCATGTCCCATACCGGGATAGATCACCAGTTCGGCCGGGACGCCCCGCTCTTTCAATGCCGCCAGCAGGGCCTGGGACTGGGCCGGCGAAACCACGGTGTTCGCCCCGCCATGGATGATGAGGAAGGGTGGGCTGGTGGCCGATATATAGGACAGCGGACTGGCCTGCCGGGCCAAGCCGGGCGGGCAAGCGGCAGGTTCGCAGCCCAGGAAAGCGCCCTCATCGGAGGGAACCGGTGGGTTAAAGCCTGCCTTGGGCTTTTCGGCGGCTTTCATATCGGTTGCACCATTCCAGTCGATAACCGCCTGGACGCAGTGCGGCGGCGCGTCCCTTTCGAGCCCAACGGGCTCCAGCGCCGGCACGCCGCAAGTCAAACCCGCCAGCGCCGCCAGCTGACCGCCGCTGGCCGCGCCCCACACCGCCACGCGGGTGGTATCGATATCGCGGTCTGCCGCATGGGCGAGCAGCCAACGGATGGCGACCTTCACATCCAGCAGGGCGGCAGGAAAACGGGCCTCGCCCGACAGCCGGTAATTCACGCTGGCAACTACATAGCCTTGTGCCGCCAGTGCCGCGAGCGCCTCAGGAAAATCCTCGAAACCGCCAGCATGGCGCGTATCGCCGCCATTGAAGCCGCCGCCATGCACATACACCACCAGCGGCAGCGGATAACCGCGCGGCGCCGGCTGGTAGATATCGAGCGTCAGGGGACGAAAACCCCTGAGGATCTGGTAGGTGACATCGAAGCTGGCGCTCACACCGCCGCCGAAGCTGACGCGTTGGGGCCCATAGCTCTTCGGCGGCTGTTGCGGCGGCAAGCTGGGTTGTGCTTCCGGTAGCGAACCCGTCAACGGCAGGTCGGGCGACGCCTTTGCAGTGGCGGCAGGCACGGGGGTGAAGGATGCCGGCGCCGCGACGGGTTGGGGCGTGGTGCGCAAGGGCGGCGGCGCGGGTGCTTCGGCGCGCAAAGGCGGCGGGAGCGGCGCGGACGTCACGCTGGAATTCGACGGCGACGCCTGCTGCCAACCAGATGATGACGGGGCAGGCGCCGGCTGCGCCGCGACAAGCGACGGGACAAGCAGCAACATTCCCACCGGCAAGATGCGCATCAGTCCCTCTGGGTCCACCGCTAGGAAGCGGCGCGAATCAAAATACTATGTTTCGGGGCGCGCGTCATATTGCAGCGCAAGAGAACAAGTATGGGCCGAAAGCTTAACAGCGCATTTGCAAGCGTCCTGATGGCCGCATTCGCCTTCATGGGGGGCCCTAGCTGGGGCGCCGGCGCGGACTCCGGACCGAATTGGGCGATCTATGGCGGAACATCGGACGGCAATCGCTATTCCGGTCTGACGACGATCACCAAGGCCAATGTTGGGGCGCTCAAGCGCGCCTGGACTTTCGGCATGTCGGCTGGAGGCGATCCCCAGACCCATCCTCTGGCGATCGCCGGTGTGGTCTATGCCTATACCCCGGCGCTGGATGTGATTGCGCTGGACGGCGCAACCGGCAAGCAACTGTGGCAGTTCCAGTCCGGGGTGGCGGCGCGCGGGGCACAACGCGGCCTGACCTGGTGGACCAACGGCAAGGAAAAGCGGCTGTTCGCCTCGGTGATGAATTACCTCTATGCGCTGGACCCCGCCACGGGGGAACCCATTCCAGCCTTCGGCACCAACGGGCGCATCGACCTGCGCGATGACGACAAATTCTATGTCTCGCTGACTTCGCCCGGCGTCATCTATCACGACATGATCATTACCGGATTCCGCACCGGGGAATCCGCGCCCGCCCAGCCCGGCAGCATTCGCGCCTGGGACGTGCATACGGGCAAGCTGCGTTGGATATTCCACACCATCCCGCAGCCAGGCGAATTCGGTCATGAGAGCTGGCCGAGCGAAGCCTGGAAGACCGCCGGCGGCGCCAACAACTGGACCGGCATGGTGGTGGACCAGAAGCGCGGCATCGTCTTTGCGCCCACCGGATCGGCAGTGGATGATTTCTATGGCGCGGGCCGCGCAGGCGCCAACCTGTTTGCCAACTCCCTGCTGGCGCTGGACGCCAGGACGGGCAAGCGGCTGTGGCACTTCCAGAGCGTGCATCACGACGTGCAGGACCGCGATTTCCCCGCGCCGCCGGTGCTGCTGACGGTGAAGCATGACGGCAAGATGGTGGATGCCGTGGCGCAGCCCACGAAACAGGGCTTCCTCTTCCTGCTGGACCGGGTCACCGGCATGCCGTTGTTCCCAGTGATGGAAGAGCCGGTGCCACAATCCGATGTGCCCGGCGAAGCCACCGCGCCCACTCAGCCGACCGTGAAAATACCGGCGCCCTACTCCCGCCAGCACCTCGATGAAACCGGCCTGACGAATCGCACGCCATCTGCACATGAATGGGCGTTGCAGCAGTTCCGAACCTTCCGCAGCGACGGACCCTTTGCCCCGATGCGAGTTGGACAACAGACCGTGGTGTTGCCGGGGTTTGATGGCGGCGCGGAATGGGGCGGGGCTGCCGCTGATCCCGAGAGGGGCATTATCTATATCAACGCCAATGATGTGGCCTGGACCGGGGGGCTGTCGGAAACCAGGGCAACTGCCACCCTGGGGGCCGCGACCTACCAGAAAAGCTGCTCGGTCTGTCATGGCCCGGACCGCAGCGGATCACCGCCGGCATTTCCCTCGCTGCTGGATGTCGGCAAGCGCATGGTGCCGTCGGCCATCGCCGATGTGATCCATTCCGGGCGCGGGCGGATGCCGGCCTTCGCTTCGCTGCAAGGCGATACGCTGGCGGCGCTTATCGACTATCTCGCCACCGGCAAGGACGAAGGCGCCAAAGTTGAACCGGCAAGCGATGGCGGCGCCCGCTACAAATTCACAGGCTATCGAAAATTCCTCGACCCGGACGGCTATCCCGCAGTGGCGCCGCCCTGGGGAACACTGAACGCGATCGACCTGAACACGGGCTCCTATCTTTGGAAAATGCCGCTGGGCGAATATCCTGAGCTGGCGGACAAGCATACGGGTTCGGAGAATTACGGTGGACCCATCCTGACCGCCAGTGGGCTACTGTTCATCGGCGCCACCCTGTATGACAAGAAGATCCGCGCCTTTGACAGCAGCAATGGTGCGCTGCTTTGGCAGGACACATTGCCTTTTGCCGGCAATGCAACACCCATCACCTACATGGCGGGCGGCAAGCAGTTCGTGCTGATTCAGACTGACAATGCGCGCGACAAGCGCGCCCCGCAGGGCGCGGCCTATGTCGCCTATGCCCTGCCCTGATAGCCCACACAGCGAACAGGTATTGCGCCGCGCCGCAGGCTGCCTAAGCTGCGGCAGGCGGCGCGAGATCGCAGGGGGACAAGGGACATGGGCAAATGGATCGGCGGGGCACTGACCCTGGTTGCAATGCTGCTTTCGGGCGCTGCCTTCGCACAACTGCCCAATCCCTACAATCCGCCGGAACACCATTGGACAAAACTGCCGGACGGCAAGCCCTGGGGCTCCAGCGCCGGAATTGAATTTGGGACTCAGGGTCAATTGTGGGCAATCGACCGCTGCGGCGCCAACAGTTGTGACGGTTCCAGACTGGCGGCGGTGCATCAGCTTGATCCGGCCAATGGCAAGGTGCTGCGCAGCATCGGCGGGAGTCTTTTTGCCTTTCCGCATGGCCTGCATGTGGACCGCGATGGCAATGTCTGGGTTACCGATCCGGCCATCAGCAAGGACGGCAAGACCGGGCAGCAAGTGGTCAAGCTGTCGCCCGAAGGAAAGGTGCTGATGCGACTGGGCATGGCGGGCATGTCCGGCAGCGGACCGATGATGTTCCACGATCCGGGCGACATCATTACAGCGCCGGATGGCAGCATCTTTGTCGCCGACGGCCATGGCACGGTGGCGATGGACCTGCCGCCCGAAACCGTCACCCGCATTATCCACTTCACCAGGGACGGCAAGTTCATCAAGGCCTGGGGCAGCCTGGGTTCGGGCAAGAGCCAGTTCCGCAATCCGCACGCGCTGGCGTTTGACTCGCAGGGTCGGCTGTTCGTGGCCGACCGGGTCAACGGGCGCATCCAGGTCTTCAGCCAGGACGGCGACTATCTCACCGAATACCACGCCTTCGGCTATCCCAGCGGGCTGTTCATCGCGCCGGACGACACGCTCTATGCGGTGGACTACAACACCGACGGCAAGAAGGGCATCTTCATCGGCAGCGCCAGAACCGGCATCGCCGCCGCCTTCGTGCCGGACAATGACGCAGGCGAAGGCATCGCTGCCGGACCCGACGGCACCCTGTACGAAGCCACGCCGACCGGCCTGGCCCGCTTTACCCGAAAATAGGAGTCATCATGAACCGCTTCGCCGCCGCCCTCGCCCTTGTCGCACTGTCCGCCGCGCCCGTGCTGGCCCAGTCTGCCGCGCCCGACAGCGCGCCGCTGTATCTGTCGAAGGACGAACTGGCCAGCCGCCTGGTGCCGGACAAGGGTGGGCTTTATGCCCAGGCCTTCCTGTCGCGCCATGACAATACGGTCGTGATGGTGACGACCCGCGACAAGAGCGGCGAAGGCGAGATGCATCCGCACTTCAACGATTTCATCTTCTTCCAGGAAGGCGAAGCGACTTTTACCCTGGGCGGCACCCTGAACGGTCCGCACGAGATCAGCCCCGGTGAAATCCGCGCCAGCGGCATCACCGGTGGCAAGATCGTCACCCTGCATCCAGGCGATTACCTTTATGTGCCGGCCGGCGTGGCGCACCAGATGCAGCTGAAGCCCGGCGCCAAAGTGAAGTATGCGGTGTTCAAGACGCGCGAATAATCAGATCGCCGCGGGCGCCAGGGCCACCATCACGAGGATGGCGGGCACGGCATAGGCATATTTGCGATGGTTCAGCAGTGAAATGATCGCCACGAAAAGAATCATGGCGCCCAGCACGCTGCCCCAGATGCGGGTTTCCGGCACCGCCAGGAACAGCGCTGCAAAGCCCTGCGCCATGCCGGCGACATAGTGGAAGCCGCGGGCGAAATCCCAGCGACGATAGGCTTCGCGCAAAAACCGCGGCGCCGCCACATGGATGAGCGACGCGGCGCCGAACAGGAAACTCAAGGACAGTGCGAGAAAATTGGTGACGGCAATCGTGGTCATTTCAAACGTCCATTAAATATGATGATGCACCAACTCGGTACGGGTGACGCGCTTTTCAAGGGCGCGCAGCAGCACGTAGAAGACCGGCGTGAGGAACAGGCCGAAGAAGGTCACGCCCAGCATGCCGAAGAACACGGCGATGCCCATGGCGTGGCGCATCTCCGCGCCGGCGCCGGTTGACGCCACCAGCGGCAGCACGCCCATGATGAAGGCGAAGCTGGTCATCAGGATGGGGCGAAGGCGCAGGCGGGCGGCATGGATGGCGGCCTTCACCGTCTCCTCGCCGCTGATTTCCAGTTCGCGGGCAAATTCTACGATCAGGATAGCGTTCTTGCAGGCCAGGCCGATCAGTACGAACAGGCCGATCTGGGTGAACATGTTGTTGTCGCCGCCGGTCAGCCACACGCCAGCAATCGCCGAGAACAGGCACATCGGGACAATCAGAATGATCGCCAGCGGCAGGAACAGGCTTTCATACTGGGCGGCCAGAACCAGGAAGACCAGCAGCACGCAGAGCGGGAACACCAGCAGCGCGGTGTTGCCGGATAGAATCTGCTGATAGGTCAGGTCGGTCCATTCATAGTGCATGCCCTTGGGCAGCGTCTCGTCCAGGATCTTGGTCATTGCCGCCTGGGCCTGGCCGGTAGAATAGCCGGGCGCCGGGCCGCCATTCAGATCGGCCGCGCGAAAGCCGTTGTAGCGCATGGCGGTATCCGGCCCCGTCGTCTCGCTGACATTCACGATCGATCCCAAAGGCACCATCTGCCCGGCATTGTTGCGCAGCTGCAGGCGCAGAATGTCGTCGGGACGCGAGCGGAACGGCGCATCGGCCTGGGCCACGACCTGGTAGGTGCGGCCGAAGCGGTTGAAGTCGTTGACATAGACCGAGCCCAGATAGGTCTGCATGGTGTCGAAGACATCCTGCACATTCACGCCCAGCTGCTGCGCCTTGGTGCGGTCAAGATGGGCGAAGAGCTGCGGCACGCCGATGGAGAAGTTGGAGAAGACGCCGCGCAGCGCCGGCTCCTTCATCGCCTTCATCTGAATCTGCATCATGGTGGCTGCCAGCGCGGCATCGCCCAGGTCGGTGCGGTCTTCCACCTGGAGCTTGAAGCCACCGATGGTGCCCAGGCCCTGAACCGGCGGGGGCGGGAAGATGGCGATGATGGCATTGCGCTGCTGGGCGTACTTGGCCTGCAGCTTCTGGGCGATGGCCATGCCCGACAGGTCGGCGGAGGTGCGCTGGTCGAACGGCTTCAACGCCACGAACACAATGCCGGCCGACGGGCTGTTGATGAAGCCATTGATGCTGAGGCCCGGGAAGGCGATGGCATTCTCGACGCCCGGTTCCTTCAGCGCGATATCCGACATCTGGCGGATCACCTTTTCGGTGCGATCGAGGGTGGCGCCCTGCGGCAGCTGGGCGAAGCTCACCAGATATTGCTTGTCCTGGATCGGCACGAAGCCGGGCGGCACGAGGCGGAACAGGAAGACGGTCGCCAGCAGAAGCACGCCATAAACAACCAGCGCGCCGGACTTGCGACCCAGGATGCCGCCGACGCCCTTGCCGTAATTTTCCGAAGCCCGATGGAAAACGCGATTGAACAGCCCAAAGAAGCGGCCGAAGACATTGTCCATGCTCCGCGCCAGCCAGTCCTTGGGCGCGTCGTGCCTGCGCAGCAGCAGCGCCGATAGCGCGGGCGACAGGGTCAGCGAATTGAAGGCCGATATGATGGTGGAAAAGGCGATGGTCAGCGCGAACTGGCGATAGAACTCGCCGGTCAGGCCGCTGATGAAGGCGATCGGCACGAACACCGCGCACAACACCAGCGCGATGGCGATGATGGGGCCGGTGACTTCGCGCATCGCCTTCAGGGTGGCGTCGCGGGGTGAAAGACCTGACTCGATGTTGCGCTCGACATTCTCCACCACCACGATGGCGTCATCCACCACGATGCCGATGGCCAGCACCAGGCCGAACAATGAGAGATTGTTGATGGAGAAACCAAACAACAGCATGGCCCCGAAGGTGCCGACGATGGATACCGGCACGGCCAGCAGCGGAATGATCGAGGCCCGCCAGGTCTGCAGGAACAGGATCACCACCAGCACGACCAGCAGCACCGCTTCCAGCAGGGTGTGAACCACCGCCTTGATGGAGTCGCGCACGAAGACCGTCGGGTCATAGACGATGGAATAATCCATGCCCTGCGGGAAATTCTTCTTCAGCTCTTCCATGGTGGCATGGACATGGTCGCTGATCTGGATGGCGTTGGATCCTGGCGCCTGGAAAATCGGGATTGCCACCGCCTGCTGGTTGTTCAGCAGCGAGCGCAGGCCGTACTGCGACGCGTCGATCTCGACCCGCGCCACGTCGCCCAGCCGGGTGACAACGCCACCGTCATTCTTGATGACGATCTGCTTGAACTGTTCGGGGTCGGAAAGCCGGCCTTCGACATTGATGGGCAGCTGCAACTGGCTGGCGGTTCCATAGGGCGGGCCGTTGATGACGCCGGCTGCGACCTGGACATTCTGCTTGCGTACCGCGGCGACCACGTCGTCGGCGGTCAGGCCCAGCTGTGCGATTTTTTCCGGGTTGAGCCACAGGCGCATGGCATAATCGCCCGAGCCGAACAGCTGAACGCTGCCCACGCCTTCGATCTTGGCGAGCTGATCCTTGACGTTCAGCACTGCATAGTTGCGCAGATACAGCATGTCATAGCGGCCGCCTGGCGACTTCAGATGCACGACCATGGTCAGGTCGGGCGATGACTTGACGGTGGTGACGCCCAGCGCACGGGTGACGTCGGGCAGGCGCGGCAGCGCCTGGTTGACGCGATTCTGCACCAGCTGCTGCGCCAGGTTGGGGTCCACGCCGAGCTTGAAGGTGACGGTGAGAGTCAGCGTGCCGTCGCTGGCGGCCGACGAGCCCATATATAGCATGCCTTCGGCGCCCTGGATCTGCTCTTCCAGCGGGGTGGCCACCGTTTCGGCGATGGTCTGGGGATTGGCGCCGGGGAACATCGCGGTCACCACCACCGACGGCGGCACCACTTCGGGATATTCCGAGATGGGCAGATGGGTCATGGCGATCAGGCCCGCCAGGAAAATGACGACCGACACCACGCCAGCGAATATGGGCCGGTCGATGAAGAACTTGGACAAATTCACGGCATTGTCTCCCCGGCTCGGTGCCGGCGTTATGAATTACTTCGAGGCTGTCTTGACGGGCTGCGGCGAAACCACCGCACCGGGCGCCAGCGTCTGCAGGCCATCCAGGATCACGCGGTCGCCGGCCTTCAGGCCCGACGTCACCACGCGGTTGCCATTGATGGCAACGCCAAGCAGCACGGGGCGATACTCGGCATGGTCGCCTGCGCCGACCACGAAGACGAAGCGCTTGTTTTGGTCATTGCCCACGGCGGATTCCGGTACCAGCAGCGCATTGTTCAGGACGCTGGAGCCCATCTTCACCGACACGAACATGCCCGGCACAAGCGCGCCGTCTTCGTTGGCGAAGCGGGCACGGGCGCGAATGGTGCCCGAACCGGTGGTGATGTGGTTGTCGAAGCTGTCGACGGTGCCGCGATAGACATGGCTGTCGCCGGCGATGTTCAGTTCCACCGGCACCACCTTTTCATGGCTGCGCACGCTGTTGAGGTAGGTCTGTTCGTCCACCTCGAAGTCGGCATAGACGCCGTCATTGGACGCGATCGAGGTCAGCAGCGGCGGCGTGACGGTGCCCACCAGGTTGCCCAGGGTGACTTCGGCGCGGCTGATGCGACCGGAGATCGGCGCCTTCACATAGGCATGGTCGACATCGACCTGTGCCTGGTTCAGCACGGCAGCGGCGCTCTGGATGGCGGCGCCGGCCACGGCGTTGGTGCTGGCGGCGGTATCGTAAGCCTGTGTGGCGATGGCGCCGGCGGCGCGCAGCTTTTCGGCGCGCTCCAGATTGACCTTGGCGAGCGCGGCATTGGTGCGGGCGGACTGCAGGTCGGCGGCGGCCTTGGCAGCGGCGGCCTGGAAGGGACGGGGGTCGATCACGAACAGGATGTCGCCAGCCTTGACCTGCTGGCCGTCCTTGAAGCGGATCTCGGTGATGCGGCCGGACACCTGGGGGCGGATCTCGGCATAATCGACGGCGCTGATCCGGCCGGAGAATTCGGCGAAGGGCTTCACCGTCTGGGGCTTCAGGGTCTCGACAGTGACCGGGCTGGCGACGGGGCCGGCTTCCGGCGCCGGCTTGGCGCTGGCGTGATAGAGCGCATATCCACCACCCAGCAGCAGGAACAGCGCGGCGCCAAAGGCCTGGCGGCGCAACGTTTTGGAGGGGGTGTGACCCTGCTGGCTGAGGAACTTCTGTGTCTGGAAGATATCGACGTGCGTCATATGATGTCCCGCCTATTCTGTAACGAACGATACAGATATTATGCTGGACTTGAGCCGTCAAGGGAATTATATACCGGTCAGCACATAAAAAGGAAACACCCAAAATGCGGACCGGAAGGCCGCGGTCTTTCTGCAAGGACGAAGCCCTGGACCGGGCGATGAATATCTTTTGGCGCCAGGGTTATGAGGGCGCCTCCATGGCTGACCTTACCCAAGCCATGGGAATAAATTCCCCGAGCCTTTACGCCTGTTTCGGCAGCAAGGAAGGCCTCTTCAAGGCCGTCCTGGACCATTATGACCAGCGCCGCGCTCAGTTCATGCAGGATGTGCTGGACGCGCCCACAGCCGCCGAAGTGGCAGAGGCATTTCTTTATGGCGTCGCGGATTTCGTCGCGAATACCGGCGGCAATAACCCGCCCGGGTGCCTGATGTTGCAGGGTGGCATCAGCTGCGGCGACTCGCAGATCCCCGATGTGCTGGCCAAGCACCGGGCGGAAAAGGAAGCGATGCTGCGCACCCGCTTTGAGAAGGCCAAATGCTGCGGCGACCTTTGCGAATGCGCCAATCCGGCTGCGTTGGCACGGTATCTCAGCGCCATGGCCAACGGCATCTGTGTACAGGCCGCAGCCGGCGCCTCCCCCGAGGAACTGCGCGAGGTCGCGACCCTTGCTTTGTCTGGCTGGCAGAGCGCGGCCGCCGACACCGGTGTGCGCGATGCCGATAAAGTAAAATCTGAAGAAACTGCCTGACATTTTGTCTGGTTGTGGCGTTTGGGCAAATGCCCCACACTTGCCGCAACAACAAAATATCTGGGGCGAAACGATGAAATACTGGGCGGCCTTCGGTCTGGCATTGGCTATGACGGCAAGCGCGGCGATTGCCGCCGAGCCCCGCAAGCCCGGAGAATACCCCCCCACCGCCGACTCTATCGCCCAACCTGGCGTGGCAAAGGGCAAGCTGATCGGGCCGCTGGAATTCAAGTCCAAGATTATCGAAGGCACGATGCGGCGCTACTGGATCTATGTGCCTGTAGGCTATGACCCGAAGAATCCGCCGAACCTGCTGGTGTTCCAGGACGGCCAGCGCGCCACCAATCCTCAGGGGCCGCTCAATATCCCGGTCGTGTTGGACAACCTGATCGCCAAGGGCGAAATTCCCAAGACCATCGGCATTTTCATCACGCCCGGCAACACCGGCACTGAGCACTATCCCGACAATCTCGGCACCGGAAATCCGAACCATCGCGCGCCGGAATATGACGCGGTCAACGACACCTATGCGCGCATGCTGATCGACGAGATAATGCCGGAAGTGGCGAAGAAATATGCCTTTTCCAGCGATCCGAAGAAGCGCGCCATCGGCGGCACCTCGTCGGGGGCGATCTGCGCCTGGACGGTGGCGTGGAACAGGCCGGAAGCCTTCGGCAATGTCATCAGCATGATCGGCAGCTATACCTCGATCGGCTACCACCCGGCGACCGCGACCACGCCGGCGATCTATGGCGGCGACACATATCCCGGACTGATCCGGCGCGAACCTATTCGCCCCATCCGCATCTTCCTGCAGGACGGCACCGCCGACCTCAACAACATGTTCGGCAACTGGCACCTGGCCAACGAGCAGATGGTGTCGTCACTGCTCTGGGCCAACGCCAACGCCGACGAGAAGAAAGTCGCCGGCCCACGCTATGACGTGCGTTTTGATTGGGGCGACGGCGCCCACAGCGACGTGCATGGCGGCTGGCTGCTGCCCGGCATCCTGCGCTGGATGTTCTCGGAGAAATAAGTCAGGCCGGCAACTTCACCAACCGGTGGGCGTTGGTCCAGGCCAACTTGCGGAAAACCTCTGGTGTGGTCGCTGCCGCCAGCAGGCCCAGCGTCTCGCGCGCTACGCATTTGCCGCGAATGCGCGGCGCCACGCGATCTGAATTCTGCGCCGCGCCGCCACCCTTGCCGTCCTCGCAATTGCAGTCGCTGCCAAAATGCAGCTTGTCTTGGTGACGATTGAGAAAATCACGGGTGAACGCCGGATCGCGTGACAGCGCATTGTTTGCGGAGTTGGACGCGAGATCGCCCTGGATGTTGGGGAAATCCGAAAGCAACCTGTCGGCGATGCCGCCCGGCACAACCGGCCCGGTCGGATACGGCGTATCTTCCTTGTAGTCGGCGCTGATATTTGCCCAGAAGGCATCGGCATGCGCGATGAACTTGGTCCTGGGATAGGCTTTCAGCACCGCGCCGAAACGCTTGATGCCCGCGTTGTAGGTGCCGGCCGCAGACGCCTGCCCCACTTCCTGGAAGTGAACCAGCACAGGAACATCCAGTTCCGCGCACAGATCGTACATGCGCCGCATCTCTGGCCCGTCCGCTTCGACATGGTATTTCAGCTCGCCGATGCCCCGTGCGCCCGACTTCACCGCTTGGGTCAGAACCTTCTCGGCCTCGGGCTTGGCCACATCGGACGATGCCATCCAGCAGGGAAACATCGCCGCGTTCTGACTTTGCACGGCCGCGACCTGCGCAGCGGCGTCGCCGCGCACCAGCAGGTTTGCGGCTGTCACGCCGGCCCCGACCTGGTGGGCGATGTTGCTCGCCGCATCCGGGCGCATGTGAAAATGCATGTCGATGACCGGAGAACTCCAGCCAGTTTGCGCCCAAGCGGGAACTTGTGACGCGGCTGCTACGGCGCCCACTGACGCAAGTATCTTTCGCCTGTTCAGCATGTCTCGCTTCCCGCCAGTTCTGATCGTTGAAAAGACCGATAACGCAGGGTTGTCACGAAAGTATGCTGGCCAAAACATGCTGCGATGCAACATGCACTAGTAATACGTTCGCACTTGCAGCAGCGCTGATAGCGATCAATCAACGAGGAAACCGACGAAACATCAGGCAACGTTCACTTTATATGGAGGGCTAGGTACCTTATAAAGACTCAAAAAGTGGCCCTAGAAGGCGGTTGGGCAATGGGGACGATGATCTTGCAGAATACGGGGACCGCCGCGGGTCCGACGAGCTGCGTGCGGATTTCTGGAGTGCGTACATGTCGCCGATAATGAAGCGGAGTGGTTTGGCTGTTGGTGTCGTCGCCCTGATGAGTGTCGCTGCCTTTGCAGTGTCTGGCGCCAGCGCCGATACCGCGCCCGCCACCTCGCCGGCCCAGACCAAAGTTGCCGTGAATGCTGCGACAGGCGCTTCGCCTTCTGCAGCCGATCCCGCCACGCTCGCATCGCTGACGCCTGCAGACCACAAGGCGATGATGATGCGCTACTGCACTGGCTGTCATAACGATCGCCTGAAGACGGCCGGCATGTCGGTGGTACCGCTTGATGCCAACAATCTTCCCGCCAATCTTGAGACCTGGGAAAAAGTCCTGCGCCGCGTCAGTCTGGGCGAAATGCCGCTGAAGGGCGCGCCGCGGCCTCCCAAGGAGCGGCTGAACCAATTCACCAGCTGGCTCGCCACATCGCTCGATGCCCTGGGCAAGGCCCATCCCGATCCCGGCCGCGCTACCGTGCGCCGCATGAACCGCACCGAATATGGCAATGCCGTGCGGGACCTGCTGGGCCTGGATGTCAACATGGCCAAGGACCTGCCGGTTGACGATACCGGTTATGGTTTCGACAACATCGCCGACATCCTCACCGTCTCGCCCACCCTGATGGACCGTTACATCAATGTGGCCGGAAAAATCAGCCGCGTGGCGACGGGCCAAGCCTCCAAGACTGTGGTCACCACAGACTTCAAGCTGACCAAGGACCTGTTCGAGAATGCCTTTGGCGTGCCGGCCTATAATGAGCGGGCCAGCGACGAACTTCCCTTGGATTCGCGCGGTGGCGGCGTGGCCAAGTTCTACGCGCCCTATGACGCGACCTACAATATCCAGATCTACCTGAATTCCGGCACCGGCACGGAAACCGAGATCGACGCCAACAACCGCTATGAACTGAAAGTGCCGCTCAAGGCGGGCCTTCGCACTATCGGTGTTTATTTCCCGAAAAAACTGGCGCTGCGAGAGACTATGCTGGCGCCAACCACGACCGGCGATCGCCCGATAAAGCCCAAGGTCGTGAACCAGCTGGCAATAAATGTGCAGGTCGATGGCCTCAAAGTGAAGGCATTACAGGTTCCTTCCGTTGCCAACGGTGTCAATGTCAGCCAGGCCTTCTATCCGCGCGACGTGATGCAGATTTCGGTGCAGGGCCCTTATGACGTCAAGGGCCCGGGTGATACTCCCAGCCGCCGCAAGATTTTCATCTGCCGTCCTTCGGCAAAATTGTCAGAAGGGGCTTGCGCGACCAAGATTCTCACCACCCTTGCAAGGCACGCCTATCGGCGCCCCGTCACGGGCGCAGATGTGGCGCCGCTGATGAAGATTTATGCTGAGGGCCGCAAGGATGCCGATTTCGATCACGGCATATCGGCTGCCGTGCAGGCAGTCCTGGTCTCGCCCAGCTTCCTGTTCATGCGGGAATCCGATCCCGCGGGCAGCGCGCCGAGCACAGTGCACAGGATCAGCGATCAGGAACTGGCGACACGCCTGTCATTCTTTCTGTGGAGCTCCCTCCCCGACGACAAGCTCATGGCGGTGGCGCAGTCGGGCCAGCTTTCCAAGCCCGCGGTTCTGAAGGCTCAGGTCGTGCGCATGCTGGCTGACCCCAAGGCCCAGGCGCTGACACGGAATTTTGCCGGCCAATGGCTGTACCTGCGCAAGCTGGATTACCAGCGGCCCGACCGCCGAATCTTCCCGGACTTTGACGAGCGCCTGCGCAGCGCCATGAAGACCGAAACCGAGATGTTCTTTACCGGCATCGTGCAGGAAAACCGCAGCATCCTCGACTTCCTGGATGCTGACTATTCCTATCTAAATCAGCGTCTGGCTGAGCATTACGGCGTTCCGGGCGTCTATGGCACCAGCTTCCGCAAGGTGCAGCTTGATCCTGCCATCCATCGCGGCGGACTGCTGGGACAGGGCTCTATCTTGACCGTGACCTCCTACAACAACCGCACCTCGGTGGTGCTGCGTGGCAAGTGGGTGCTGGAAAATATCCTGGCTGCACCGCCGCCCGCGCCGCCGCCGAATATTCCCTCCCTGAACGAGGTCAAGAACGGCAAGCTGATGACGGTGCGCGAGCAGATGGAGATGCATCGCAACAATCCGGTCTGCGCCTCCTGTCACACCAAGATGGAACCGTTTGGCTTCAGCTTGGAGAACTTCAATGCCATTGGCGCATGGCGCTCGACGGAAGTCGGCAAGCCGCTGGATGTCTCCGCAGTGATGCCCGACGGAACCAAGTTCAACGGCCCCACCGGCGCGAACGGACTTACTGGCATCCTGCTGAGCCGCAAGGATCAGTTCACCGATGCCTTTACCGAACGCCTGATGACTTACGCGCTGGGCCGCGGCCTGGAAGGCTATGACATGCCGGCTGTGCGCACCGTGCGCTATGCCGCCGCCAAGGATGGATATCGCATGCAGACGATCATCCTGGGCATCGTGCAATCTGTTCCGTTCGCCATGAGAAGGACTCCGCAATCATGATCATCACCCGTAAAACACTTGATCGCCGCACCATTCTGCGCGGTACCGGCGCAGTTTTGGCTCTGCCCCTGCTGGATGCCATGGTATCCAGCGCCACGGCCATGGAGGCTGGTGCCGCGGCGCGCAAGCGCCTGCATGTCATCTACTCGCCCAATGGCATGACGATGCAGAACTGGACGCCCGCCACGGAAGGCGAAGGCTATGCCATCACTCCGATCCTCAAGCCCATGGAAGCCCATCGCGAAAAGATGCTGGTCATCTCGGGACTCGACCATGCTCAGGCTGAAGCCCTGGGCGACGGCGCCGGCGACCATGGCCGTTGCTGCGGATCGTACCTGACCGGCGTGCATGTCAAGAAGACCGAAGGCGCCGACCTGGCCTCGGGCGTCTCCATGGATCAGCTGGTGGCCAAGCAGTTCGGCGAACAGACCCAGATACCGTCTCTGGAAATGGGCCTGGAGCCTCCCTCGTTGGTGGGCAGCTGCGACACCGGCTACAGCTGCGCTTACACGAACACCTTGTCCTGGACCAGCGCCAATACCCCGCTGCCTGTGACCATCAATCCACGCGAAGTGTTCGAACAGCTGTTTGGTGATGGCGACAGCCTGGATGCCAAGAGCCGGCTGGCCCAGCTGAAGCGCCAGGCTTCTATCCTGGACTTCGTGGCAGATGACGCCAAGCGCCTCTCCTCCAACATGGGCGCCAACGACAAGCACAAGCTGGACGAATATATGACCAGCGTGCGCGACATCGAGCGCCGCATCCAGAAGATGGAAGCGGGCGGCGGCGATGTGGCGGCCCTGCCAGCCTTTGCGCGCCCCTCCGGCGTGCCGGACGGCTTTGAAGACCATGCTCACATGATGATTGATCTCATGGTGCTGGCGGCCCAGGCCGACTTGACCCGGGTCAATACGCTGATGCTGGCACGAGAAACCTCGGCGCGTTCCTATCCGGAAATCGGCGTTCCGGACGGTCATCACCCCCTGAGCCATCATGGCAATGATCCGGAAAAGATGGCTAGGCTGACCAAGATCAACATCCTGCACATGGAGCAGGTCGCTTATTATCTGAAGCGCATGGGTGAAACCAAGGACGGCGACGGCACTCTGCTGGACCTCACCATGCTGATGGCCGGTGCCAGCCTTGCCGATCCCAACGCGCATTCACATCGCGATCTGCCGACCGTCGTCGCGGGCGGCCTGATCAAGGGCAATCGTCACCTTGTGGTGCAGAAGGGCACCCCGATGACCAACCTGATGCTGGCCATGATGGATACCCTGAACGTCAAGGTAGGCAAGCTGGGCGACTCGACTGGCCGCATGGCCGGCCTGACCGCCTGATTCAAACGGCGGGGCGTATGAAAAAAGCATTTGGACTTGGCGTTATGCTCATGGGCTCGCTTTGCGCGAGCAGCTGGGCTGGTGTCGCTGCAAACCCGTTGGCACAGGCGGTGCGCAATGATGACCATGCGGCAATCAAGCGGCTGCTGGCGGCCCACAGCGACCCCAATGCGCTGATGCCTGACAAGTCGACCCCATTGTCCTGGGCGGTTGACCGCCAGGATGAGGAGTCAGTGAAGTTGCTCTTGGGGTCGGGCGCAAAGCCCAACACCGTGGACGTCAGCGGCGCTTCGCCTTTGACCTTGGCCTGCGAGCTGGGCAATCCCAATATAGTCATGCAGCTTCTGGACGCGGGCGCTGCGGCCAAATCGGCGCGTGCCGACGGTATTTCCGCGCTGGCCCTCTGTGCCGGCACCTCCCCCACCGAAACGCTGGCCAAGCTGGTCGCCAAGGGCGCAAATGTGAACGCCGCTGACCCCACAGGTCAGACCCCCCTGATGTGGGCCGCCGCCAAGGGCCGCACAGACAATATCGCCTTCCTGCTCAAGCATGACGCCAATGTGAACGCCGTGACGCACAAAGGCTTCACGCCTTTGTTCTTCGCACTGCAGAGTCAGGTGACCAACGCTTCCATGGCGCTGCTCGACGCCGGCGCCACTACCAAGGCTGTGCTGCCCGACGGCACCACCGTGATCGCCGCCGCGCTGCTGGTGGATGATGTGCCGTTTGCCATGCAGGTGGTATCGCGCGGCGCCGACGTAAAGGAACGCGACCATGAAGGTCGCCAGCTGATCCATGTCGCGGCCGCCAACGGTAATGCCGATCTGGTAAAGCTGGTGCTTGAAAAGGGCGGCGACCCCAATGCGATGACCACGCCGCCGACCCAGCCACCGGAGCCGGTAGTTGTTGCTGCAGCCGCGCCCATAGCGGCTGGCGGCGATGCCGCGAAGAAAAAGGCCAATGACATGCCGGGCGCGCCTCCCAAGATCCCAGTTGCGGCCACCACACCGCTTCTGCTGGCTGCGCATGCCGGCTCTGCAGCGGCCATGAAGGTATTGATCGACGCCGGGGCCAAGCCCGACATCAAGGCCAGTGACGACGTGACCCTGTCCATGGCCGCGGCCGGAAGTGGTAACCTGGATGCCGTGAAATACGCATTGACCCTGGATCCCAATGTCAATGCCACAGCTTCGCGCGGCCGCAGCATCATGCACATGGTGCTAGTTAACCGCACGGGAGCCGACAATGAGGCCATCATCACCTGGTTGGCCGATCATGGCGCCAAGCTAAACACCCCTGATGCGGCCGGCAGGACCCCTGCGGACCTCGTCAATACCATTGGTCCGGAAAAGACGCGCGTTTTCTATATCCAGATGATGAAGGACCGCGGCGTCCAGGCCAGCACCAATCATTGATCTGGCGCCCAAGCCAAGTCAGTGTCAGCCCATGAAGAAATGGTCCGCCACCCGGGCACCCACTGGGCGCATCGCCTATGTCAATGGCCGCTACCTGCCACATGGCCAGACGGGTGTTCATATCGAGGACCGTGCCCTGCAGTTGGGCGACGGCATCTATGAAGTTACGAATGTCATCGGCGGGAGGCCTGTCGACGAAGAGCAGCATCTGGATCGCATGGAACGCTCGCTGCGCGAGCTGGGCATCGCCATGCCGATGGGACGCGCCGCCCTCAAGCTGGTGATGCGCGAGATGATCGCGAAGAACCGGATCTCCAACGGCCTGCTGTACCTGCAGGTCACGCGCGGCGCTGTGCGGCGCGATCACCTGCCGCCCAAGGATGGCCCGCGCCCCACCCTGATCTTGACCATGCGCGCCCAGGACATGGCGGGGCTCAAGGCGCGGATGGACAAGGGTATCGCAGTAGCGACCCAGCCCGACATTCGCTGGGGCCGGTGCGATATCAAGACAGTGCAGTTGCTCCCAAACCTGATGGCCAAGCAGGCCGCCAGGGCCGCTGGCGCCTTTGAGGCCTGGCTGGTGGATCGCGAGGGCTACGTCACTGAGGGTGGTTCGACAAATGCCTGGATCGTGGACGCCGACGGGGCAGTGATCACCCGAGAATTGTCAAACGCCATACTGCCCGGTGTCACCCGGCGGGTTATGATGGAAGCCTTGGGGGAGGCGCAGATGAAGGTCGTGGAGCGCAAGTTCACGGTCGCCGAAGCCAGGGCCGCAAGGGAAGCCTTCATTACGTCTGCTACTGGCGCGGCGGTGCCGGTGGTGGCGATTGACGGGATTAAGATCGGCGATGGCATGCCGGGGGCGGTTACGCGGCGCGTACACGCGCTGTATGCGGCCAAGGCCAGCATCAAAGAATAAGGCCGCGCAGTTTCCCGCGCGACCTTACTCACTTCTTCAGATCAGCGAATGGTCGCGACGCGGCGTTCATTCGCCTGGAAACGCACCAGTTCCATGCTGGCGGGCTTGAAGTCGGGCGCCAATTCCTGGGCCTTGCGATAGTCGTGATAGGCTGCAACCAGATTGCCGGAGGCTTCCTGCGCTTCGCCACGATTGAAGTAGGCCAGGTGGTGGTCACCAGTACCCAACGCAATGGCCTGATTGAAGTCGGCGCGGGCCGCTTCGTACAGGGCCGCGCACAAAAGCGCAGCGCCAGGGGTGATATAGGCAGAAGCCAGGCTGGGATCGCGCGTGATGGCCGCGTCGAAATCCGACATGGCGGCGTCGTTGCGTCCCGCGGCAACCTGGACCAGGCCACGATTGACCAGCGTACCGGCCATGGCGATATGCGACAGATCACCGGCAATTGCCTGGTTGCAGGCAGCCATTGGCGGCGTTCTGCTGGCGCATGGTGTTTCCGGCGACATGGCAGTCCAGAGCGGACTGGTTACGACCGGCGACGCCAAAGTTGCGGCCTGGCTGCGCGGCTTGTCGGGAAAGGGCGATGTTGGCCGCGAGGTGCCGCCGTCAGAGCTCGCACGCTATGCCCCGCAACTTTCGGGCGCAGCCTTCGAACCTGCGCCGCATGTGATGTTCGGGGCTGCCGCCACTGGCGATGCCCACAGCGCCTCAAAAAACATCGGCAATCACGGCTTCTGGCCCATGCGGCCGGATTATCACAGCATCTTCCTGCTCTCAGGCCCTAGGATAAAACCGGAGCGCCTGGGCGCCATTGAGATGGTGTCCCTGGAAAGCCGTTTCGAGCAGGCCATGGACATCACCTGCCCGCACTGACCCTCACGCGCGTGCGAAGCGCTTGTACTTGATCTTGTGCGGCTGGTCAGCGTCGTGCCCCAGGCGGCGCTTCTTGTCGGCCTCATAGTCCTGGTAGTTGCCTTCGAACCATTCGACATGGCTATCGCCTTCGAAGGCCAGCATGTGGGTGGCGATGCGGTCCAGGAACCAGCGATCATGGCTGATGATCATGGCGCAGCCGGCAAATTCCTCGAGCGCCGATTCCAGCGCGCGCAGGGTGTCGACGTCCAAGTCGTTGGTGGGTTCGTCCAGCAGCAGCAAGTTGGCGCCAGACTTCAGCATCTTGGCCAGATGTACGCGGTTGCGTTCACCACCCGACAGCTGTCCCACTTTCTTTTGCTGGTCGCCGCCCTTGAAGGCGAAGGCGCCGGTATATGCGCGTGCGTTCATCTTGGTTTTGCCGAATTCGATGATGTCGGTGCCGCCGGAAATTTCCTCATACACAGTCTTGTTGGCATCCAGCGCGTCACGCGACTGGTCGACATAGCCGAGTTGCACGGTGGAGCCGATCTTCAACGTGCCGCCGTCTGGCTTTTCCTGGCCGGTCAGCATGCGAAACAGAGTGGTTTTGCCCGCGCCGTTAGGGCCGATGACGCCGACAATGCCGCCGGGCGGCAACTTGAAGTTGACGCCTTCGTATAGCAGCCGGTCGCCATAGCCCTTGGCGATATTATCCGCCTCAATCACCAAGTCACCCAGACGCTCGGCGACGGGGATCATGATCTGGGCGGTGTTGCCGCGCTGTTCCTGCGACCTGGCCACCAGCTCTTCATAGGAATTGATGCGCGCCTTGGACTTGGCCTGGCGAGCCTTGGGGGACTGTTTGATCCATTCGCGTTCGCGCGCAATTGTGCGCTGCTGTGCGGCTTCCTCGTTGGATTCCTGCTTCAGGCGCTTTTCCTGAATTTCCAGGAACGAGGAATAGTTGCCTTCGTGCGGAATTCCCTTGCCGCGGTCCAGCTCCAGAATCCAGGACGTCACATTGTCGAGGAAATAACGGTCATGGGTGACCAGGATCACGCAGCCCTTGTATTCGCTCAACGTCGCTTCCAGCCATTCCACCGACTCCGCATCCAGATGGTTTGTGGGCTCGTCCAGCAGCAGGATGTCGGGCGCATCCAGCAGCAGCTTGCAAAGTGCAACGCGGCGGCGCTCACCACCTGACAGAGTTTCGACTTTGGCGTCGCCATCGGGGCAGCGTAGCGCGTCCATCGCCTGGTCGACCTTGCTGTCGAGATCCCACAAGCCCTGTGCCTCGATCTCGTCCTGCAGCTTCGACATCTCGTCGGCGGTTTCGTCGGTATAATTGTTGGCGATTTCGTTGAAGCGATCGACCAGTGCCTGTTTCTTGGCGACGCCTTCCATGACATTGCCGCGCACGTCCTTGGCAGGATCCAGCTGGGGCTCCTGCGACAGGTAACCCATGCGCACGCCGTCGGCCGCCCAAGCTTCGCCGGTATATTCGGTATCCATGCCCGACATGATCTTCATCAAGGTGGACTTGCCGGCGCCGTTGACGCCCACGATGCCGATCTTGGCGCCCGGATAAAAGGACAACCAGATGTCCTTCAGGACCTGCTTGCCGCCGGGATAGGTCTTGGACAGACCCTTCATCACATAAACGAATTGCGGCCCGGCCATGGGATTTCCTTTGTGCGAAGCGATGTGGTTTTAGGACGCGCAGGGCGCCAAGTGAAGATCAGAACTTGATCTTCGCGCGGCTGAGCAAGGACACACTGGTGGCACCCGGCTGGCCCTGGAAATTGGTCTGGTAGGCCGCATTGGTCTGCAGCGCCACTGCGCCATTCAGGAAGTTGGTGACATAGCCCAGCTGGATATCATTTTCGGTAGCAGCACGGCCCAGCGCCAGTGAAGGCGATCTTGCCACCACCAATGGCGGCAAGTCTCCCGATCCCATCAGGGAGGCAAGGCTGCCGGCCATGCTTGGGGCCGGACGCGAGAATGACAGGCCCAGCGTATCGTCGCCGAACAGGCCATGCTTGGCGATGGCGATGGAGTAGGACTGCTCGCGCAGGCTGGTGTTGAGGCCCGGCCGTTGTTCGAGCTGCGTCAGACCCTCGCTAAACGACGCTGTGGTCACCCAGCCCTGGCCGATGTTGAGACGGGTGGCAACGCCCAGCGCCTGGGTAGATGCCTTGGGCGCGATGGACGCCACGTTGGCGATGCCCAGCGGCACACCGGAGCGGTCGGTCGAAATGCCGGTCAGGTCCACACCCAGCAGGCCGGAGATATCCCAAGACAGGCCGGCAAGCAGCGATCGCGTCTGGCTGGCGTCATACATGAAGCCCAGGTTTCCCGTGGGGGCGGCGGGTCCAAAATGGAAGCTATCCAACCTCTCGCTGTTAATGGACGTACCCAGACGCACGCGCACATCCGATGTCGGCACGAAGGTGACGCCACTGTAACGGCCGCCATTGGCGAGATTTAGGAAAGGCGCGCTCACCGCCGACAGGAAGGGCGATGCCGGCGCGGCGGCAGCGTAGTTGGTGAAGCGCGAGGCAATGTCGAGGCCCGCGCCGGCATCAAGTGCCAGGTTGGGCGCCAGCACAGTGCTGGAAGCGAAGGAAGACATCAGCGGCGCACCATAGGCGGCGTCGGCCAGGCGCGCGCCGCTGTGATCCAGCGCGGCGTCGACAGTGGGCTGCAGCGCATAGCCGGTAACGCCAGTGGCGGAAAGCTGGTAGGCCGAAATAGCGCTCGATGCGCTGAAGGATTGCAGGCTGGGGGCGAGATCGGCGGCGCGCACATCATTCACCAGCAGGGGCATTGCGATCGCAGAAGCGACAGCAAACCCCGCGGCGAAGACCGCAGTGTGCACAATCTTTTTCATGGTCCACCCCTTGGCAGGGGCCCCTCTGTAGTGGAAAGAAATTATCAGACGGGCGGGTCCACTCCAACTGAATCCAGAGGCTTTCTGCGGCTTTCGGGTCACATATCGGGGTTGCAATGGGAACAGAGTTGCCGCAGCCTTAACAATCTTTGAAATAATATTTCAAGTCCTGAAAAAAGAGCCGTTTTCCCTCAATTCGGGCTAGGCCGCCAGAGGAGTGATCTTGTCGAGGGCTCGCTTTAGGTCTTCGGGGGAGAAGGGCTTCTGCAGGACCGGGCGGCCCGCAAAGCGTTCCGGTACACCGCGTTCGCCATAACCGGTGGCGAAGACGAAGGGTGTTCCATTCAGTGCCAGGCGATCAGCGAAATCGAACACGCTCTTGCCGTTGAGATGCACATCAAGCACGGCGCCGTCATAATCGATATCGCGGTCCATTGCTTCGCTTAGATGGCTCACCACGCCCGCAACCTGGTAGCCGAACTCCGCCAGGATATCCTCCATAAACAGCGCCACGACGATCTCGTCTTCCACAATCAGGATTCTTTTGGCTTCGCGCACCATCACAATCTCATGTCCCATTCACAGATCAATCCGCCGGGGGCAAAATCCACCGTTACCGCGCCGCCAAGCTCGCGGCCCAGTCCATGCTCGATCAGTCGCAAGCCGAAGCCGCGCCGCGCCGGCTCGTTGACTGCAGGTCCGTCGCGCTCTTCCCAGCGCAACTTCAGAATGTTGCCGTCAGGGACGATGGTCCAGCCAACATGAACACTGCCCTGTACATTCGACAGAGCGCCGTACTTGGCCGCATTGGTCGCAAGCTCGTGGAAGCCCATTCCCAGCGCCAAGGCCCGCTTGGGATCCAGATGTACCGCCGGGCCTTCGACCATGAAGCGAATGCGGTCATCCTCGCGATAGGGCCGCAACGCGCGCCGCACCACCCCTTCCAGCGAGGCGCCTTCCCAATTGTCGAGGGTGAGAAGATCGTGCTGGCTTGAAAGCGCGAACAGCCGCGCCAGAAAAGCATCGCGCGCCGTTACGTCCACCCCCTTCAACGTCTGAATCGCCATGGCCTGGACGGTGGCCAGCGTGTTCTTTACCCGGTGATTGAGTTCGTCCAGCAGCAGGTTCTGGTGACGCTCGATGCGTCGGCGATGTTCGATCTCCAGCGCCAGCATGTCGGCCGCCTTGGCGCGTTCGCGGTCCAGTTCTGCGGTTTCGACCGTGACGATGGCGCTGGCGATCTGGCGCGCCACCAGGGCGGCGAAATTGTCGAAATTGTCATCGTCGCGGCGGCGATAGGGATTGGCCGCCAGCACCAGAACGCCGCGTGGCGCTGCTTCTGCGCTGGTGGCCAACGGCAGCAGAACCGCGTCTTGCGGCGGTTCCAGCCAGGCCCCGCGCGGCAGGTCCACGAACTTTTCGTTCAGCCTTGTGACGTGGCGCCGCGCGCCGCTTCGCATCGCCTCGCTCAACGGCCAAAGCGCAGAACTGTCCAGCGCCAGTGACTCCGGCGCGGCCGCATGGCCTACCTCAATACCCGCCGTGCCGCGCAAGGTCGCACGCGCACCGTCATCATCGAGGCGATAGATCAGCGCAAAGGGCATGTCACGCGGGTCAGTGGCGAGCGCCCGCGCCGCGAGCATATAGACATCGGCCACGGACTTGGCTTCCCAGGTGCGGGTAGCGATCTCTCGGAGCAGAGCCAGTCGCCGCGCCCCGATTACCCGGTCGGTGTCATCGGTATTGGCGCAGACGATACCGCCGACACTGCCATCCTCCTGCGGCACTGGAGAAAAAGAGAAGGTGTAGTAGGTTTCTTCGGGATATTCGCTGCGGTCCAGGACCAACAGCTCGGCCTCGGAATAGGACGCCTCACCCGCCATGGCGGCGTCAACGCGATCGTTGATCTGGTCCCAAATTTCTGCCCACACCTCGCGTGCCGGCCGGCCCAGGGCGGAAGGATGTTTGTTCTTGAGCACAAAGCGGTAGGCGTCATTGTAGAAATTGATCAGATGCGGACCCCACCACACCCACATTGGCTGGCGCGAGGCCAGCATGATGCGCAGGCAGGTCTGAAGGGTACGAGGCCATGTTTCGGGCAGACCCAGCGGCGTGGTGGACCAGTCGAACGCCCGCATGGCAGCCCCCACCTCCCCGCCGCCGCTGAGGAATTCAGGTGCAGGCTGGTCTGTCATGGCGGTTTTGACTTGGAGGTTCATTCTTTTATGTTTTTTACGGGCATGGAGGGTATCTCCCCCTGAGGGCTCAACGCTGGAACAATATAAAAGTTCCAATTTGGACCAAATTGCTGGAATTATTGTGTATTAACAGCGGGAACCTTGCTCTGCACCACCTGTTTTCTTTCCATATTGTTTGAATTTTCGGGGCGTACGCCTACCTACCCTTAAGTCGGCCCAGCCAATCGAACGGACAAGCATGAAAGCCGCCGTCCAACAGTCCGCATCGCTGGCGCAAGCCTATGCCTCGGTGCGCGCCCACACCGAAGCCCTGGCAGCGCCATTGTCGGCGGAGGACGCCGCAATCCAGTCCATGCCCGACGCCAGCCCGGTCAAATGGCACCTCGCCCATACCAGTTGGTTCTTCGAGACGGTAATCTTCTCCCAGATCCCCGGCTACAAGCCCTTCGACTCACGCTTTGCCTATCTTTTCAACTCCTACTACGAGGCATTGGGGCCTCGGCACCCGCGCCCACGGCGCGGATTGATCACCCGGCCGTCGCTCGACGAGATTTACGCCTGGCGTGCCCATGTCGATGCGGCAATGGCGGCTGCACTCGGCCAAAAGCGCCTGCAGAGCGACATTACAGATTCAATTCTTTTGGGCCTGCATCACGAGCAGCAACATCAGGAATTGATTCTCACCGATATCAAACATGCTTTCTTCAGCAACCCGCTGCTGCCGGCCTATCGTGCACAAGCGCCGACGCTGCGTGCGGAGATGTCGCTGGATGGGATTTCATTGCCAGGTGGAGTATCACTTATCGGCCACGACGGTTCCGGTTTTGCCTTCGACAATGAAAGCCCGCGACATCAGGTTCTACTGCGGCCATTCCGCATCGCCTCCCGGCCAGTGAGCAACAGCGAATACAGCGATTTCATCGCAGATGGCGGCTATCGCCGTGCGGAATTCTGGCTGTCGGACGGCTGGGGACGGGTGCAGGAAGAAGGCTGGGAAGCGCCGCTCTATTGGCTGAAGGACAATGACGGCACGGAGAGCGTATTCACGCTTTCGGGCGTCCAACCCCTCGATCCTCATGCGCCGGTGGAGCATGTCAGCTTTTTTGAAGCGTGCGCCTACGCTGCCTGGGCAAAGGCGCGGCTGCCAACCGAATTCGAATGGGAAGCGGCGTCGACCCTGTTCGCGCACGGTGAAGTGTGGGAATGGACCCGCTCTTCCTATGACCCCTATCCCGGCTTCAAGGTATTCGAGGGCATTGCGGCCGAATACAATGGCAAGTTCATGGTGGGGCAGATTGTGCTGCGCGGCGGCTCGGTCGCAACGCCGCCGGGGCATATCCGCTCGACCTACCGCAACTTCTTCCCACCTTCCGCGCGGTGGCAGTTCAGCGGCATTCGCCTGGCGGAGGACATCTGATGGACGCCAATCTCGCAAGGGTTTGTGACGCGCCTCCTGCCGGAAGTTTCGCCGACAGCTTGATCGCAGGTCTCACCCAATCGCCCAAGGAATTGGCCTGCAAGTATTTCTATGATGAAGCAGGTTCGCGTCTGTTCGATCAGATTTGCGAACTGCCGGAATATTACCAAACCCGAACCGAAATGATGCTGCTGCAACGCCATGGCGGCGAGATAGCCGCCTTGATGGGCAGCGGTGTCGAGGTGGTGGAGTTCGGCGCGGGTTCGCTGCGCAAGGTGCGTGTCCTGCTGGATGCAGCGGATGTAAAATCCTATGTACCGCTGGATATCTCGGGCGATTATCTGCGTGGCGTCGTGCGCGAGCTGGCGGCGGATTATCCCGCGCTGCCGGTCAGGCCCGTGATCGCTGATTTCACTCAGCCCCTGGATATTTCCGGCGATGCCCGCCGCGCGGGATTCTTTCCCGGATCGACAATTGGCAACTTCAAGCCCGATTCTGCCATGGCGCTGCTCCGCCGAATGCGCGCCAGCCTCAATGGCGGTGGACTGCTGATCGGCGTGGACCTGGTAAAGGATCCAGTACGGCTGCATGCGGCCTATAACGACGCGGCCGGTGTCACGGCGCAGTTCAACAAAAACCTTCTGGCCCGCGCCAACAGCGAGACGGGCGCGGGTTTCGATCTTGATGCTTTCGCTCACTACGCACCCTACAATGCGGCGGCGCACCGCATCGAGATGTACCTGGTTTCACTGCGCCGCCAGAGCGTCACGCTCCCCTGCGGCACGCGTTTTGAGTTTGCGCAAGGCGAGCCGGTGCATACCGAAGACAGCCACAAATATACCATTGAGAGCTTCCGCGAGATGGCAGCGCGAGCCGGTTTCCGTCCTCGTGCGGTCTGGACCGACGAGGACCGGCTGTTCAGCATGCACTGGCTGGAAAGTCGCTAGGTCTTTAGCGACCGGCTGCGCGCAACTCGGTGCGCGCAGCGTCCATCTGCGCCTTGAAGACGGGATCGCCCATCAGCTTGAGAGCGATCAGGGTGCCATATTGCTGGCCGGCAGCTATATCGCTGCGATAGTGGACGCTGCAGACCAGCCGATGCTCGGCATATTCGGATGCTCGCGCCAGGATGGCTTGAGACTTGTCCGGCAGCAAAGCGGACAGAATCTCGGCCATCGCAAAGGCACGCGTGGTGTGCCCGCTGGGATAGGAATTGTTGGTCGCCTTTCCTGGCTTGATCGGCTGGCAGGTCTTGAGTGAGGCGTCAACCACATAGGGTCTGTCGCGATGGAAAAAGGCTTTGGCCGTTTTGGTGTCGTCCTCCTCTTCGTCGCCCACGAGTGTGATGAGCTTGAAAGTCTTTGGCATCGTGGCAAGATCAAAGCCTATGGCGGCATTAAAATTGTCCGCAGACTCATCTTTGGCGTCACGGGCAGCCGCAGTCCGGTCAGCTTCGGTGCTGCGGGCCGCGATTGCGTGCAGCTCCTGCAGCTCCCATTTGGTCTGGGCCGAATCTGCCGAAGGCGGCGGCGCCAAGAAACGGGTGGCATCAAATGCGGCAGGCGGCAGGATGCCGGCCTGGGCCGGCATGCATAAAAGGCTCAAACCAAAAACTGCATATTTCATCTTATATCCCTCAGAAACGCGCTTTGACGGTGACTTGGAAGCCGCGCGACGGCTGGAAATAGTACTGATCCAGGCTGCCGCCGCGGTTGAAGATGTCGTTGACGCTGCTGCCGACAGTGGTCTTGTCGACGATGCTGACCGCACCAATACTGCGGGAATTGAGGACATTGGAAACACCCAGGCCGAACTCCAGGGCGCCTTCCGTGACACTGGCTTTGAAATCCATGTTGGAATAGGCGCCCAGCTTGTAGAAGGTGGTATTGGCAGCATCGGAATATTGCTGGCCGACCACTTTGTCGATCAGCGAAACCTTCCAAGCACCTCGCTTGTAGAAAATACCCTGGGCCGATGTCCACATCGGGATGCCCTTGATCCATTTGCCTTGTGTCTTGCCCGAACCGATTGAGCCGTTCAGGAAAACAGAAAGTCCTTCCAGTTCTCCATCAAAGGCGTAAGTGCCCTCGCCTTCGAGACCTTTGTAGGTAGCAGCGCCAGTATTCAGCGCGCAGGTTTCCCCCGCCGAGCCAGTGAAGGGCGCGACATTGCAGAGCTGGTAGGTGATGTTGTTTTCAACCCCGATATAATAGACGTCGGCGTCGAACGTGAATTGGTCAGCATAAAAGACCGTGCCCAGCTGGTAATTGGTGGTGGTTTGGGCCTTGGGGTATGTGGATGTCGGCTTGGCCTGCTCAAAAGAACTGATATCCGGCACATAGATGCCTTGCGCGTACTGGGCATAGACGCTCCAACTAGGCTCAATCCTGTAATTGGCCATCAAAAAGGGAAGGTCGCGCGTGGTGGTGTAAGACCCATAGACGGGCACCACAGGCTTGGTCTTCTGTTCCAGCGGCGCGGCGACGCTGCGCGACCAGTTCACATACTTGAAGCCAGGAGTGACAGTCAGGTTTTCCAGTGGGTGCAACTCCAGCTCAATGAATGGTTGGTACTGGTTCCAGTTGGAATGTTCCTGATATTCGAAATAGCCGCCGCCATAGGGCGCCGAAGTCGGGGTGGCAACAACAGTGCTGGGTTTGGACGTGCTGTTGTAAAGTCGGGAATCCGCAAACAGTTGATTGCCGCCATGCCAAGGGTCGCAGTTGGGCGAGGCAAAGCACTTTGTAGCGTCATAGTCGGAGCGGGCGCGCTGCGAGCTGGACCCTTCCCACCACAGGCCCGTGCGCAGCTGTCCCGTCAGCCAACCGAATGTAAAATCCTTGGAGACACGGAAAATATCGCCGTAATTTCGGAAAGCGTTCTGCTTGGTATAGCCGGGCACGTCATTGGGAAAATATTTTCCACCCAAGATCGACCCATTTCCCTGGGTGATACCGGCTGCGATATTGGCAGAGGTCTGCGAGACGGACGTCGTGCTCAGAGTCTTGTTGCGATAGTCATAGGTGTAGAGCGTGTTGTCGATGGCGAAGCCGTTGCCGAGATCCCCCTGCACGCGCAGGTATTCCATGTCGGTTTTCTTGTGGACATGGTTGTAGGCCGCGTAGTTTCCCAGAGCAGGGTTGGTGCTTTGCAGCGCATAGGTCTTGCCATAGGCAATGACTTGGGCAGCAGTTTCGCCGGAATTGTCGTTCAAATTCTGAAACAGGGCATTGTAGCTGCCGAACAGGGTCACGGTCCAACCCGGGGCAATCTCGGTTTGGGATTTGATGGTCCAGTTCTTGGCGGCACTGGACTGCAATGTCAGATAGCCGGAGGAATTTGCGTCCTGCAGATTGACCATGGCACGGCTGGTAATGCCGCCGATTGTGAAATCGCCGGTCTGGTAATTTCCCACATATTGATTGACGCCCCAGCTGCCCACGGTCGCCGAAACCTTGCCATTCGCATCCGACGTCAGGACTTCCGAGAACATGTTGATGGAGCCGCCGTAGGTAGAGGCGCCCATGTTGCCCGCATTGCCCGGACCGCGGTCCACATCGATGCTGCCTATGGTCGAGCCCGGAAAATAGGATTGGGAATGGTGGGAGGGACCGTTCGTGTCGCCAAAGGGAATACCATCATAGGTAATGCCGTAGCTGCCGTCAGGCAGGCCCCGCATCGTGTTCTTGACGCCCCCGTCCGACAGGCCGGGACCATTGACGTCAAACCCGGTCATTCCAGGCGCGATCGCCAGGATGGTAGTGTAGTCGGCAGTCTCTGCAACAGAATCCTCAATGAAGGACTTGTTGATGATGGTCTGGGGCTCCATGGTTTCGAGCCGCGCCTTGGCCGGTGCGCTTTCGGGATCGAAGGCGGTGCCCGTCACAACCACAGTCTCAATGCCGCCGGCAGCATTGGATGCGACAAGCTGCGCGTGGGCTCCGGTCGCTGCCAGAAACGCGCCCGAGATTAGTGCAATAGCAGCGGTGGAAATACGAAGTCTGCAAATCACGGCCATAAAACTCCCCTGCTTTTCCAGCACGCAGGCAATGCGGCAGCGCTGACGCAGTCGCGGTTTTGCGAATGCATTTGCGACAATTACTGACGCTGGGTAACCCCGTGCTCTGGCGTGGGGGATGACAGAACGAATTAACGGGCGTGTGACATCAAATATACGAATTCCCAATGAAGGGCTGCGCCGCGACCACAAAGCGTTCGCCGCCAGGATACACCTTGCGAAGAGGCGTTATGACGCAAGCATGAGTACCGGCTTTTCCCAATCCTTCAGGATCGTGGTCGCGGTGTTGCCGAAGAATAGCTCTTCACCCGGGCGGGCGCTGACACCCATCACGATCATGGCCATACTGCGTTTGGCCTCTCTCAGAATGGCTTGGGCAGCCTCGGCGCGCGGCGAAATTCGGGTAATTACCGAAACGTCATAGCGCTCGCCTAGATCGACCATGTCTTTCAACACACTTTCCTCCCGCAATCGGGTGCGTGTACGACCGTCTGCCTGCGAGACAAACAGCGCATGAACTTGCGCGCCAGTGGCGCGGGCCAGGGCGAAGGCTACTTCTGCCGCGCGGCGCGACTGGGGTGTGCCATTGACCGGCAGCAGGATTCGGGCGCGGCGATCCAATTGTGTCCGAGCCTGGCCGGCATCAGCATACACAATCAGCGGACCCTCGAAGCCGGCGGATAGCTGTGTGACACCAGACGAAATACTGCCATCTTCCTTCACCGTCGCTTGCAGGCCAATGAACATCAGGTCGTGACCTTTGCGAGACTCGTCCTTCACAACCGCAGCGGGCGAATCCACTGGTATGAGTGCCGTCAGATGGACTTTTTCCGGATCAGGTTCGGCTTCGTCCGCCATAACGATGGCAGCGCTTTTACGTGCGCCGGCTTTGAGCGCCCTGGCCAGGGGATCCGATTTGAGGTCGGCGGCGCTCTGCTCGCGCGACTTGGCGCCAGTCAATACCTTGTGAGCGGCGTCTGCAGAAGTGCTGCGTTCGGCGTGACTGGAGCTGGCCGCCCCCCCCTCGTCATCTTCCTGCTCTCGTTCCACGATATCCTTGGCGCCATCGTTGTGACCCTGATTGTCCGTGACGTTACTCGTGAAATCTTTTGAGCTGCGCAGGTCGGCCGCAACCCTCAGGAGGGTTACTGGCATGCCCTGCGCGCCTGCGATCAGCCCTGCCAGCTGAGCTGCCATGCAGCCCACAGCACTATCATCTGCCGCCAGAAGCAACCTTTCGATCCGTGGCAGAAAGCCTTTCTGGTCGACTGCCTCGCGCTGGATGCGGGTTTCCTCTTCCTTGCTAATGGGGAGCCCTGCCAACGCCGCGCGCAGCATCGGTGGCATCGCCATAGTAGTGATCACCGCCATGGCGACAATCATGGTGTAGAGATTCTGTGTCAACGCGCCCATTGAAAGCCCAATGGATGCGACGATCACCTCGGTGGAACCGCGTGCATTCATTGCGCACCCCAGCGCAACACCTTCTCGCCAGGTGAGCCGCCCCAGCAATGCTCCAGCAAAAGCGCCGGAAAACTTTCCGACCGAGGCAATCAGCACCAACCCAATTGTCAACAGGGCGATCTTGCCATCTTTCAGGATGGTAAGGTCTGCGGACAGGCCCGACATGCCAAAGAAGATCGGCATGAAAAAGGCGGTGATCATCCCGCGTAACTGGCCCTGAATGTGATTGGTCATGATGGGGGATTCCCCGATCAATGCACCAGCCATAAAAGCACCCAGTACAGTGCGAACGCCCAGCATCTGGGTCATCAACGCGAAACTGCCCATGATCACCAGGATCATGGTGATGACAGGAAAGTCACTTCGGAAATTGTCGTTCACCCAGCGGATAGCTGTAAAGACCAGCCAGCGGCCGATAGTGAAGCAGAAGGCCAAGAACAGCACCACGCCACCCACCGTCTTGGTCAGTTGCATCAGGTCGACAGTGCCGGCTGCGCCGCCGTCGGTGCTGGCACCGGTGATACCGAAGATGATGGCGATGATTACCCAGCCCACCGTATCTTCCATGATGGCCGTGGCGACAATCATCTGCCCTAAATTGCGGCGCATGAAGTTCATCTCACGAACCACCATCGCCACGATTTTGATCGAGGAGATGGAAAGCGCAGCGCCCAGAAAAAGCGCCGTCGCCAGCCGACCTGCGCCCGGCGCACCGAATAGCGATTGCGGGCCGAATTCGCCCAGCGCAAACCCGCAGGCAAATGGAAAAGCGATTCCGCAAAGTGCAATGGCAATGGCCGAGCCGCCAGACTTGCGCACCAAACGCAGGTCGGTCTCCATCCCGGTCAGCAGTAGCAGCATCAGGATGCCGACCTGCGACAAACCGTCAATCATGCCGCGCTGAGTTTCATTGTTGGGAAAGATGAAATGCTGCGCCTCGGGCCATATCCAGCCAAACAGGGAGGGGCCCAAAACCATCCCCGCCAGCAACGGGCCCATCAGGGCGGGCTGGCCGATGCGGTGCATCCCTTCACCCAGCAACCGGCCCACCACCAAGAGCAAGAGGATTTCAGCGACCAGCAGGCCTTCGGCCCGGCCTGTGGCGCTGGAACCATTACCGGCGGCAACGTCATGGGTGGCAGCCATGGCACCCGCGCAAAAGAGCAGGAAGCAAGCGGAAAAGACGACCAGAACAAGCAGCCCGGGCGCTTTGAAAGGACGAATGGCGGCCATCGAAATCTGTCAATAAATAGGGGAAAGGCACCCTCATAACGCGCGAGCAGGGAATTGCGTTCGACGGCCGGGCACGCGAAAAGGGGCAATCCAATAAAGGAATCGACCATGGTGCTAAGGCTGGTGCAGTTTCGGACCAAGGACGGGGCGCGCGCCGTCGCCGCTGTGGGCAATGACACCCATGGCCAGGTGATCCAGAGCGTCACGACCACCTATGAGCTGGCCCGCAAGGCGATAGCCGCCGGCGTGTCGCTTGCAGCCATGGTGGAAAGCCTTGGCTTGGGCGAGACGGTCGATATCCGCGGCATTCTGGCGGAAGGAAGGGTTCTGGCACCGATCGACCATGCCGATCCCGCACATGTGGTGGTGACCGGCACCGGCCTGACCCATCTTGGCTCGGCCGAAGGGCGCGACGCCATGCATAAGAAACTCTCGGGCGAGGAAGTGCTGACCGACTCCATGAAGATGTTCAAGCACGGTGTGGAGAACGGAAAGCCCAAACCTGGTGAAACCGGCTTTCAGCCGGAATGGTTTTACAAGGGCGATGGATCATCCATCATTGCGCCGGAAGCAGCCTTTTCCTCACCCGCCTTCGCGCAGGACGGGGGTGAGGAGCCGGAAATCGTGGGCCTTTACGTCATCGGTGACGACGGGGTTCCCTACCGCGTCGGCTTCGCGCTTGGCAATGAATTCTCAGACCATGTCACCGAGAAGTTCAACTATCTGTGGCTGGCTCATTCCAAGTTGCGCCAGTGCAGTTTTGGCCCCGACCTGCTGACCGGAGAATTACCGGCAGCTGTCACGGGCCGCAGCCGCGTCCGCCGCGGCAACGAAATCCTGTTCGACAAACCATTCCTGTCGGGCGAGACCAATATGAGCCACACGGTTTCCAATCTGGAAGCCCATCACTTCAAATATCCAGGCTTCCGCCGCCCCGGCGACGTCCATGTGCATTTCTTTGGTACCGCGACCCTCTCTTTCAGCGCGGGCGTCCAGACCCAGGACGGCGACGTGTTCGAGATTGAGGCCGACGCGTTCCTCTTTACACTGCGCAATGCGCTGGGGACGGCGCCTGCCGCAGATGCGAAGGTCAAGACACTCTAGCTTGCCAGCGCGCGAGTGACGCGCCCGGCGTTGCTGACACCGTAAGCTAGCACGCGCAGCATTCGTTGGGGCATTACAGACGCGAAACGTCAATTGCGTATCGATCCATAGCCGTTTTGGCTTAGTCAGACAGGGGGCGTGACCTTTAAGATCGCGCAAAAAGGGGAAACACCATGAGCACGACACGCCGTTCCTTTCTGATGGCAAGCGCCGCGACCTTGGCAGCCGGCATGATGCCGTTAAAAGCGGCCGAAGCGCTGGTCAGCATAGCCACCCCAATCGATCCGCCGGAATGGGCGCTGCTGCAGCGCGAACTGCTTCACGCCCACACCGCCGCCTGCGTGAAATATTTCCAACGCTATTTCAACCAGGAGACCGGTTGGCTGGAAACCACGCCGCGGTTCGGCGGCGATGACGGACCTGATGACGCGATCGAAAATGTAAATGACTGGCCGCATCTTTATGCCATGGGCGGCAACGCCATTCTGAAGACCATGTACGAAAAAGCCTATGAAGGGCATGTACGGCAGTATAGCGAGGCCAAGACTGTCGATGTGCCGATCGCCAGAATGGGCATGTATTACAAAGAGTTTCCCGCTCAGTTCGACTGGCAGCACAATGGCGAAGGCCTGACAGTCTTCAACCTTATGCCGCTGGGCGCGCCCTACAGCCGCCTTTATCGCGAACGCGTAAAGCGCTTCGCCGGCTTCTATATGGACGAAGATCCCGGTGCGCCGAACTATGATCCCAAACTGAAGATCATTAAGAGCCTGATGAATGGCAGCCGTGGGCCGATGCTGCGCAAGGCCACGGCGCTGGACTGGACTGGCGACCCCATCGAAGTGGAAAACCGTTTTCCGTCACTGGGCCACGGCGAAGGCGCCTATGAGGGCATGCTGGCGCATTTCAAGGACTATGGCGATGTGGTGGGCGACCATCCCCTGAACTTGGCCAGTACTCAGCTCGCCACCAATGCCTACATGCTGACCCATGATCCCAAGTATAAGGAATGGGTGCTCGGCTATTGCGATGCCTGGGCTGAGCGCGCACGCGCCAATGGCGGCGTCATTCCCTCAAAAATCGGTTTGGACGGCAAAATCGGTGGCGAAGCAGGCAAATGGTACGCTGGCACCTATGGATGGGGCTTCTCGCCCATCGTGCCCATGACTGGCAAGGCGGCCGACCGCAATCGCGTGCCGTGGTGTGTAAGTGGGTTCTTCAACGCCTATCTGCTGTCCAAAGGCGACGACAAATACCTGGATGTCTGGCGCAAGACGGCGGACAAGTTCGACGCCGCCGCCAAGACGGTGGACGGCCAACTTTCCGCGCCGACCATGTTCGGCGACCAGGGATTCTACAGCTTCAAGCCGGGCAAGTACCGGCTGAACTTCCTGGAAATCTATGCGCTTTCCATGAAGCCGTCCGATCGCGCGCGTTGCGAGGAAACAGACTGGTATCACTTCCTGGAAGGCAGAAATCCCGGCTATCCGGTCAAGGCATTGCGCGAAGCGATGACGCGCATACGCAAACAGATGGAGATTGTGGACGCCGACACTACCTCGCCCGATATGCGGCTAGCGGATTCGGCATTGGATTACAATCCGGCATCGATCAAGGCCCTGACACAATTGATCGAAGGCGGACTTTATATCCAACATCCGGGCTGGGCAAAAACTACGCCGGCACAGGGCGGTACACTGCTTTACAGCCGCTTGCGTTATTTCGATCCCGAAAACCGTCGGGCCGGCCTTCCGGATGACGTGGCGGCGCTGGTGGAAAGCTGGGGACCGGACAGTGTGACCCTGAATATGGTGAATATCAGTCCCAGCAGCTCCAGAAGCGTCATCGTGCAAGGCGGCGCCTATGCCGAGCATCAGATCGTCTCGGTCTCGAACGGAACGGCCACAACCAACGTGAACGCCGCCAGTTTCCCGCTGCGGCTCGCACCAGGTGCAGGCGCGAAATTGACGATCCGCATGAAGCGTTTCGCCAATGATCCCACACTATCCTTCCCCTGGGAGGCGATCATCGCTGACCTGGGAAACGCGCCTCTGCCGCAGGCCGTGATCAAGACGGATTAACTTGCCATCCGCGTCAAACCGGCGTTTGCTGGGCGGATAAGAGCAAGAAATCCGGGGGAACAATGCACTTAATCGGTCCGGTCGTCGCGCTCGCGCTTGCTACCGCGTCTGTGCAGGCCGCCGAAATCCGTGTCATCAGCCCTGGCGTCATTTCCAATTCGGGCTTGAGAGAGGTCGCGGCCGCTTTCGAAAAGAGTACCGGCGTGAAAGTTGCCATCCAGGTGGACGGGATGGGCGCTATCATGGATGATCTTGCGGGCAAACCGGCCGACGTGGTCATGCTTCCCATGGACCTGATGGGTACCGCAAGTCTCGCCGGCACCGCTGTGCAATTCACGCCGCTGGGACGCGTGGAAATTGGATTGTTCAAGAAGCCGCAAGCGACCGCACCGGACATCACCACCGTGCCAAAACTGGTGGCCGCAATGAAGATGGCGTCAGTGGTCTTCTACACCGATCCAGCCACAGGCAGCATGCAGGCTGGCATGAGCGGGCGTCTGCTGACGCGTCCAGACTTCGCCGACATCACCTCGCAGCCCATCAAAGGCGATTCGGAGCCCGCACTGAAGCGCGGGGACGGCGATGCGGCAGCGATGGGACTTGGCCTGATCCACGGACCGCATGACCCCAAAAATGCGCCGACAGACAATCCTTATCTGGTCGGGATGCTGCCCACTGGGTTGAACATGCACATGGACATGGCAGCCGGCATTTCAGTGCTGAGCACTGACCGGAAGAATGCTGCCAACTTTATCGCGTTCGCCACGTCGCCCGCTATGCGCGCGGTGTGGAAATCCAAGGGCGTGGACCGCTACTGACCACCACAATTATTGAAAGCAAGGGAACGAAATGAAAAAGCTGCTCCTGACCGCCATAGTGCTGCTTGCCCTGCCCGCGCTGGCTCAAACGCCGTTTCCCACCCAGTCCGAGCCACCGGGTCCCGTAAAAATTCCGAATGCGCCGCAGCTGCCCTACCATTTTGGCGCTCGCCCGGCTGCGCCGAACGGCGAGAAATTCGGAAACGTCGCGGCCATCACCGTACTGCCCAATGGTGACCTGCTGGTATTCAATCGCAACCCCGCGATCATGATGGTGGAATATGACCCAACAGGCACCACCGTGAAGCGGGTGTTCAATCCCAACATGGCAATGAACCCGCATGGCCTGAGGGTGGACCGTCACGGCAATATCTGGGCGATCGATAGCTTTCTCAATGTCATCTACAAGATGAACGGCAATGGCGAAGTGCTGAAAGTATTCGGCACTCGCGGCGAAAACGGTCCCTGGACCGACGATAAGTGGAATGGCATGTTCAACCAGCCGCTGGATATCGCTTTCGACAAGGATGACAATTTTTACGTGGTTCAGAGTCATGGCGGCACCTCGCCGCCGGCGGACTGCACGTTCTGCGCCACCTACAACATTCCCCAGGTGCGCAACGCCCCGCACAATGCCGTTTATGTGAAGCCGCCGGTGGTGCCGGGCAGCGATCCGCGCGTGATGAAGTTTGATCAGAACGGCAATTTCCTGGTGAGCTTCAATCTGGCGCATCCCGATGGAAAATATCCCACCATCCATTCCGTGATTGTTTCTCCCACCGGCGAAGTGTGGGTGGGCGATCGCGCCAGCCAGAAAATCTTAATCTTCGACAAGGACCTCAATGGCCATCGTGACATCCAGATGTCCAACCTGACCTGCGGCTTCTACCAGGACGCCAAAGGACAGTTGTGGATGTCCACCGGCCGCGACGGCCTAGTGCTCAAGATGGGCTGGGACGGCAAGGTGCAAGGTTGGTACGGCAAGCATGGGACCGTGCAGGATTCCAACGATGTCGGCGAAGGCCATTACATGGCAGTATCGGCTGACCAGAAGACGATCTGGATCGCGGATACCGTTCTGGCGAAGGTTCTGAAGCTGGAACACGACTGACCGGTACACAGAACAAGAAAAGGGCGGCGCTCAGGCGCCGCCCTTTTTTGTTTCAGGGCTTGGCCGGTGGTGCATTCTTGAGGGCTTCCACGTCCTGCGCAGCGAGGGTTTCCACACCCGGCTTTCCGAAGAAGCCGAGGTCGCGCAGCCAGTGGGTGAAACGGTCGCCCCAGCTGCCTTCGCCGGTGAAGTCGCGATAGCTGAGGCCGCCGCCATGCTTGCCGCGGGCGTAGATATGCATTTCCAGATTAGGGATGCCGGCATTCAGCATGGCGCTGAAATACTCGTCCGCCCACACGGCATGCACCTTGTCCTGGAAGCCCGCACCGGCGATGAAGCTGGGCGGCGCATCCTTTGGGATCGGCGGCGTGCCGCCTTTGGTGAACAGCGAGGGGCCTGGATAGATCGAACCCACAAAATCCGGCCGGGAGGTGACGCCCGCCAGCGGGTCGCCCGACAGGTTGTTCTTCGCATCGAACTCCGGGTACTGGATCGCTGCCGCCATGGTCAGTTCGGCACCAGCGGAAAAGCCAACCACACCGATCTTTTTGGGATCGATGTGCCACTGCGCAGCATGGGCCCGCACAAGCCGGATGGCTTGCTGAATGTCATAAACGCCGTCGGTCTTGGGATTGTATCCGCTGGTGCGCAGCCGATTGCGCAGGATGATGGTGTTGATGCCGTATTCGAAGAAATAGGGCACCGGATCGGCGCCCTCCAGACCGACCACCAGCGTCTGATGGCCGCCGCCTGGGGCCAAGATGATGGCGGTGCCGGTATTGTTGCCGGCGCCGGCCAAATGCACCTCGATCGAGGGATTGTGGATGTTGACGATGCGCTCGATACGGCCGGGGACCGCCGCGTCCATCGTATAGACCTCGGCCTCGCTGACGCGCTTGGCGTTCAGAAAGGGGGAGCCAGGTGAAAAGAGCGGAATCACGATGCCGCCCTGCAGGATCGGCTGGGGCTGGTACGGGCCCTTGGTCACCGGGCCCGGCTTGGGCACGCCCATGGGCGCCGGGATCGTCGTGGGCTGCGCCCGACCTGTTGTGACGAGCGCCGCGCTTGCCGTCAGCACCAAGCCTGCCAGAAAACTGGTCCGCATCCTGTGTCCCTCCCCTTATGTTTTGAGGGACATTAGCAAGAATTGCCGGAAGCGGAAGTCTGGGCGCGTCAGGCCACCAGGCGGCGATAGAGATGCCAGGTGGCGTGACCCAGCACCGGCACTGCCACTGTCAGGCCCACGAATACCAGGGCGGTGCCGGCCAGCAGCAGGGTCGCCACCGCCAGGCCCCATAGCGCCATGGGACCGGGATTGGCCATCACCGCGTGGAAGGATGTGCGGATCGCCGTATCGAGACCGGTGTCGCGGTCCAGCAGCAGCGGGAAGGACACCACACTCAGCATCATTGCCAGCAGCGCAAAGACAAAGCCCGCCCCCACACCCAGCACGATCATCGCCTGCCCGCCTGGAGTCAGAAACACATCATGGGCGAAGGCCAAAGGAGCAGACGGCACGACCGGACCCATGGTGTTCTGGAAGATGATCCACGCCACGGCCAGCCATGCCAGGAACAGCGCAATCAGGATGACACCCATCGCGGCGATGCCGCCGACGGCCGGCGCCTTCAGTACATCGAAGGCGTTGGCCCATCCCACCTGGGCGCCCAGTTCGCGCTGCCGGCTCATCTCGTACAGGCCAACAGCCGCCAACGGGCCGATGATGGCGAAGCCGGAAGCCAGCGGAAACAGCAGCGGCAGCAGGTCGGCGCCAAAGGCGATGCGCGCCATGACCAGGCCGACGATTGCGTAGGTGACGCAAAGGAAGATCACATCGCTGCGATAGGCCGTGAAATCCGCAAAGCCAAGCCGCAGCGAGTCCCACACATCGGCATTGGTGATGCGGCGTACCGCGGGCGCCGGCGAATGCGCCGTGTCGCGCATGTGGTCGATTGAGCGTTGCATGGCGCCGGCGGCATGGGCGGCCGATGCGAGCTGTGCGCCGCTCCATTCAATGGGGTTCCTGATGGTCATAGCGCTTCTCCCGTCGCTGTGGCGGGGCGCCTTGGCCTGGCGGCATTGCTGCCGTCGGTCACGGCACCCCGTGATCCAGTTCCAGTGGGAAAAAGCATACGCCCATGCGTTGCCCGCGCGAAGACAAAAGCATTCCGCAGTTGCGAAGCACGTGGACAAGAGGTGGGCAGGCTTTGAGGCCTTGCGGCTTCTTTGCGGCCCGCCGCGGGGCCTATCCGGCTGTTTTTCCAGTATTAGGCTGGTGCGTTGTTTTGAGAAATGCGCGCGGCCCCCTCCCCTCCATGAGAGGATAAGGCGTGGACAAGCGCGGCGATACGCTTCGTCATTCGTGCATTCTAGCGCGCGGCGCAGGCGTGGGGATAAGTTGTAATGTTCCCGTCACGACGCGAGAAACAAAAAAGGCGGCGCCACCTTTGTACTGGGGTGGTGACGCCCCCTTTTCCGCTCGGCGCTCCAGGCCGGTTCAATATCCTTGGGCACATTGGCTTGCGGATTGGTGAGATAGTGCGCGATCTGGCGGGCCGACTGGCGATAAAAGGCGTTGGTCAGCGGATCGCCATCCTTGCGGCCCTTCAGATCGTCGGCAGCTGCTCGAGCTGATCCAGCACATAGTCGCGGGCCTCGGGCGCGGTGTCCTTGGCCCCGCCCAAGGTCATCATCGCCTGCATGGCGACGCCCTGGGTGACGCGCGGGGTATAGCCGGTCGGCGCCTTCAGGAAGGAATGATGAATGCGCATCGTGAAGGTGCCAGGCGAAGGCGTCACATTGCTGAGCGCGGCACCGGGCGCATCGGAGGTGAAGGTCGAGATGGTCTCGATCTCGGTGTTCTCGGGGAAGGCCTTCATGCGCCGGGGATAGAAGACGCTTTTTGAGGGATCGAACTTGTAGTCGCCCAGCTTGGCGCGCTTGAACTTGGCGGCGATCTCGCCGGCGTCGCGCATGAACAGCGACGTCGCATCCACCACAACCCTGCCGCCGTCTTCGGATTCCACCGGCAGGACTGCCAGCACCGAGGTGGGGAAGCTGTCAGCGACGCCTTCCTGGGTCTTGGCGCTGCCCTGGGTGGCGCGGAAGCCCATGTTGATCTGGTTGACCACGACCTTGGCGCCCGACCGCTGGAAATGGATGACCGAGCTGACGATGATGCCGCGATCGAAGGGGGTTTCCACCGAGCCGGGATTGGTGGCGGCGCTGACATAATAAAGGACGTCCTGGTCGAAGACCGGCACTTCGATCAGCACCCGGCCCTTGGGGTCGAACCAGAAGGGCACATAGCCATCATTGCGGGCGGGCGCGGCATGGGCGGCCATGACGGAAAGCAAGGACAGCAGCATCATGGTCAGCACCAGCAGCCGCCAGCGGCCGGGCGCGGATTCGATGCTTGCAGTGCGGATTTTGGCCTTCATGTCCCACTCCTTGATCCGTGGATGGGGAGCATGACGGCACGGGTATCGCGCGACGGCGCGATGCGCAAAAGCCAATCCCCATCCCCCATGCGCAGGAGCCTAGCGCAAAGGCCAGTGTGGTTCCGGGCAAAGTCGGCGCGGCTTCCCGGGAGTTGGTTGGATTATGTGCGTGAATGGCGACTATTGTGCCGGAATGCTGCCCGGCTTGCCGGGCTCACGCGGATATCAGGCGGCGGGCCCCTTTGACTTGGGCTTGCCCTTAAATTTGCCGCCGAACTTCTTGCCGCCGCCAAACTTCTTCTTGTCGCCGAACGGCTTCTTGTCGCCAAAGGGCTTTTTAAAAGGCTTTTTGCCTTCAAAGTCCGGCTTGGGCGCTTCGCCGGCAGCAGCGGCCGCCGCCAAGGTTTCGCCGCGCGGACGGCCATGGGATTCGCCGGTCTGGTCGCGCGCCGGCAGGATGCGCACGCCGCCCTTCTTGCGCTCGGTCACCAGGTTGGTGAATTTCTCCACGGCGCTGGCTTCGACCTGGAACAGGGTTTCGGTTTCGAATACCCGGATGGCGCCGATTTCCTTCTTGGAAACCTCGCCCTGGCGGCAGATTTCGGGCAGCAGCCACTTGGGATCGGCATTGCGCTCGCGGCCGACATTCAGCCGGAACCAGACGCCGTTCTGCATGTCGCCCGGCTTGGAGCCGCGCGGTTCGCGCGACGGTGCATATTCGCGCGGGGTACGGGGCGCATATTCGCGCGGAGCGTTTTCGCGCGGCGTGTGTTCGCGGGGCGCGCTTTCACGCGGCGCATGTTCGCGGGGCGTGTGTTCGCGGGGCGTGTACTCACGGGCGGCGTGTTCGCGCGGTGCGCGTTCGCGGGTCTTGTGGTCCTTGTGATCGCCGCGCGGCTTTTGTTCGCGCGCAAAGGCCGGCACGTCGTCAATGTCTTCGGGCGCCGGCAGACCGGCGCGATACATCTTTACGAAGGCGGCCGCCACAACACGCGGATCGCGCGACTTGAGCAGTTCGTCGGCCATCACCAGATCGTCTTCGCTGGGGTCGGCCAGCAGCGGATTGTCCAGCAGGCGTTCCTGGTCGAGCTTGCGGATCTCGGCCGCGGTGGGGGCATTGCCCCAGGTGGCGTTGACGCGGGCGCGGCCCAGCATTTCCTCGGCCTTGCGGCGGCGTGACGGCGGCACCAAGAGCACGCTGATGCCTTTCTTGCCGGCGCGACCGGTGCGGCCGCTGCGATGCTGCAGCACTTCGGCGTCGTTGGGCAGGTCGGCATGGATGACCAGGCTGAGGCTGGGCAGATCGATGCCGCGCGCCGCCACGTCGGTGGCGACACAGACCTTGGCGCGGCCATCGCGCAGCGCCTGCAGGGCATGGTTGCGTTCGCTCTGCGAAAGTTCGCCCGACAGCGCGACGCAGGAAAAGCCGCGCTCGGTCAGCTGGGCTTCCATGTGGCGCACGGCGTTGCGGGTGTTGCAGAAGACCAGCGCGCCCGGCGGATCGAGAAAGCGCAGCAGGTTGACCACGGCGCCTTCGATGCGGTTTCCCGCAACGCGGATGGCGCGATATTCGATGTCGGCATGGCCCGAAGTTTCGCTGCGGGTGGCGATGCGCAGCGCGTCTTTCTGATAGTGCGTCGCCAGGGTGACGATGGACTTTGGCAGGGTGGCGGAGAAGAGGAGCGTGCGGCGTTCGGCCGGCGTCGTCTCCAAAATGAATTGCAGGTCTTCGCGAAAGCCCATGTCGAGCATTTCGTCGGCTTCGTCCAGCACGGCGCATTTCAGCGAGGAGACATTGAGGGCGCGGCGTTCCAGGTGGTCGCGCAGGCGACCCGGTGTGCCGACGACGATGTGGGCGCCGCGGCCCAGTTCGCGGCGTTCGGTGCCGGGGTCCATGCCGCCGACACAGGAGACGATGCGGGCGCCGGCATAGTGATAGAGCCAGGAGAGTTCGCGCTGCACCTGCAGCGCCAGTTCGCGGGTCGGGGCGATGATCAGCGCCAGCGGATCGCGGGCCGGGCCGAACGCTTCGGCGCCTTCCAATAAGGTATCCGCCATGGCCAGGCCGAAGGCGATGGTCTTGCCGGAGCCGGTCTGGGCGCTGACCAGCAGGTCGCGGCCTTCGGCTTCTTCGCCCACCACGGCAAGCTGCACGGGGGTGGCGGTCTTGTAGTCGCGTTCGGCGAGGGCACGGGCAAGGGCAGGATTGGAGGCGGGAAACGTCACTGGGAACTTTCAGAAAATCGGGATTTCGGCCTCTCTTTAGTCCCCTCAGCGCAAAAAGATAGGTTCAGGACTTCATGCCGCCTATGCCTGCCATCATCCGCCGGTCCTTGTTGTCCTGCATCAGCTGGTTAAGGCCGGCCAGGGTGTCCAGTTTCAGCCCGCCGGGGACGCCGGAATCCGGGTCGGCGGTGATCCTGGAATAGCTCTCGCTCGAGACTTTTTCCCACTTTCCGGCGGGTTTCTTGATTTCGAGGCTGGCGACCGTGGTTTTCAGGACCAGGCGCACGATGGCATTGCTGGCGGTGCCGGGATGGGGCGAGCGCGGCTTGGTCAGGCTGGGGGCGCCGTCGATCAGCTGCCAGCCATTGGCCAGCGCCCAGGTGGTGATCTCGTCCTTGGTCATGCGGCACTCCGGGTTTGGGTCATAAGCGTGGATAGCGCAGTGCCGGGCCACGAACCAAATCCGGGCTTGGGCAATTTAATTGTGCGGCGAGAAAACAGACTCCCCCCTCCCCCCGGTTGGGTGCCAAGTGCCTGATGCGAAAGGGGTCGGTGAAGGCCTATCCCCGCTTTGGCCGGCACGTCTGCGCAGCGGCGATCGGCTAAGTGATCGGCGAATGGGTGTGGATAGGGACGGCGCATCTGTTTCATCACCGCGATTTTACATGGCGGCGCTGGCGACCGATACGGGGATAGTCATTTGGCAGAATGGGGAAGCTGGCGGCGCAATTCTACCGCCCGTGCAGGCGGTCGGCTTCGCTGTGGGCATAGGCGATGATCGCGCCGATCTGGGGGTCGGTGAGCAGGGCCTTCCAGGGGGGCATGCGGGTGCCCGGGCGGCCATTCTGGATTGTGTAGCGCAGCATGTCGTCGGTGCGCTTGGAGAGCAGGGTATCGGCAAACAGGCTGGGGCCGCTGCCGCCGGCCAGATCATAGCCATGACAGCCGCCGCAATTTCTGGAGTAGAGCGTTTCGCCGCCGGACAGGACAGATGCGCTGTCGGGTGCGGGAGTCTGGGCAAGGGCCGCACTGCCCAGCAAGGCGGTCGCCACGAGTACAAACTGGCTTGTCCGTTTGAAGCGCATTGCATGAATCCGGGTGTTGTGGACGTTCCGGCCCGTTGGCCGTGATTGCCGTCTTGCCGTTCACCTGACGCAATAGCGTCTATCAATCGGCTTGCCGAGCTATTTGTGTGCGGTCTGCAGTTTCCTCGACCCAGCCCCCGCCCAGGGATTCATACAGATGGATGGCCGCCAGGCGGTTGGCCAGGACGGTCTGAACCAGGGCCGCCTCTCTGCGGAGAGGCGGCCCTTTTTGTTTTCCGGGCTCACACCGACCGATTTTTCAGCACGCCTCATAAACGGGGGCATTACGGGGAGCGGGTCAGCGCCCACGAGAACGACAAGCAACCCGATCAGCAGGTAAGAATCATGACGGCTTTATTCTTGGTTGCGTGTCTTGGGCCAGTCACGTTCTGTAAGAATATCAAGCGGGGCTTTTCAGGCCGAGTTCGATGAATTTGGATTCGCCTGATTTTGAATCTCCAGCGCGACCGGCAGATAAGAGTGGGTCAACAAGGATTTGCGGTTGGCGCAGCAAAATCCCACGACGAAAAATCTGTGGTTCACCTGGATTAATCGCCACCTGTATCGGGGCAATTACGGAGGGCATCCATGCGCTGGATAAGCCCACCGTTAGCCCACCAGCCAGATGGTCCCCCAAGGGGAAAATTCAAAAACCGCTGGTTTTAAGTGGTGGGCGCGACAGGGATCGAACCTGTGACCCCTTCCATGTCAAGGAAGTGCTCTCCCGCTGAGCTACGCGCCCCACCTACGGGGAAGGAGGGCCTCTATACAGTCGGGGTATCCGGGGGGCAAGCGCAGGTTTTGGGGGCCGGAGCCGGCCCGGAAAAGGCCGGCTCCGGGCCCAAACTAGCGGACGTCTTTCAGGTTGAAAGTCATGGTCGCCTGAGTCTGGCTGGCCACGGGCTGGCCATGATCCAGCGCCGGACGATAGGCCCAATGGGCCAGGATCCATTTCCGGGCGGCCTGGTCGAGGTCGTCACTGCCGCTGGAGGCGACAACTTCGGCCGCGCTGACCCGTCCCGTCGGCGCCACCGTCAGCCGCAAGGTCACGTTGCCTTCCGCCCCCGTGCGCCGCGCCACGACGGGATAGGGCGGCGTGGTGTGGGTGGACGCGATGCTGACCGCGAGACGATCCGGCATGGTCGGCGGCGTGACGGTCGTGCCGCCGCCAGTGGTCGGGATTTCGCTGTCGGTGTTGCGCAGGACCGTGGCGGTATCAACCGTGTACGGGGGCAAGGCGGATGTGGGGATGGTGATCTTCTGGGGCACCTTTGGCGGCGGCGGCGGTTCCGCTCTGGGCTTCACCGGCTCCTTGATGTCGCTGACGATGATGTCGTGGAATGAGTTTTTGATGCTGGTTGCCAGGCCATGCATGAACAGCCAGGCGACGCCGATCTGGATGGACGCTGCCAGTGCCAGCAGCGGCAGGCGATAACGATGCGATGTGGGGATGATGATGTGTGAGGGACGCTCCATGTTCGCTCCATTTCTGCCGGTCAACGGTGCCGGTATGTGAAATGTTACGCTTGTTCGGGGCTGTTGTTTATGGAATTGTTGAGCGGTCGCACGGCGGCACGCGCGCGCATCATCGATTGCCGATGCCTTGCCTTGTGCTTGTAGATTGAAGCGGCTTAGGCGGCGGCCAGCATCCGGTCCACTTCGGCCACGATCTCGCGCAGATGGAAGGGCTTGGACAGGACCTTGGCCTGCTTGGGGGCGCCGGAAGCCGGGTGCAGGGCCACGGCGGCAAAGCCGGTGATGAACATGATTTTCAGGGCGGCATTCATTTCGGCGGCGCGTTTGGCCAGTTCGATGCCGTCCATGCCGGGCATGACGATATCGGTCAGCAGCAGGTCGAAGGTGAAACCCTTGATACATTCATAGGCGTCGCCGCCATCGCCGAAATCCGTCACCGCATGGCCGGCCTTGACCAGGGCCGCGGCAAGGAACTTGCGCAGGGATTCATCGTCTTCCGCCAATAGGATATGCGCCATGTCGACCCCGTCACCCGTCCCCATGTAAGACCATAGTGGGTAAAGCTGTAAACCTCGGTTAACGCAGAAACCTTGCCACGCCGGGGGCCGGGTGCGACCTTGGGCCCGGCAATGAGTGTGAACTGCATGGCTGAGCCCGAAAACGCCCCGTTTCGCCTGGATCGCCCGGTTCGCCAGACCGTGCCTTTCGCGTTCGCCTCCCCCCATTCGGGTCGCCATTATCCCGCCAGCCTGCTGTCGCGGAGCCGACTGGACGCCATCACCCTGCGCCGGTCCGAGGACGCCTTTGTGGACGAGCTGTTTGCCGGGGCTGTGGGGCTGGGGGCGCCGCTGCTGGCGGCCCAATTCCCCCGCGCCTGGCTGGACGTCAATCGCGGCATCGGCGAGCTGGATACCGCGATGTTCGACGGCGCCTTGCGGGTGCCGGTGGATGCGCCAACGCCGCGCGTGACGGCGGGCCTTGGCGTTATTCCGCGCATCGTGCGCGACGGGGCGGAAATCTATCGCGGCAAGCTGGACCGCAGCGAAGCCGGGCTGCGACTGGAACAGCTCTACAAGCCCTATCACCAGGCGCTGGCCGCGATGATGGCGCAGACCCGGGCGCGCTTTGGCGTGGCGGTGCTGATCGATTGCCATTCCATGCCATCGGCCCTGTCGGTGCCTGATATCGTGCTGGGCGACCGTTATGGCGCATCAGCGGCGCCGGCGCTGACGGCGCGGGCGGAAGATGCCTTTGCGCGCGAAGGCTTTTCAGTGTCACGCAACACGCCCTATGCCGGGGGCCACAGCACGGTCCAGTATGGCCGGGTCGCGTCCGGCAGCCATGCGCTGCAGATCGAAGTGAACCGCGCGCTTTATCTGGACGAAGACCGCATCACCAAGCGCCCCAGCTTTGAATCGGTGCGCGCGCGGCTGACGCGGGTGCTGGAACATCTGACCACGATCCAGATCGGCAGCCTGGGCCGACCCAGATCCCTCCCCGAAGCCGCCGAATAACTTTCGCCATTTTGCCCCAGAGATTTTGGTCCCTGGGCAGGAGCGACGTGGACGTTGGTCCACGAGCGATGGCGCGAACCCAGAGGCCAAAATCTCTGGGCAAAAAAAATGGCCGCTCCGAGGAGCGGCCAAGTTCAGGGAGGAAACGCCCAGGAAGGGCGGCGGCCTCGCGATCGAAATCGCGATACCGCGCTGCAACAATATGCCGAAGCGCAATCTTGTCCGCAAGTTGAATTTTTCAAAATCATGAGAAAATACCGCGGAAATACTGGCGTTTTCGGCGGTCTCTGCCTGTATTTTCCGCAACTGCATCCATACTGCTCAATTGTGCGCCGCAATATTCGGCATCAACCCTTAATTCTGAAAGGGTGCCCGGACAGGGGAGAAACAGGAGCCCGGATTCCCTGATCCCGGCGTGCAGGGGAGTGAAAATCGCGAAAAAGCGCCAAGGCGCCCTGATTCATCGCTCCGTCGCACGCACGCAACAAAAGATTCGTGCGAAGCGGTTACTTCCCGCCTCAGAGAAGGCTGGAGACATCCGATGGCCGAGGTTGCGTTTTTCGACAATGCCCAGAATTTTGCAGGCGCTCTTTCGCCGGCGCGCGGGGCACCGCTAACCGTCACAGACACCGCACGCTTTTCGCGCCACCGCACCATCTTCATCTCCGACACGCATCTGGGCACGCGCGGCTGCAAGGCCGAGGCGCTCGCTGACTTCCTGGCGCACAATGACTGCGAGACGCTGTTCCTGGTGGGTGACATCGTCGATGGCTGGCAGATGAAGCGCCGCTGGTACTGGACGGAAGCCCAAAATGAAGTGGTGGCGCAGGTGCTGCGCAAGGTGGATGCCGGCTGCCGAGTGATCTTCGTGCCCGGCAACCATGACGAATTCGCCCGCGACTATGCCGGGCGCCTGTTTGGCGGCATCGAGATCGTCAATGAAGCCATCCACGAAACCGCCGATGGCAAGCGCTTCTGGGTGCTGCATGGCGACCGTTTCGACGGCGTCATCGCCTGCGCCAAGTGGATCGCCCATTTTGGCGATTGGGCCTACGGCATCATGCTGCGCTGGAATGACGTTCTGTTCGCGGTGCGCAAGCGGCTGGGCCTGCCCTATTGGTCGCTGTCGGGCTGGCTGAAGCACAAGGTCAAGAACGCGGTGGAATTCATCTCCCACTTCGAAGACGTCGTGGCGCGCGAAGCGCAGATGCGCGGCGTGGACGGTGTGGTCTGCGGCCATATCCACCATGCCGAGATCCGCCGGATCGGCGATGTGCTTTACCTCAATGACGGAGACTGGGTTGAAAGCTGCACTGCCCTTGTCGAAGATGCCCGCGGAGTTATGGAGATTCTGCGCTGGGAAACCCCGCCTCAGAGAAGCGCCGCAAAATCCTCCGGCCAGTCCGCGAAAGGACACCAGGCCAGAGGGCGGCAGGGCGCGCTTATACCCGCGTAGGGCCAAGCGGCTGGAACCGGGACCCATACCCGGCGTGGCGGCGCATTTGAAGATTCTCATCGTCACCGATGCCTGGACACCCCAGGTCAATGGCGTGGTGCGCACCTTGGAAATCCTGGGCAAGGACCTGGCTTCGCTGGGTCATAGCGTGCGCATGATCACGCCCTTGGGGCGGCGCACCTTTCCGATGCCGACCTATCCCGAAATAAGGCTGGCCTTTTTCCAGAAGCGCGCGCTGACGCGCGAGATCAAGGAGTTCGCGCCCGACGCGGTGCATATCGCCACCGAAGGATCGCTGGGGCTTGCCGCCCGGGCGGTGTGCCGCAAGCACGGCATCGCCTTTACCACCGCGTTTCACACCCGCTTTGCCGAATATGTCCATGCCCGCTTCCGCTTTGTGCCGGAATCGCTGGTATGGCGCTGGCTGCGCCGTTTTCATGCGCCGGCCACCGCCGTGATGGTGGCGACCCAGACCTTGAAGGACGAACTGGCGGGTCATGGTTTCAGGAACCTGCGGCTGTGGTCGCGCGGGGTCTATACCGACCGGTTCCAGCCCATTGCGGGCGCGGTGCATCCGTGGCCGGGCCCGACCTGGATCTATGTCGGGCGGGTGGCGATCGAAAAGAATATCGAAGCCTTCCTGGCGCTGGACCTGCCGGGCACCAAGCTGGTGGTGGGTGACGGCCCTGCCAAGAACGCGCTGGCGCGCAAATATCCGGATGTGAAATTCGCCGGGGCGCTGGTGGGTGAGCCTTTGGTGCGGGCCTATGCCGCCAGCGATGTCTTTGTCTTTCCCAGCCGCACCGACACCTTTGGACTGGTGATGCTGGAGGCGCTGGCCTGCGGGTTGCCGGTGGCGGCCTATCCGGTGGAAGGCCCGCGCGACGTGGTGGGACCACAGGTGGCGGGCGGCAGCGATGTGGCGGTGCTGGATACGGACCTGCGCACGGCCTGCCTGGGGGCGCTGGAAATCGCCCGCAATCCGCGCGCCCTGACGCCCCGGGCCTTTGCCGAAAGCCGCTCCTGGCGGGCCTGTACCCTGCAGTTTCTGCGCAACCTGGCCGTGGAACCGGACGAGCCCTAAGCCCTTGGCGGACGGGGCTTATCGAAGCTGCAAAGACAGGCTAGAACCTGTGGGCAAGCTCAGGTTCCCTGATAGTCCGATGGCACCGTCCAACCGCCTCACGGCCCGCGAATATGCGTTTCTTGGCCTGGCGATCCTGTTCTGGGCCGGCTTTGTCATCGTGCTGGGCAAGGACACCAGCTGGGACTTCCGCAATTATCACTGGTACGCGCCCTATGCCCTGCTGAACCACCGCATGGGCATCGACATGGCGGTGGCCCACCAGGGCAGCTACTACAATCCCTATCTCGACGTGCCCTTCTATTGGCTGGCGACGCACACAAGATCGTGGATCGCGCTGGGGGTGCTGGGCGGGGTCCAGGGCGCCGTGGTGGTGCCGCTGTACCTGATGGGGCGTTCGGTGCTGCGGGTTGCGGCCAGTGCGCGCGACATCAAGCTGATGGCCGGCGCGGCTGCGTTGCTGGGCCAGGTGGGCGCGCTGACGCTGACCGAGTTCGGCACCACCTATTACGACAATGTGATGAGCCTGTTCGTGCTGGTGGGGCTGGCAATCGTGGTCTGCAACCGCGAGACCCTGCGCGCCGGGCCGCTGGGCAAGGTGGGCGGCATCTCGGCCATCGCCGGCCTGATCACCGGCATGGCGATGGGACTGAAGTTGCCGGAAATGCCCTTCTGCGTCGGCTTCGCGGCGGCGCTGGTGATGGTAGGCGGCGGCTGGAAGCACCAGGTGACGCGGCTGCTGGCCGGCGGCGTGGCGGGCGTGATCGGCTTTGCCATCTTCAGTGCGCCGTGGATGCTGTATATCTACCATCTGACCGGCAATCCGCTGTTTCCCTATTTCAACGATTACTGGAAGTCGCCATTGGCGCTGGCGGTGCCGTATCGCGACCTGCGTTTTGTGCCCACATTTCGGCCCTGGTGGCAGCAGCTTTTCTTCCCCGTCATGTTCACGGTGGACTGGCACGTGGCGGACGACCTGGGATACCAGGACATTCGCGTCATGGTCAGCTACCTGCTGGTAATCGCGGCGGGCGTGATCTGGCTGCTGCGGCGCGAGAGCCGCGATCCACTGCTGGACAAGCGCGCCACGGCGATCCTGTTCGGCTTCGCGGCGGCGAGCTATTTCGCCTGGCTGAAATTCTTTGCCATCTATCGCTATGTCATTATCTACGAGATGCTGGCGGTGCTGCTGATCATCGGCGCGGTGGGACTGTTTCCGCTGGCGCGGCGCACCCGCTATATCCTGCTGGCGGCAATCGCGGCCGCATGCCTGATGACCGCCCGCAGCGATTTCCTGGAACGCGCGCCGGTGGAAGATCCCTATGTCGCGGTGGCGCTGCCGCCGATCCCGCGCGCCGACCGCACCATGGTGCTGATGACCGGCGATGCGCCGATGGGCTTCATCGCCACCACCCTTCCCAAAGAGATCCCGGTCCTGCGGATTGATGGCTGGATGGTGCAGCCGCGCGACGGCACCAAGATCACCAAGGACATGAAACGCCGTGTTGCGGCGCATCTGGCGGGCGGCGGCGACCTCTATCTGATCTCGGACGCCACCGACATGGGCCGTGCCCATGATGCCCTGGGCGACTATCACCTGGCCATACGCTGGTCGGAGTGCCAGCAATTCGATACAAACATCATCGGCACCTATCAGTGGTGTCCGCTGGCGAAGAAATCCTGATCCATGAAAATCGCGGTCCTGGTGCCCTGCTACAACGAGGAAGCGGCCATCGCCAAGGTGGTGGGCGATTTTCGCAGCTGCCTGCCGGACGCGACTGTCTATGTCTATGACAACAATTCCAAGGACCAGACGATGGCGCGCGCGGCCGCGGCCGGTGCGGTGGTGCGAAGCGAGCCCCGCCAGGGCAAGGGCAATGTGGTGCGCCGCATGTTCGCCGATATCGAGGCCGACTTGTACCTGCTGGTGGATGGCGACGACACCTATGACGCGAGCGCGGCGCCCGCGATGCTGAAGCAGATGGTGTCGCAAGGCGCCGACCTGCTTACAGGGCGGCGCGTCCATACCCAGGCGGACGCCTATCGACCCGGCCATGTGCTGGGGAACAAGCTGCTGACGGGACTGACCAGCTGGTTGTTTGAAGTGCATCTGACGGACATGCTGAGCGGCTATCGGGTGTTTTCGCGGCGCTTCGTCAAGACCTTTCCGCTGAAGGCGGAAGGCTTTGCGATCGAGACGGAGTTCACCGTTCATGCCGTGCGGCTGATGATGCCGCTGTCGGAGATGGACACAAGCTACAAGGAGCGCCCTGTCGGGTCGGTGTCCAAGCTCAACACCTGGCGCGATGGCTTTCGCATCCTGTTCTTCATCGCCTATCTGCTGCGCGAAGAACGGCCACTGATGTTCTTCAGCCTGCTGGCAGCGCTGCTGGCGGCGATCGCGCTGGTGATCGGCGCCCCGGTGGTGCAGGACTATTTGCAGACCGGGCTGGTGCCGCGCTTGCCCACCGCGGTTCTGGCCACCGGCCTGGTGATTATCGCCGTGCTGTCTTCGGCCTGCGGCCTGATCCTGGACAATGTCTCGCGCGGCCGCTGGGAGGCCAAGCGCATGGCCTATCTTGCCCTGCCGGGCCCGCAGGATCTGACGTCGCCGTGACGGCAATCGGCTATCTGGCGCGCCATGCCTTTGTGCGTTTTGCGGCGGTGGGGTCGGCGGGCTATTTCGTCAATCTCGCGGCGTTGTGGCTGGGGACCCGTCAACTGGGCCTCAACAGCTATCTGGCCGGCGCCTTTTCCATCTTTGTCGCCATGATCTTCACCTGGCTGGGCAATCGCTATTTCACCTTTGCCGCACGCCGCGCGCGCGGCAGCATGGGCGCGGTGGCGCGGGAGTTCGTGGCGTTCGTGGGGGCCAATCTTCTGGGAGCGGTGGTCAATTATGCGGTTTACGCGGCATTGCTGCGCTTTGCCGCCGCGCCGTTCGACGACAAGTATATCGCCCAGGCCTGCGGCGTGCTGGTGGGGTTGATATTCAACTTCACCTTGTCGCGCCTGCTTGTTTTTCGCCCGGCTGCCTAGGAAGCCCGCCATGAAGATCGTTGCCGACCGGTTGGTGATCCATGTCTAAAGGTTGGTGGGGCGGACTGTTGCTGCTGCTGGGGTCTTTTGTTGCGCCCGACGCATGGGCCGATCCCGTGATCCGTATCCAGTCCGAGACCTGGACGGTCGCCGACGAGCGCGGCTATGGCGAATTCATCGCACGCATTGGGGCCAGTGGCTGCCGCACCGTGGATGCCTGCATCCGCGATCCTGCGAACCCATTTCGCGCCAGTGATCCGGCGGATTTCACCTTTCGCGCCGATTGTGCCGACCTGCCCTATTTCCTGCGCTTCTACTATGCCTGGAAGCGCGGCCTGCCCTTTTCCCATGTTTCGGATGTGAGCCCGCGCGGGCGCAGCCGCGACATCCGCTACAGCGCGCGCGGCAACCAGGTGGAGGAACGCCGCGACGTTCTGAGCGGCGACAATGCCCTGGCGATCATGGCGCGACTGCGCGACCAGATTTCGTCGGCGACCTATCGCATTCATCCCATGCTGGAGGGGACCGATCTTTATTCCCCCGCCATCTCGCCGCGCAGCATTCGGCCGGGCACGGTGATCTATGACCCCAACGGCCATCTGGCGGTGATCTGGAAGGTCGAGAATGACGGGCGAATCCGCTATATCGACGCCCATCCCGACAATTCGCTGACCCGCGGCTATTATGATTTGCGCTTTGTGCGCGCTTCACCGGGGATGGGCGCGGGCTTCAAGAACTGGCGGCCCGTTATGCTGACGGGCGCGCGGCGGGCGCGCGATGGCGCGCTTGTGGGTGGGCGAGTGCTGCTGGCGTCCAACTCGCAGATCAGCGATTTTGCCCTGACCCAGTTCTTCGGCACCGGGGAGCGGCCGCAGGAGGACAGCGACTGGCGGCGCGGCGCCTTTGTGCGGGATGGCCAGAGGCTGGACTGGTACGATTTTGTTCGCGCCTCGCTCGGCAATGGCGGACTGCATTTCGATCCCTTGCGCGAGATTGCCGACATGGTCGCATCCAACTGTGCCGACCTGGGCTATCGCAGCGACGCGGTGAATGTGGCGCTGCAAGCGGGACTCCAGAGCCAGGGCCAGCCGCCGCGATTGCCGGTCAACATCTATGGCACGGATGGCGACTGGGAGACCTGGTCGACGCCGTCGCGCGATGCGCGCCTGAAGACGGCGTTCAAGGAAGTGCGCGACAATGCCCAGCGCTTCATGGCGCTGTGGCGGGCGCGCGATCCGCAGCTCAATTATCGCGGCGGAGACCTGGCGGGCGACATGCTGGCGGTGCATGACCGCGCCGCCGCCGGATGCGCGCTGTCCTATATGCGCAGCGACGGCAGCCGCGTCATGCTGAACTATGAAGAGGCGCGGCGGCGGCTGTTTCACATGTCCTTTGATCCCTATCACTGCGTGGAGCTGCGCTGGGGAGCGGCGGGCGCTGAGTTGGCCACCTGCCGCGACGGCCCCCTGAAGCGCCGCTGGTATGACGGCGAGCAGCGCCTGCGCAACCAGATCGACCGCACTTACGAAGCGCGGATGGACTTTACCCTGGGCGAGCTGGAGGCCGGGGGGGCGGGAACGGGGCCCGTGCAGTCGCCCGATACCGATGCACGCGGTTATCTGATCGCCGAAATACAAAAAAGGCGCTGACCGCGAGGTCAGCGCCCTGTTTGTTGTTGGGACCGCGAGAACTAGCGGCGGGCGACCAGCGTCCACAGATGGGCGACCATCGCGTCCTTGGCCGGTGCCTTCACCTTGGCAAAGGCTGCCAGGGCGTCGGCCTTCTGGCCGGCGGCGAGATAGGCATGGCCCAGACGGATCTGGCCATTGGCCGGATCCTTCAGGGGCTTCTTCAGGCCTTCCTGGATGACGCCAATGGCTTCCTTAGCCTTACCCTCGCCGATCATTTGCTCGCCGACCTTGAGCAGGGCGTCGCCCTGGGGCTGGCTGCGCGCGGCGGCCAGGTTCTTCTGCAGGTTGGCGGCATTGGCAGCAGCCTGGGTCTTGGCCAGGTTGAGCAGGCGGGTGGAACGGTCGTCGTTCAGGACCTTGGCGGCGATACCCTTTTCCACGATGCCCTGGGCTTCAGCGGCATTGCCCAGCTGCAGGGCCAACTGCGCCAGCAAGGTATATTCGTCCTTGGTGGTGATGTTGCCCGTCAGCAGGCGGATGCGGTTGATGTCCAGCGAATTGTGGTCGCTGAGGCCGCTGGTGCGGTCGCTGATCTTGAGCAGCAGCTTCCAGTGTTCGGGCTTGCCGCTGCGGCTGACCAGGCTTTCCAGCGCCTGGCGCTGGGTGACATCGTCGCCGGTTTCATAGGCGCAGCGCGCCATCAGTTCCAGCGCGGTGTCGCCGCTCAGGGTCTTGCTGTAGCGCACGCAGCCGGCGAAATCGCCGGCCTTGTAATAGGCCTGGCCCACGATGAGCTGCGACTGGGCGTCGAACACGCCCTGCTTGCGCAGGTATTCGGCGTCGGCGATCACGTCCTTGTAGCGGCCGGCATTATAGTCCTGGGCGAACTTGGCCTTGGCGCCTTGCGGGGTGTTCGGGTCGGCCGAGGACACCGCGATCAGGTTCTTGAACGAGTTGATGATGGAGCGATCGTCCGGGGTCGAGGCAACGGACTCGGCTTCATTCAACTTTGCCTTGGCGCCGTTGTAGTTCTTGGCGGAGATCATGGCCTGGGCTTCTTTCAGAAGCGGGCCAACCTTGGCGCTGACCGTCGCGGCCTGGGCCGGGGCGGCCATAACAAGGGCAGCGCCGCCGACAGCGGCAGTACCCAGAAGGATTGCCGTCAGTGCGGCACGCAGGTTACGGGCAGTCATAAGCAGACCTCTTTCACATCAAAACGGGAAAAGCGCGCGGGATTGCCGCGCGCTTTGAACCCACGGCCGTGACCCTCACAGCCTAATTATACTGATCAATGCCGGTGAAGCCAATATGAGTCGCGCCAATACGCTGGGCATCTGCCAGCACGCGGGCAACGGCGTCATATTTCGCCAGCCGATTGGGGCTGACATGGATTTCGTCCTGCTGATCCTTCGGCTTCTTGGCGATATCAGCCAGATAGGCATCCATGGTTCCACGATCCACGGGGGTGCCATTCCAGGTGATGGTTCCGTCAAAGTCGACGCCAAGTTCCACCGTCGGCGGAACAAAAGTCGGCGGCGGCTGGTTCGGGCTGGGCATGTCCAGCTTCACCGCATGCGTCTGGATCGGCAAGGTAATGATCAGAAGCGTCAGCAGAACCAACATCACGTCGATGAGCGGCGTGGTGTTCATTTCCACCATGACTTCGCCGTCAGCGGTACTCGTACTCATTGCCATGACGGATTACCTCAGTAGCTGTTGGCTTCCAGAGAGTGGGGCTCGGTGATGAAGCCCACTTTCTGGATGCCGGCCTGCTGACAGGCCAGGATGACGCGACCGATCGCCTCGAAACGCACGGCCTTGTCGCCGCGGATATGCACTTCGGGGAACGGCTTGTGGGTCGCCTGGGCCCGCTTCAGCGCGTCAACGAAGTTCTTGCGCATGGTGGCCTGATCAACCGGCACGTTGTTGTAGTAGATGGTCTCGTCTTCGGTCACCGCCACCACAATATTCTCCGGCTTCGTAACCGTCACGATATTGCGATAGGTCGGCAGCTGAAGCGGGATCGTCTTGTTGATCACCGGGATGGTGACCAGGAAGATGATGAGCATCACCAACATCACGTCCACCAGAGGGGTGGTATTGATCGTGACGTTTAGCTCCTGCTCGTCGTCTTCGACGGCGTGTTGGACGTCGATCGCCATACGAATGGTCTCCTAAGCGCGGGTGTGCTGCGCTTACTTGCTCTTGCTGATGAGATAGGCTTGCAGGTCGCCAGCGAAGGCGCGCAGCTTCTCGGTGATGACCTTGTTGCGACGGATCAGGTAGTTGTAGAGCAGCACGGCCGGAACCGCGACGCCCAGACCCAGGGCGGTCATGATCAGCGCTTCACCCACCGGGCCGGCGACCTTGTCGATCGAGGCCTGGCCGGCCACGCCGATACCGATAAGGGCGTTCAGAATGCCCATGACGGTTCCAAGCAGACCGACGAACGGCGAAACCGAACCGACCGAACCCAGAAACGCGATACCGCCCTGCATGCGGGCATTGGCGTCTTCGAGCTGGCGGGTCAGGGTCATGCCGATCCAGTCATTCATGCTGACCAGGGTGGTGCCACCGGCGCTGGCCTTCAGGCCGGCTTCGGCGATGCCGCGGAATACGGAGTTCTTGGGCAGCTTGTCCACGCCTTCATTCAGGGTGGCGGAGGTCCAGAACTTCTTCTCGACCTGGGCGGCCTGGCCGAGGATGCGCTGCTGGTCGATCCACTTGGTGAAGAAGATGTACCAGGTGCCGGCCGACATGATCGCCAGGGCGATCAGAATGGCCTTCGAGATCCAGGTGCCTTCGGCCCAGATGTGGCCGAGCGAGTACTGGGTGGGAACTTCCGCAGCGGCAGCGCCCGAGGGCTTGTCGGCGGCGGCGGTGGATTCCTGGGCCATCGCGGTGGCGATGGGGGCAAGGCTGGCAACCGGGGCCATGGGGCTCAGGCTGGACATGAAGACGACAGCCAGAGCGATCGCCAGTTTCTTGAAGTTCATTTTTTACTCTCCGTGGTAAACCAGATGCGTTGAAAGGGTTGTAGAATTACTTGGCGTCTTTCAGATCGAACTTGACCGAGACGCGGGTCGAAACAGCGACAGGAGCGCCCTGGTTGGTGGGGGGCTGCCAGCGCCAGCGCTGCTTGACATAGTCACACGCGGCCGTGTCGAGACGTTCCGAGCTGGACGAGTTCACGACCTTGCAATCGTCGACATTGCCCTCGGTCGTGATGTGCACTTCCATCAGCACGGTGCCCTGTTCGTTCAGGCGGACCGAGATCGGCGGATAGGGCGGAATGGTGTGGGTGCGCATGATCGGCTTCAGCGGATCGCTGGAAGCCACGGCGCGCGGGGGGGGCGGCGGCGGCGCGGCCTTCTGGACGGTCACCGGCGGCGGGGCCGCGGCGGCAATCTGGAAGTCCGGCACGATGGCGACCGGCGGCGGCGGCTTCACCAGAGCCGGCGGCGGCGGCGGCGGCGCCTTGGGAATTTCCTTCTTGGTATCGACGGAGGCCTTGATCTCCGAAAGCTGCTTCATCAGGGCGCCCTGGTTCAGCGCGGCGACCAGACCGCCGATGGCCAGGACATGCAGGCCAACGACAATCGCGATGCTCGTAGCACGGCTGCCCGCGCTCTTCTTTTCGGCACTCAGATGATTTGGACGTTCCATGCGCTCTCACTCAAGACAGAAGAACCCGGCACTCGGTGTGCCTGGGTCCGATGAATTTTTTCGAGACCAGTTAGTCTAACCGAACTTACCCAACTTGACGCCTATGCTGGCGCCTTGCCGGTCGCTTTTAAAGCAATCGGTTACTGTCTTGGCAAGAGGCATAAAGGGACCCTTGCTTGCTTCGTAGGCACCATTTTGTCACCGGCGCGGAACGCGATGATTTCTTTCTGACCAGCATGAGGCTATTGCGAATGCACACTTCGCACATGCAGCAAACCGCGAGAAACACCTTAAAACCTTGAACGAGACGCGCGAATCCCGATTTTACGGCATGGCGGCAAGACGGTTTCCCGGCCGAAAATGCCTGCAAAAACAGCCGTATTTGCTGCTTTGCAGTACCGGGTTCCTTGCGACATTGTTGCTTTGGCCGAAGTAAAAAAAAACCAGCGATACTTGTCATGCCATTCGAAGGACACCCGATGCGATATCTCCATACCATGGTGCGCGTTTCCGATCTGGATGCGTCATTGGACTTTTATTGCGCCAAGCTGGGGTTGGTGGAGATTCGACGTATGGACAACGAAAAAGGCCGATTCACGCTGGTCTTCCTGGTCACGCCGGAAGATGCCGCCCGGTTGAAGGCCGATCCGCAGGCGCCCGAAAGCCCGGCCGTGGAACTGACATATAACTGGGATGAAAAAGGCTATGCCGGTGGGCGCAATTTCGGCCACCTCGCCTACCGGGTCAGTGACATCTATGCGGTTTGCGAAAAACTGATGGCCGGCGGCGTCACTATCAACCGGCCGCCGCGCGACGGGCACATGGCATTTGTGCGTTCTCCCGACGGCGTTTCCATCGAGCTTCTGCAGGATGGCGTGCTGGCGCCCCAGGAACCGTGGCTTTCCATGCCCAATACCGGCAGCTGGTAACCGCATGAACTTCGCGTCGGACAATGCCTATGGGGCGCTGCCCCAGGTGCTGGATGCATTGCTGCGGGCCAATGATGGCGCCGTCAAACCCTATGGCGCCGATCCTTTCACGCATGACCTGACCGCGCGCTTTTCCGCGCTGTTTGCGCGCGAAGTGGCGATCTATCCCGTGGTCACCGGCACGGCCGCCAATGCCCTGGCGCTGGCCTGTTTCACGCCGCCCCATGGCGCGGTGTTCTGCCATGCCCAAAGCCACATCATGGACAGCGAATGCGGCGCACCCGAATTCTATAGCCATGGCGCCAAGCTGATCGGAATCGAAGGCGCGGACGGCAAGCTTTCGCTGGAGGCGATCACTGCAGCGATTGACGCGGTGCCGCGCGGCTTCGTGCATACCAGCCAGCCCTTCATGGTGTCGCTGTCCCAGCCCACCGAGATGGGCACCGTCTATAGCCTGGCCGAGATCACGGCGATTGCGGAGGCCTGCCATGCACGCGGCCTGAAGCTGCACCTGGACGGGGCGCGCTTTGCCTGTGCGCTGGACGCCCTGAAGGCGAGGCCGGCCGAGGCGACGTGGCAATGCGGAGTGGATGTGCTGTCGTTCGGGGCCAGCAAGGGCGGGACGATCGGCGCGGAAGCGGTGGTGTTCTTTGATCCTGCCGATGCCCGCGATTTTGAATATCGCCGCAAGGCGGGCGGGCATCTTGTTTCCAAGATGCGGTTCGTTTCGGCCCAGCTTCACGCCTTTGTCGCGGACGGGCTGTGGCTGGACGCGGCGGCCCGGGCCAATGGGTTGGCCCAGACGCTGGCGGCAGGGCTGAAAGACCTGGACGGCATTCGCATTGTCGGCGCCGTGCAGACCAACATGGTGTTTGCGCAGATGCCGATCGCATTGGCGGCGCGGCTGCGCGATGCCGGCGCCATCTTCTATGACTGGACGCCGCCCAGGGACGGCCGCGTGCTGGTCCGGCTGGCGACAAGCTTCGCCACGCCGCAGGGCGACGTGGCGAAGTTCATACAGATCGCAAAAGGCTAGATGCGGCCGAGGACGGTGAGGGTGCCCACCTGTGTCGTCGAGCCATTGTTGCCGCGGACCCAGTCGTAATTGACGCCCAGGTGCCAGGTGTCGGTGCCGGCGCCCAGGGAAAGACCGGTAAAGACGTTGCCGCTGTCGGGATCGGGCCCGATGAAGGTCATGGTGTTGCCGGCCGTGCCCAGGCCGCCGGTGGAATCAAAGGCGGCGCGGATCTTCACGGCCTGATGCAGCAGGTCATAGCGATAGCCCAACCGCGCTTCCGGCGTCAGGCCGATGCCGAAGACATTGATGGTGCCCTTGACGTCGGCGCCCAGGGCGGTGCGCAGCGAGTTGGCGAAGTAAGGCGCCACGGCCAGGTTGAAGCCGGCGCCGCCGCCGCTTTCGGTATAGCCTTCCTCGCGCAGGGTCAGGCCGTCCAGGCTGACATGGGGATCGATCTCGACCCCGCCCAGCACGTGGGTGATCATGCCGAGATTGGCGCCCAGCGCCAGCATGGCGCCCGGACGCTTGGAGGAGGCAAAACGGGCCACCGAGCCCACGATCAGGCTGCGGGTTTCCGAGAAATTGCCATAGGCGGCGCTGATGTTGGTATCCAGGAACACATGCTTGCCACGCCATTCGGTGTAGCCGCTCAGCATGTACCATTCGGTCTGGGTCTTGGTGGCGCGCGGCAGCAGCTGGGAGACGTCGCCGGAATAGAAGGTGAAGGCGCCGCCATACCAGCCGTTGCGCGGCGAGCCGGCGTCCACGCCCAGCACAAAGCCGACGCCGTGATCCTTGAACGAGGTCAGGTCGCCGGAGCCCGCGGTCGCACCCTTGTTGTTGATGTGGCCGACAAATTCCTGGCCCCACAGGGTCATGTCGCCGGAGACGTTGCCATAGCTGCGCAGCAGGCGCTGGCGTGCCGCCACCGGGCCGGTGGCCTGGTCGGTCAGCATGATGGCGATCTCGCGGCTGCCGCCGGATACGTCGGGGGCAAACTGCGAGAAGACCTGCTGGGCCTGTTGCTGGCTGGCGGCGATGTTGATGCCGCTCGAGGCCAGGCCCGGCGTGTTGTAGATGGTCATGCTGGAGGCGATGGACGAGCCCAGCTCGTTGTCGGTGGAAAGCGCCGTTGCCACGAAGGGGAACTGGTTCTTGGCGTTGCCCGACAGGTTGAGGCCCGGGGATCCGTCGGCATTGGTGGCGTTGACGGAACGCGGCAGCAGATGCAGCAGCAGCGTCTGCTGGCCGCCTGCATCCGTGGTGACCGTCAGGGGTGTGGGGCCATTGTCGGCTGAATATTTGCCTGCAACGGCGGGCACCGATCCCGAACTTGCCGGCGATTCAAACAGGAAAGGCGTGTTCTGACCCAGCAGGGCATTCTGCTGCAGCAAGGTCGTGTCGGTGATGGTGGGCGCGCGCACCAGGGTAATGGTCTGGGTGGTGGGGTTGGCGACGCTGGTGGCTGAGAAGCCCGAGGAAATATATGTCCCGAACTGCAGCGCCAGGTTGGCGCCCGACAGGTTGGCATTCACTGCCTGCACCACCGGGGTCAGGCTGTTGAGATTGGCCTGGGAGATCGAAAGGCCCAGCGTTGAATTGGTCGAGGCCACGAAATTGTTGGCCTGCAGCGACGAGGAACTGTTGGCAACATAGAGGGTGCCGTTGCTGTCTACCGCCACATCCAGAGCGCCAACACCCGAATTGATGTTGGCGTTGACATAGCCATAGCCGCCGACATGCAGGACATTGTTGGTACCCGAGCCGAAGTCCAGGATCCCGGCCGTGGTGAGCGGCGGCAGCCCCGAAGTCTGGTTCAGAATCGTTTCGGCCAGCACGGCATAGCTGGCAGGCGTGTTGACCACGCCGGTGGCGCCATTGGCGGTACCGGCGGCGCCGACATTGCCGATATTCAGCACATTGCCGTTGCCGGCAGAGCCGAAATACAGATCGCCCAGGATGGAGCCGCTATTGTTGATGACTGCGCCGCCGGTGATGGAGGCCTGCAGGTCGATGGCGCGCTGCACATTCAGCACGGTCGCACCCGATTGCGGCGCGAGGACGGTGTTGGTCGCGCTGATGACGCCGGCATTGTTGATCATCTTGACGGTGCCGGACTGATCCAGAATGGCGACCGAATACAAGGTGAAGGGCGACGAGGTGGTGGCGATATCCTTGGTCGGCGAAATGGTGGATGTGGTCACGCCGGCGGTGATGGAAGCGCCCTTGCTGATATTGATGATCGGCAGATTGGCGTTGGAACCCACGGATAGTGCAAAGGCGCTGCCCTGGCCGATCCCGCTGGTCTGGGCGGAGATGGTGGCGGAGGTGAGGCTGCCCCCGCTGATGGCTTCGGCCTTCAGGTCCAGGCGCGGCACGGTGGCGAAAGCGCCGATATAGAGGGCGTTGGAGGTGATGCGGGTGGTGGCGGTGCGGTTGGCATCGCCGGTCAGGGCAATCGCAGTGATGGTGCCGGTATTGAGCAAGCCGCCGCCGTTGGTGGTCGGATCGGCATTGATGCCGGTACAGGCACCGACCGAGGCGCTCAGGCAGGTGCTGTAGGTCGACGAGGCGCCCTGGATCACCACCGACGAGCTGCTGAGCCCGGTATCGGTGGGCTGACCCAGGATGGTGCCGCGATTGATGAACGAATAGCCGGGATCAATGGCGTCGATGGCATTGGACAGCGGGCCCAGGATGATGGGGCCGCGCGGCGCCAGGAGCGAGCCGGTGATGGACTTGGTGGGGTCGATCATCAGGACGGGATTGACCACGCCGTTGGCTACCAGGCCGGACGATGTGATAATCGCCGAAGTGACGTTGCTGGAGGTGCCGGGACCACCATTGATGAAGCCGCCATCAATGCTGTTGCCGATGACCAGGGCTGAGCCGGCTTCCGGATTGTTGCCGCGGCTGTTGGGAAAGCCGATGCCGATCAGCGAAATGCTGCCCGCATTGATCAGCGCGCCGGTCGAGCCGGTGGGGCAGGTAAAGCCCGCCGGTGCCGCAGTGTCACTGGCGCAGGAATGGATGCCGCCCAGGGTTTCAAAGCCGATGATCCCGGCGCCGGTGCCCGACAGCCCGGAATTGATGATCACATTGCCGTTCACAGTGCCGTTGAGGAACACCATGACGCTGTTGGAGGCCGTGGATTTGTCGACGGAATTGTAAAGGATGCCGCCGCCGCCGATCAGGATGTTGCTGGTCACCGAGGTGCCGGCATCCAGCGCCAGGCCCGTCGAATTGTCGCCCTTCACCAGGATGGAAGACGTCTGGGAGGTGAAATTGGTGCCGGTCAGGGTGGTTGATGTCAGCGAGGTCAGGGAGACCGGGCCGTAGAAGGTGCCGCCGCCGGTGATCCACAGTCCTTGCTTGGCCGAGCCATTGCCACCCAGGTCGATGGTGCCGGTGGAGGCGAAACCTGTAGCAGGCGGAAAGACGGCGCCGGCCGCAGTGTTGATCGTCACGCCGATGGCATTGTCCACGCCGGTGTTGGCGATGAAGCCGTTGTTGAGAACCGAATTGTTCGAATCGATCGTGACCGCCGACACACCTGATTTCGAGACGCTGACACCGCCGGTGGAATCGATGGTGATATTGCCGGAGGTCGAAGTCGCGAGCGCAGCCGAAGTGTTGGCGGAAATTTGGGTATCGGCTCTGGCCATGGTCGCGCCCGCCGCCAGCAGGGCAGCCGCAGCGGCGGAAAGCATCAAACGGTGCCTGGTCAACGCAACCTCTTTAAAATGTCGCCGGGCGGGCGCCCCCGCATGTCGGCAATTGCCTCGTCATAGAGACCGCTCTCGCGGCCCCCGTCACCTAGGCGGTTCGCCCGGCGTCGCACCCGTTTATCCTTGCCAGGGGGCACCTTGCGCCCAACCGGGCTCGGGGACCGGTCCTGCCAGCGCCTTTGTACCCGGCTATCGTCCCGGTTCAACAGCAATTTTCGCCCCGGAAGGGCGGATTTGGCCCAAATGACGGCGTCTTAATCAGCCATTAGCGCCCGGAAGCGCAAAATCCCTGCCGTGAAAAAGCCTTAACCAGCAAAACCGCCCAACGAGTCCCTCATGACCCAGGCCCGGCATACCGGCTTTGCCAAGCTCACCCAGAAGGATGTGAGCGCCGCAGCCGCACGCCACGAGATGCTCTATTCCGGCCGCATGGGCGGCGCGCGCGCCGTTTTCGCCTTCTGCGACCTGTCAGGTCTGGACCTGTCGGGGCGCAACCTGGCCGATGCCGACTTTACCGGCGCGGTGATGGAAGAAGCCAATTTTGCCGGCGCCAAACTGGACTCCGCATCCTTCTTCGGTTCCGACCTGCGCCGCTGCAACCTGGCGGGCGCCTCGATGCGCCGTGCCGACATGCGCGGCGCGTCGCTGCGCGGCGCCAACCTGATTGGCGCAGACCTTTACGAAGCGGATCTGCGCGAAGGCACGATTGCCGAGAATGACAAGTACGGAAACCTGCGCGTGCTTCAGCACGACATCGGTGCGTCGGAGATGCCCGCGGCAATGATGAATTCCGCCAACCTGGAACGCGCCAAGATGACGGGCGCGATCGCTGTGCAGGCCGACTTCACCGATGCCATCATGAAGGGCTGCCGCCTGACCCGCGCCAACCTGCGCCAGGCGCGCCTGACCGGCGCCAATCTGGAAAATGCCGACCTGTCGGGCTGCAACCTGACCGGCGCGGACCTGGCGGGCTGCATCCTGATCGGCGCCAAGATGGATTTCGCCACCACCCACGGCGCGGACATGACCAAGACACTGACCGCAGCCAAGGCGCCCGATCCCGAGGCGCAGGCACTGATCGATGCGCTGCTGGCCAGTCACACAAGCTGGGCCGAAAGCGATGGCCGCACCGGCGAGCCTGCCGATCTCACCGGCATGGACCTGCGCCATGTCTCCAGCCTGGCGCATCGCATGCTGACGGCGCTTATCGCGCCGGGCTCCCAGCTTTATGGCGTGAACCTGGAAGGCGCTTCGCTGCAGGGTTCCAACCTGTCGGGCTGCGACCTGCGTTCGGCCAAGCTGGGCGGCGCCGACCTGCGCGGCGTCAACCTGTCGGGCGCACAGCTCAACCATGCCGACCTGCGCGACACCAAGCTTGGCCCCTTGATGATCGCGGGCGGACGCTTGCTGCCGGCGCGGATGGACAATGCCCAGGCGCGCTATGCCGACCTGCGCGGCGCGGATCTTCGCCGCGCGAGGCTGTCAGGCTGCGATCTCAGCTACGCCAATCTCAGCGACGCCGACATGCGCGATACCGAAATCCAGGGCGTGGAATTCTCGGGCGCCAAGCTGCCCGGCCGTCTTGCCGAAGCCATGGCGGGTCCCGCCTAGACCGCCATCACCGCGCTGCGGGCCCGGATGAACTGGGCCAGGCGCGACAGCGAAACTTTCGCCTCATTGCGGCCCGCGTCCATCTGGAACAGATGGCCCATGCCGTCATAGATCTCCACGCTCACCGAAACATTGGCGTCGGCGGCGCGGTCGCCCAGCTTGGAGGAATCGTCGCGCAGGATTTCGTTCGAGCCTGCATGCACCATCACGGGCGGGAAATTGGCGAGACTGGCATAGGCGGGCGAGGCATAGGCGTCGCAGGGGTTGGACTTGCGCAGATAGTTGCGCGCCGACAGGAACAGCATTTCCCAGTCCAGCACCGTGTCCGACTTGCGGTTGGCGAGCAGCGACAGTCCCGACAGCGACAGGTCGGCCCAGGGCGACAGCGCGGCAATGCCGCCGGGCATGTCCAGGCTGGCATTGCGAATGGCCAGCGCCACGGCAAAGGCGAGCCCACCGCCTGCTTCATCGCCCACCAAGACGATGGCGCCCGCCGGAACACCCTTGGCCAGCAGGGCGCGATAGGCGTCGATGCCATCGCGCACCGCTGCGGGGAAGAAGCATTCGGGCGCCAGGCGGTACTGGAGGCTGAAAGCCCCGATGCCGCTGGCTTCCACCAGCCGGCCGACAATGGCGCGGTGGGTCTGGGGGCTGCCGGCGACAAAGCCGCCGCCGTGGAAATAGAGCATCAGCCTGTTTCGGTCCCCTGCCCCCACCCATTCGCCGCTGATCGGCCCGAGCTGGCCGGGTGTGAAGTCCATCGCGGCGGGGGGCGCGCCGAAACGCTGGAACAGGACGCCATAACGCTCCCGCACCTCTTCGATGCTTGTAAGCGTCTTGCCGTGGCTTTGATTTTGCGGCCATAGCGCCATGGGGAACCTGAAAGCACCTTTCCCGCCAAGCTTAACAAAAAAAACGGGGCGCCCAAATGGACGCCCCGTTCTTGTTTAACGCCTCCGGCTTTCGCTGGCCCCGCGCGCCATGCGCGCGACTATTCAAGGGTCGCTCCGCGCCCGGAGCCAGCTACAGCCGCCTCCCCTTCCATGCGCTTGCGCGCAGGAGAAGGAGGCCGGGCAGTGTTTGCTGCAACGACTGGGCTAGGCGGCCTTCTGGCCTTCGATGGTCTTCAGGTCCGGGGCGTTGATGGTGATACGGCGCGGGCGCTTTTCTTCCGGCACGATGCGCTCCAGATCGACATGGAGCAGGCCGTTCTCAAGGCGTGCGGCCTTCACCTCGACATGCTCGGCGAGCTGGAAGCTGCGTTCGAAGCCGCGGCCGGCGATGCCCTGGTGCAGGTAGGCGGGCTTGTCACTGTCTTCCTTCTTGCCGGTGACGGTGAGGACGCGGTCCTTCACGTCCACCGACAGGTCCTTTTCGGCAAAGCCGGCGACCGCCACGGTGACGCGGTAATTGTTCTCGTCGCTGCGTTCGATGTTGTAGGGGGGATAGCCCTGTTCGGACGCGGTATCCAAGAGGTTCAGGAGCCGGTCGAAGCCGACCGTGGAACGGAAAAAGGGCGAATAATCGCTACGCATGGGACAACCTCCGATAAAGCATTGTTCAGGCCCCCGCCGAACCATTCGCGCGGGAACTTCCGGCCCCCAGGGGCAACCGGACACACCGGAGATAGGAGCGGTTTTGACGCCTTCAAGGGGTTTTCGGGGCCTTGAAAATCGGGCTTATGGGCCCATGGAAGCGCCAAATTCAGCAAAAAAATCATGATCCCCGCCGCCACACTTTTTGACCCCCTGCCCATCAAGGCCGTCGGCGCCATGCTGCGTGCCGCCCGCTTTGACGCCGATCCCGAGGTCGCAGCCCGGGGCGTTTGCGTGCTGCTGAACGGGCAGACCGAATTCATCGAGAAGTATTTCGAGGTGATCGACGAATTGCGCAGCCGCGGCTTTGCCGTCGCCACCATGGACTGGCGCGGCCAGGGCGGATCGGACCGCCTGCTGGCAGATCACCGCAAGAGCTTTGTCGGCGACTTCAGCGAATATGACGAAGACCTGGACACGCTTTTGAACTGGATCGTGCGGCCGATGCTGAAGGCCGGTGAAAAGCCGGTGGCGCTGGCCCATTCGATGGGCGCGCACAACCTGTTGCGCCACCTGGCCCGTGACCCGCAAGCCTTCCAGGCCTGTGTGCTGAACGCGCCCATGATCGCGATTTCGCTGCGCGGCCAGCCCGCATCGCTGGTGCGGATGGTCACGGCGTTCGAGATGTGGCGCAAGAATGCCGGGGGTTGGGTGTGGGGCATGGAGGCGCGCGATCCCCACCAGGTCACTTTTGCTACGCAGATGGTGACATCGGACCTGCAACGCTTTGAGCGCACCCAGATGTTGCTGCGCGAGCATCCGGACCTGCGCCTGGCGGGCGCGACCTGGGGTTGGCTGGCGGCGGCGATGCGCTCGATGGCGTGGCTGCGCACCCGCGCGGAAAAAATCACCACGCCGATGCTGGTGGTGGGTGCGGGGGCAGACCGCATCTGCCTGACACCGGCGGCCAAGGCCTTCGCAAGCCGGGCGCCGAACGCGCAATATCTGGAGATCGCAGAAGCAGGCCACGAAATCCTGATGGAACGCGATCGGTTTCGTGCGGAATTCTGGGCGGCGTTTGACGTCTTCATGAAAAGATACCGCGCCCCGGCATAAGCCGAGGCGCGGTGCTTGTTCTAAACACTTCGGGGTTACTGGACCGGAATCGTGGGAGCCGTCTGCTCACCCGGTGCGGGCTGCGCAGGAGCCAGGGTGGCGCCGGTCTGCGCGTCCTGGGCCGGAGCGGTGGCTTGGGGCGCCGCCGACTGCTGCGGCTGGGTCGCCATAGCGCCATTCTGATTGGCATTCTGGGCCGTCTGGCTATCGGGCGTCGGGGCCGCCGTCATCGGTTCAGCCGGCGTACTGGTCGGCACGTTGCTGGCGATATCGGACGGCGACGCGGTTGGCGACACCGGGTCCGGGATCACGGCAGCCTGCTGCTGCGTCGCGGGCTGGACAGCCGCCGTGCGGGCCTTGGCAGGCTTGGCAGACGCAGACTTCACCGGCGCGACCATGGGCTCCGGCGCAGGCGCGCTGGCAGGGGTCGCCATGGCGGTCGTGGCGTCAGCCGCAGTTGCGTCAGCCGACGCAGTATCGGTCATGGGCTGCGGAGCGGGCGGCATGGGCGCCGGGATATTGGCGGCGGTCTTTACCGGCGCGGGCTGCATGCTCTTGCCCTGGATGCTGTAGACGTAGGTGCCGGCGGCACCGACCATCAAGGCGACGGCGAGCGCGCCAACAATCTTGGGCATGTTGTTGGGCTCGCGATCCTGCGGATTGACGGTGTGAAACGCGCCGAGGCCCGAACCATTTCCCAGCGGCTCGCGGTTGAGAATGATGGGCGTTGTGTCCGAAGACGAATGGATATCGCGAAGAGACATGAAACCTCCTGACAGAGTTTGTGATACGTCAGGAAACAAAACGCCTATTATGGAATGGCGTTTCATCGCGCGCAAACAAAGGCAGATTGCGGCAGAATTCGCGCGGTATTAAGCGCCGCCTGTATTTGGCCTTTATTTGGCCTGGCGCGAAAAAGCCTGCAGCATAAGGGCGAAGACGATCAGCGTGTCGCCAGCAACTGGATCGCCTGTTCGTGGATGCGCTTGTCGCCGCAGGCCAGAATTTCGTCGCCGTCGCGCCAGGGCTCGCCCTGCCAGTTGGTGATGATGCCGCCCGCGCCCTGAACCAGCGGAATGATGGCGGCGATATCCCAGCGCTTGAAGGGACCTTCGATCACCAGGTCCACAAAGCCCATCGCCAGCATGGCAAAGATGTAGCAGTCGCCGTGATAGCGGGTCATGCGCGCCTGTGCCTTCACCCGCGCGAAGGCCGCCTGCTGTGCTTCGGTCATGTAGGCGGACGGGTCGGTGGCGCAGAGAATGGCGTCGGACATCTGCGGACATTCGCGCACCCTGAGGGGTGTTCTTGTGTCGCCGACGATCAGGTGACTGCGGCCATTCACGCCGATGAAGCGTTCGCCCAGCACCGGCTGGTCCAGGATACCCAGCACCGGCACGCCGTCATGTTCCAGGGCGATCAGCGAGCCCCATTCGTGGCGGCCGGTGATGAAGGCGCGGGTGCCGTCCACGGGGTCGAGCACCCAGCGCCACTTGTTGGCGGACAGGCCTGCGGGCTTTTCGCCATATTCCTCGCCCAGGATTGCGTCCTGCGGGCGGTCGCGGTCGATGATGGCGCGGATGGCGCGTTCGGCGCCCCGGTCAGCCTCGGTCACCGGATCGAAACTGTGCTGGCCCGGCTTGTGCGCCACGTCCATGCGTTGGCGGAAAAAGGGTCGGATCACCGCGCCGCTGGCATCGGCCAGGCGGTGGGCGAAGTTGATGAATTTTTCCTCGACCTGCATGAAAAATCCTTTTGGCCGCCTGTCAGGCGCGGCCCACGCGCCTCAGCAGCCACGGCATCGTCAGCCCTTGCAGCAGGACGGAGAAGACCACCACCGCGAAGGCGGCAACCCGAATCTCGCCTGCCAGCGGCAGCGCGCGCGGCAGTGACAGGGCCAGCGCCAAAGCGAGCGCGCCGCGAAGGCCGCCCCACCATAACACATGTTGATCGCCCAATTGGATTGCCCAGCGCGAGCGCGAAAACAGCGCGGCCAGCGGATAGACCGCGAGCGCCCGGCCCAGCAGCACCAGCGCGATCGCCGCCGCCAGCGACCAAGCGCCGAGATTGGAAAACGGCACATCGGCCACGGCCAGCCCGATCATCAGGAAGATGAAGGAATTGGCGACGAAGGCGGCGAAGCCCCACATGCCCAGCGCGAAGTCGCGCTCGCCATTGTCAAAGGCGCGTCCCTTGATTTCGGCCAGCATGCCGACATTGCCGATCAGGAGCCCGGCGCACACCGTGGCCAGCACGCCGGAGACATGCAGATGCTCGGCCAGCAGGAACGAGGCATAGGCCGCCACCGTCGTCACCGCCGCCGAAACCAGATGGTCATCCGTGCGCCGCGCCACCAGCAGCACCGCGCCGCCTGTCAGCAAGCCAATCAGCACGCCGCCGCCGGCAATGCGCCCCAGCGACAGGGCACCGGAAAGAAGGTCGGGCGACTGGACGTCGGGAAGGGCAAAGGCAAGCGCCAGCGCGAACAGCACCGCCGCCACGCCGTCATTGAACAGGCTTTCGCTTTCCACCAGGAAGCGCAGCCGCCCCTTCACGCCAAGGTCCTTGAACATGGCAATGACCGCGACGGGATCGGTGGCGGCAATCAGCACCCCGAAGACCAGCGCCGATCCGAGGGGCCAGCCCAACAGCCCCTGCATGCCGAAGGTCACCACGGCGGCGGAAATCGCCACCCCCACCGTGCTCAACACCAGCACCGGCAGCGCGTCAGCCTTCAGTTCTTTCCAATGAATGTTCAGGGCCGCTTCGAACAGCAAAGGCGGCAGGATGATCAGGTAGATCAGGTCATGCGTCAGCGCCGGCGCAGGACCCAGATGAAACAGGGCCAGGACGATACCGGTACCGACAAGCCCGACCGTGTAGGGAAGCTTGAGCAGCCGCGCCGCCAGCGCCACCAGCACCGCCACGATCAGCAGGGCCACGAGATTGGAAAGGATTTCGGTCATGCCAGCGGTCTCCTGCAGCCAGTTGGCCGGGGGTTACACGCCTGGTCAAGCAAAACCGAACAGATGGCGTACAGGCGAAGTTATGCGTCTGCCGACTGTTTGGCGCGCTTGCGCAAATGGGGCAGCAAAGCGCGCTTGCGCAGGCGGATGTTCAGCGGCGTCACTTCCACCAGCTCGTCATCCTGGATATAGGCCATCGCCTGTTCCAGGGTCATCGGCACGATGGGGGTCAGCTTGACGGCTTCGTCCTTCGACGTGGTGCGAATGTTGGTGAGCTGCTTGGACTTGAGCGGATTGACGTCCAGGTCATTGTCCTTGGCGTTCTGGCCGATGATCATGCCTTCATAGACCTTGGCGCCCGTGGAAATGAACAGCTTGCCGCGTTCCTCGATGTACCAAAGGCCATAGGTGACGGCTTCGCCCTGCTCGGTGGAGATCAGCACACCGTTGACGCGGCCGCCGACGCTGCCCTTGTGCGGGGCATAGTCCAGGAACATGCGGTTCATCACGCCTGTGCCGCGCGTGTCGGTGAGGAATTCGCCGTGATAGCCGATCAGGCCGCGGGCGGGACCGTGGAAGACGATACGGGTCTTGCCGGCGCCGGTGGGGCGCATGTCGACCATCTCGCCCTTGCGCTGGGAAATCTTCTCGATGACGGTGCCGGTATAGGCGTCGTCGACATCGACGGTGACTTCCTCGATCGGCTCCAGCTTTTCGCCATTCTCGATCTTCATCAGCACGCGCGGGCGGCTGATGGACAGCTCGAAGCCTTCGCGGCGCATGGATTCGATCAGCACGCCCAACTGCAGTTCGCCGCGGCCGGCCACTTCGAAGTCGCCGTCGCCGGTTTCGGTGACCTTGAGCGCGACATTGCCTTCGGCTTCGCGCAGCAGGCGCTCGCGGATGACGCGGCTCTGTACCTTGTCGCCTTCGCGGCCCGCATAGGGGCTGTCATTGACCGAGATGGTCATGGACAAGGTCGGCGGATCGATGGGATGCGACGGAATGGCTTCCATCACGGTCAGGTCGCACAGCGTGTCGGCAACGGTGGCGGTCTCCAGTCCGGCGATGGCGACGATGTCGCCGGCTTCGGCGCGTTCCACCGGCACGCGGGCAAGGCCGCGGAAGGCCAGCAGCTTGGTGACGCGGGTCTTTTCGATGATTTCGCCGTCGCGGTTCAGGGCCTTGATGTTGCGGCCCATGGTGACGATGCCCGATTCAATGCGGCCCGTCAGGATGCGGCCCAGGAACGGGTCGGCTTCCAGGGTGGTGACCAGCATCTTGAAGGGATGCTCTTCGGTCGCCAGTTCGCGCGGCTTGGGCGCCGGCACGTCTTCGACGATGCGCTTGAACAGCGGGGTCAGGTCCTTGCGCTCGTCTTCCAGCTCGTTGACGGCCCAGCCATTGCGGCCCGAGGCATAGAGGTGATGGAAGTCGAGCTGGCTGTCATTGGCTTCCAGCGCCAAGAACAGGTCGAAAATGGATTCCAGGGTTTCAGCGGGCTGGGCGTCGCTGCGGTCGATCTTGTTGATGACCACGATGGGCTTGAGGCCCAGCTTCAGCGCCTTGGCCAGCACGAACTTGGTCTGGGGCATGACGCTTTCCGCCGCGTCCACCAGCAGCACCACGCCGTCCACCATGGACAGGATGCGTTCGACTTCGCCGCCGAAGTCGGCATGGCCGGGGGTATCCACGGTGTTGATGCGCACGCCATTCCACTCGACGCTGGTGCACTTGGCCAGGATGGTAATGCCGCGCTCGCGCTCCTGATCATTGGAGTCCATGGCGCGCTCGTCCATGTGCTGGTTCTCGCGCACGGAGCCGGACTGCTTGAGCAGCTGGTCAACCAGAGTGGTCTTGCCGTGGTCGACGTGCGCGATGATCGCGATGTTGCGGATTTCCATGAGAATCAGGCCTAGGGCTAGCGGAGAAACGCGGCTTATAGAGGCGGGCTTGCTGCGGGGCAACATCACGCGGGGGAAATAGGTACCTGTCACAATTGAAAAGCAGCACAAATCCCGGGGTTTTGGCCGGATTCGGGCAATTTCATGCCCTTTTTCTGGGACAGTTATGAGAGGGATTTGCCGTATACAGGCTTCATAACATCGCCGCACAAGCCGGATAGGACGGCCCGACCCTGTCGGAGACAGTCCTAAAACCTACTACCGGCGGCGGGCCAGCTCGAAAAGGGCGGTCATTCGGGGAACTTTAATGTCAATTTTGGACAGTCCGGGTGGGGATGTCCTGATGAGTAGTGTGGATCCTGGTGCGATGAATATGCAGATAAATCCCTTGCCGACCCAGACGGATCGCGCAGGCGAAACGGGCAAAAGTCCTTACCGCAATTATCTTATCGGCGGAGCTGCGCTTGTCGTGTTGCTGGGCGGATTCTGGTATTTCAACCATGGCACCGCCACCAAGGTCCGCCCCGACCTGACCGTGCCGGTCCGGGTCCAGGAAGTGGTCCAGCACGAAATGCCCGTGGTGGAGCACACCATCGGCACCGTGGTCGCCAATTCCACCGTTTCGGTGAATGCCCGCGTCCAGGGCCAGATGACCAAGGCCTTTTTCAAGGAAGGCCAGATGGTGAAAACCGGCGATCTTCTGTTCCAGATCGATCCCCGGCCCTACCAGGCGCTCCACGACAATGCCATGGCCTCGCTGACCAGCGCCAAGGCCAAGTTCGAGCGTTACACGCGGTTGAAAAGCCAGAACGCGATATCGCCCCAGGACGTTGACGAAGCCCAGGCCAGTTACCTGGAAGCCAAGGCGCAGGCGGAATCGGCCCGCCTCAACCTGGAATTCACCAAGATCCACTCGCCGGTGAACGGCAAGACCGGCCCGATCCTGATCCAGCCGGGCAACATGGTCAGCGCCAGCACGGCCAGCACCAATGCCACCCCGCTGGTCTCGATCAATGAAATCCAGCCGGTGAAGATTTCCTTCTCCCTGCCCCAGTCCGACCTGCCCCGCATCCAGGCGCGCCAGCGCGCCCAGGGGCTGACCGCCACCATCGCGGTGGACAATGGCAGCATTGCCGGCCCGAAACTGGAAGCGCCGGTGGATTTCATCGGCAACGCGGTCAACAACACGACCGGCACCATCGAACTGCGCGCCACCTTCGCCAATGCCGACACCGCGCTGGTGCCCGGCCAGATGGTGAATGTGACGGTGGAGCTGAATTCCATCCCCAACGCCCTGATCGTGCCGCGCGAGGCCCTCAATGAAGGCCCCGATGGGCAGTATGTCTATGCCATCCAGGACGGCCGCGCGGTGATGAAGCCCGTCAAGGTCCTGTTCGATGACAACAAGACTGTCGCGATCGAAGGCGCCCTGAAGCCGGGCGAGCAGGTCGTGGTGGATGGGCAATTGCGCGTCATTCCGGGCGCGCCTGTCGCGATCGAAGGCGCCAAGCGCGTTGAAATGGGCGTCCGCAAGCGCCATCACACCGCGTCATGAATTTCTCGCGGCGGTTCATCGACTATCCCGTAATGACCACGCTGCTGATGGCGGCGCTGGTGATCTTCGGCTGCGTCGGCTATTTCGCGCTGCCGGTGAGCGAACTTCCCAATGTGGACTTTCCCACCATCCAGGTGAATGCCAGCCTGCCCGGCGCCGATCCGGAGACCATGGCTTCGGCCGTCGCCGCGCCGCTGGAAAATGCCTTTTCGACCATTCCCGGCATCGACTCCATGACCTCGTCGAGCGGTCAGGGCAGCACCAACATCACCATCCAGTTCAAGCTGGACCGCGATATCGACGGCGCCTCGCAGGATGTGCAGGCGGGCATTTCCAGTGCGTCGCGGCAGCTGCCGCGCTCGATGCCCAACCCGCCCACCTTCCGCAAGGTGAGCCCGTCCGACTTCCCCATCCTGTTCCTGGCGCTGAGTTCCACCACCCTGCCGATCACCGAAGTGGACCGCTATGCGGAGTCCCTGCTGGCGCGGCAGCTGTCCACGCTGGACGGCGTCGCCCAGGTCAATGTGTTCGGCGCCGCCAAATATGCGGTTCGCATCCAGGCTGACCCCAACAAGCTGGCAAGCCGCGGCATCGGCATCGACACGCTGGCGACCGCGATCCAGAGCACCAACGTCAACCAGGCGACCGGCGCGCTGAACGGCGCCAGCGACGCCCATATCATTCACACCCAGGGGCAGATGTCTTCGGCCGCGGCCTTCCGCCGCCAGATCGTCGCCTACAGCAACGGCGCGCCGGTGCGGCTGGGCGATATCGCCAATGTCGAGGACAGCTCCAGCGACGTGCGCCAGGGCAACTGGTGGCATGGCCAGCGCGCCATCACCGTTGCGATCATGCGCCAGCCCGGATCCAACACCATCGCGGTGGTGAACGAGGTCAAGGCAGTGCTGCCGCAGTTCCAGGCCTCGCTGCCCGCAGGCATAGATTTGCGCGTGCGCCACGACCGCAGCGACACGATCCGCGCTTCGGTTGCAGACGTGCAGATGACGCTGATGATCGCCGCCGGCCTGGTGGTGGGCGTGATCTTTGTCTTCCTGCGCCGGATCACGGCAACGCTGATCCCGTCGCTGGCGCTGCCCATCGCCGTGATCGGCACCTTCGCCGGCATGTCGCTGATGGGCTACAATCTGGACAACCTGTCGCTGATGGCGCTGACCTTGTCGGTCGGGTTCGTGGTCGATGACGCCATCGTCATGCTGGAAAATATCGTCCGGCATGTTGAAAATGGCGAGAAGCCCTATGAGGCGGCCATCAAGGGCGCGCGTGAGATTACCTTCACCATCCTGTCGATGACCGTGTCTCTGGCGGCGGTGTTCATTCCGATCGTCTTCATGGGCGGCATTGTCGGGCGACTGCTGCACGAGTTTGCCGTCACCATCATCATTGCCATCATATTTTCGGGCATCGTGTCGGTGACGTTGACGCCGATGCTGTGCGCGCGCGTGCTGAAGAGCGAGCACGACCAGGCGCACAACCGCTTCTACAAGTGGAGCGAGCGGGCCTTCGACCGTATCCAGGATGCTTATACCAGCAGCCTGAACTGGAGCCTGCTGCACAAGCGCACCATCCTGGGCCTGTTCGGCCTGTCGCTGGTGGCCAGCGTCGTGCTGTTCAAGATCATGCCGCAGGATTTCCTGCCCAGCGACGATACCGGCATGCTGCGCGCCACCGTGCAGGCGGAAAACGGCACTTCGTATGAGCGCATGGTCGCCTATGCCCGCAAGGTCGGCGACATCATCGATGCCGATCCCAATGTCGAAGGCGGCATGGTGCGTGTCGGTTCCAGCGGCGCGGGCGCCAACAATGCGGATATCACCATCATGCTGAAGCCGTTCGAGGACCGCGCCCTGTCGGCGGACCAGGTGGCGCGCGAGCTGCGCCGCAAGGTCGGCAACATGACCGGCATCAACGTCTTCATCCAGAACCCGCCCACGATCCGCATTGGCGGGCGCGGCTCGCGTTCCAGCTACCAGTACACCTTGCAGGGCCTGGACATTCCCCAGTTGCAGACTGTTTCAAACCAGCTGGTGCGCAAGCTGCAGACCACCCCGGGCTTTGTCGGCGTCAACAGCGACTTCGACCGCGCGGCGCCGTCGATCGAGGTGGCGATCGACCGCGACCGGGCCGCCTCGCTGGGTGTCACGCCGGCCCAGATCGAAAGCGCCATGGGCTATGCCTTTGGCGGACAGCAGGTGTCGCAGATCTATGCGCCGTCCGATCAGTATCAGGTGATGCTGGAACTGCTGCCCGAGTTCCAGCGCAACCCCTCCGCGCTGCGCACGCTCTACATCACCTCCAGCCGCGGCAACCTGGTGCCGCTGAGCGCGGTGACGCGCCAGACGTCCAGCTCCATGCCGCTCAGCGTCAACCATTCGGGCCAGGTGCCGTCGGTGACGGTGTCGTTCGACCTTGCCGCCGGCTATTCGCTGAGCGACGCGGTGACCGCCATTCAGAAGGTCAGTTCCGAAATCGATGTGCCGGCCAGCATCCAGGGCAACTTCCAGGGCACCGCCGGCGCGTTCCAGTCCGCCACCCAGAATATGGGCTCGCTGCTGCTGATCGCCATCGTGGTGGTCTATATCATCCTGGGCATCCTGTATGAGAGCTTCATCCACCCGCTGACCATCCTGTCGGGCCTGCCCAGCGCCGCGGTCGGTGCGCTGCTGACTCTCTACATCGCCGGGCTGCCGCTGACGCTCTATGCCTTTGTGGGCATGATCATGCTGATCGGCATCGTCAAGAAGAACGCCATCATGATGATCGACTTTGCGCTCAACAAGCAGCGGTCGGAACCCGGCGTGACACCCGAACAGGCGATCTATGAAGCGGCGATCATCCGCTTTCGTCCCATCATGATGACCACCATGGCGGCGATGATGGGCACCCTGCCCATCGCGCTGGGCAGCGGCACCGGCGCGGAATCGCGCCGGCCCTTGGGACTGTGCGTGGCGGGCGGGCTGCTGCTGTCGCAGCTGCTGACGCTCTACATCACGCCGGTGATCTATACCTATCTGGACCGCTTCTCGGCCCGGATGCGGCAGAAAATGGGCGCGCGCGGCGGCGCAGCCCACATGCCGGCGGAATAGTCACTTCCCGTCGAGTTGCTGCTGCATCGCGGAAGCGATGGCGTCTTCCTGGCCGCGCAGGTTGCTGCTGGGACCCATTTTGTACAATCCGCGCAGATAGCCCAGGTCGCTTTCGGTCAAGGACTGGGCAGGGTTGCTGCATCCGGGCGCCAGCAGGTTCACGATGCTGGGGAGGTGCTGGCAGGCATCGAGTGACGAAAGCTGCGTCAGCGCCAGCATGGCGATGTAATCGGCCAAGGCGCCGATCTCGTGATCCAGAAGTTTGGCCGGCTCGGCGACGATGATGACATGGTACAGCGTGCTGCGCCTGCCGTCGCCCAGGCGCGAACCGGTAACCGCGGATGCGCCGAATTCCAGCGCGCTGGTATCGCCCTGGATATTGCTCTGTTCGCCGACGCCCTGGAGTGCCGCACTGTCGACCATCGGCCTGCCGCGAAGGTCCCGCGTGGCGGTGGTGTACCAAGCCTGGATCGCGTGCGTGACTTTGGCCAGTTCGTCGGCCTGATGGCTATTGTCGTGATACCCAATATAGCTCGCCTGTTTGCGGCGGACATTGTCCATCAGCGCCTGCGGCGCGGTGGTAAAGATGATCTCGATGTTCGGCTTGCAGCCGGTGCTGGTATTCACGGGCGCACCCACCTCTGCCGCAACAGTCTTCAGGCGTTGGCTGATGTATCGGGCAAAGACGGGCTTGAGGCCCACGGCTGTGGGGCAGACACCGTCGTCCCAGCGCGCCAGCTTGCCGGTTCGCCGCGTCGGCGCGGCGAAGCTTTGGACGAACCGGTCCAGCACCTGACGCGAACGTGCGCCGGTGACGGTGACGCTTTCGGTCGCGGGCTGGGCCTGGGCGGCCGTGCCCAACGTCATCAGGAGCAGGAGCGTGGCGCGTTTCATTTTCCGTCCTGGGTCTGTTGCATCTGGTAGGCGATTTCGTTCTGCTGGCTGCGCGCGGTTCTTTCAGCGCCCATCTTGTAGAGGCCGCGCAGGTAACCCAGGTCGTTTTCGGTCAAGGACTGGACGGGATTGCTGCATCCGGGCGCCAGCAGGTTCACGATGCTGGGGAGTTGCTGGCAGGTGTCGAGCGCGGAAAGCTGCGTCAGCGACAGCATGGCGATGTAATCGGCCAGCGCGCCGATTTCATAATTTCCGAGCTGGTTGGGGTTGGCGACCACGATGACGTGATAGAGTGTGCTGCGCATGCCGTCTCCCAGTCGCGATCCTGTGACGGCTCCCGCACTGGCGGCATAATTCAGGGTCATACGCCCGGAGGCGCACAGATCGCACGGCACATCCACCGCAATGCCTGCCCCCACCACCTTGGAGCTGTCCACTTGGACATTGCCCCGAAGGTCCTTGGTCGCGGTGGTGTACCAGGATTGGATGGGGTGGGTGACTTTCGCCAGTTCGTCCATCTGGGCACTGCTGTCGGCATAACCCAGGTAGGTCGGTTGCCGCTTGCGCACATTGTCCAGCAGTTTTTGCGGCGCGGTGGTGAAGACGATTTCGATGTTGGGCTTGCAGCGATCCCGCGCATTGACGGGCGCGCCGATCTTGGTCGCGATCTCCTTTACATGCTGCGTCACGAAGGCCGTGAATTTTGGCGCAAGGCCCACCGTGACAGGACATACGCCGTCTTCCCATCGCGCCAGCTTGCCCGTCATGCGTGCGGGGGCGGCGAAGCTTTGGACGAACTGGTCCAGCACCTGGCGCGAACGGGCGCCGGTTACGGTGACGCTTTCGGTTTGCGAAGCGGGCTGGGCCTGGACGGCCAGGGTCGCGAGATACAGAAAGCCGATCGTCCACCGCATACGCGCCTCCATATTACTACTACTGTAGTAGTAAATATCATGTGCGCGGGACTGGCGCAATTGCCGCGTTCAGGTGCAATAGCCTGCGGGCAGGCCGGCGAGCATGGTGGTGGAACCGCCGCCCGCCATCGCCACGCTGCAGTTTCGCGCGGCCAGGATGCTGCGACGCTGCATTTCATCCTTGGCGAAGAAGCTGCGGCCATTGGGGCTGATATCCAGTCCCTGGGCGCGCAAGGAGGCCCAGACCCGGTTGGTCTTGCAGACCTCCGGCCCCGACAGGCGCGAGCCGGGCAGCGCCTGGGGCACCCGGCAGGTGATGGCGTCGGGATCGCCCGCGCCCGTGGGGGTGAGCGCCAGCGAAATCTGTTTCACGACGGGCACTGCGGGCGCAGCGGTCTTGGCCGGAACAATGGTGAAAGGCTGCGGGGCGGGCTGCGGCACACGAACAGCCTGCGGCATATCATTGGTCGTGGCAGCGGCAACAGGTGGGCTTGGTGTGGGCGGTATTGCAGCAGCCAGCTTCGGGCGGGTGGGCCGGGGCACGGGCGTCACTGCCACAAATTCCTTCGCCGGCGGTGTCAGCGCTGCCGTCAGCGGCGCGACCATCACCTGCTGTATCCGCGCCTGTACCTGGGCCGCGCGGCGGGTTACCTCCACCGCGAAGGGCGAGGTCACAAAGCCTGTCAGTACCGGCAGGGTCACGACCATCAGGGCGGCAGTGGCCAGCAGCAAGGTTCGTGCGCCATCGAGGTCCTGCGCGGCCTCGGCCGTCATGATCCGTTCCATGCGGCGACGCAGATCGCTGCCAGTGACGCCCGAAACGCAGGCCAAGGGTGACTGCACGCAGAAACGGCAGACCTTCAAGATGCCTTGCGCGTAGGTCAGCGGGTCGTGGCCGTCCGCGATCACGCTTTCATCGCAGGCGCGCTCGCGCTCGGCGATGAGCCGTGCCCCGATCAGCCAGACCGGCGGATAGAACCAGAAAATCGTTTCCACCAGCATGTGGATGGCGGCTGTGAGATTGTCGCGCTGGCGCATGTGCGAGGTTTCGTGCGCCAGGATGGAATCCCGTTCGCCCGGCGCCAGATGATCCAGCAGGCCGAAGGGCAACACCACCACGGGGCGAACGATGCCCACCAATCCCGGTTCCAGCAGCGAGGCGGATGTCTTGACCCGCATCGGCAGGCCGGCAAGGGGCTGCGCATCCGCCAGCAGCGCGCGCAGCCGCGACCAGCGCAGCAGCCGCAGGCCCAGCACAAGGGTCAGACCCAGTGCCCACAGTCCCAGCAGCCAGGGCGCGAGATCCAGGTTTTCGTGGCTGACAGGCAGCATCCGGGCCGGGGCGGACAGGCGCAGGGCGGGCTGGATCGCCAACGGCGCGGCGAGGGCATGGGGATAAAGGCGCGACAACCATTCGCCCAGCGCCGCCAGCGCTGCAAAGGGCAGCAGGAACTTCATGCTGGCCACGAACCACAGCCAGAAGCGCACCCGCGCTCCATTGCGGCGCACGGCCAATGTGAGACAGGCGGCGAGCAAAGCCACCAGGCTGGACTGCCAGAGATGATCCAGCAGCGCGGCGATCACGGTTCTTTTTTCCGTTTTGCCAGATCGCGCAGCAGCCTTTCGGCGTCGGCGACATCCTTGGCTGTGAGGTTGCCCGCTTCGATGAGCTGGGCCATCACCGGCTGCATGCGGCCGCCGAACAGGCTGAGGAATTCATCCACCAGGCGGCGCTGGGCGACATCGCGGGTGATCACGGCTTCGAAGATGTGGGCATTGCCGATCTTGCGGGCGCGGCGCAGCGCCTTCTTGATCTCAAGCCGGTACACCATGGTCTGGACCGTGGTGTAGGCGGGACGTCCCTTTTGCGGGAAGGTTTCCTGAATTTCGCGGATCGCCAAAGGACCGCTGGTCCACAGCGCCTCCATGATCTGCAGTTCCAGCTTGCTTAATTTGGGCAACCGCATCGGGGCAATCTTCTGTACCAGGGGCCTACGACATCTGTCGTAATCTAGCCCCGTGCGGCGGCGGCGACAAGCCTTAGCTGTCCAGCGGCAGTCCGGTCGGGCGCGGCCGCATCTGGTCGAAGGCGCCGGCCAGCAGCAGGCCCGAGGCGAAGCCGCCCAGATGGGCCTGCCAGGCAATCGCCACGCTTTCGTCGCCCATTCCCATCCCGGTCAGTCCGGCCAGCATGTTCACCGCCAGCCAAACGGCCGTGAACACCAGGATCTGGCGGGAGAAGAGTGGCGCCAGCGGCGTCTCGCCCGGGGTGGCCCACGGGGTTTGTCCGGGCAGCATGCGCACCGCCGCCCCCATCAGCCCCGAAATGGCACCAGACGCGCCCACCACGGGAATTTCGCTGCCCCAGTTGAAGGCCAGGTAGGCCAGGCCGCCCATCACGCCGCACATTATAAAGAAGGCCAGGAACAGGAAGGTCCCGAACCGGCGCGCCACGATGGGACCGAAGGCCAGAAGCCACAGGCAATTGATCGCCAGATGGGTCCAGTCATTGTGCAGGCCCATATAGGTGACGAACGGCAGCACCTGTTCCCAGATTGGGCCAGGGTTGAGCATCCGGCTTTCCAGAAAGGTACGGCTGTAGCGGGCCGGGACCAGACCATATTGAAACACCAGGCCAAGCGATCGGTCGGGCGAGGCCCAGATCCGGGCGCCATGCGCCACGGCCAGAACGGCGATCAGCCAGGGCACGACGGCGGGGGCGCGAAAGAAGGGCTGGCGGGGCGGGGCGGACTGCAGGAAAGCCATGGGCGGTTATTAAGGGGGTTCGCGGCAGGACGCCACGGCCCGTAGCGACGCAAGCCAGTGCTACCTTGTACCAGCCTTTGTACCAGCTTGGGACGGTCGGATCATTCTGGCTGTGCCTCAGCGACTATCGCGCAACGCCTCGTTTCGGGACGAAAGCTGGGGCTGCCGGCTGGCGGTGCCGAAGGTCGCGACCGTCGTTGCGCGGAATTTCCAGCATTTGCGCGGTTTTTGCAGGGCGTGTGTGCCGGGGCGGCACGGCCAAGTCCTAACGGCGATTAAGAGGTTGGCACGGCGGTTGCTCTGTTCCTGGCAACAGATTTTGGAACCCAACGCCATGACCTCTTCGACCAAGTTGATCGCCCTGACCCTCTTCGCAATTGCCACCGCCACGGCCGCGCAGGCCGGCGATTGGACCAATTCGGGAATGTACAACGGTTATGGCGCCAGCACGCAGAACCAGGCCTCGGGCTATTCGATGCGCGACGCCAACGGCAACCTGACCATGGTCAATGGCCAGGTCACCAGCTCGCAATATTCCTCCAACTCCGGTGGCCAGTCCGCTTACGCCGGCGGTGTTGGCACGGGTGGTGCAAATGCCTACGGGCAGGCAACGGCGATCGGTAACTCGCTCAACGTGACTGTCATCGGACGCAACAACACCACGATCATCGACTCGTCACAGATCAATAACGGCAACCAGACGGCATCCGCCGAACTGAACTCGCACTAAGCAATTAGGAAAAGGGAAGCCCCTCCCATGACTCGCCGCGCTCGCAAACACCTCCTGAAGCCCCTGGCCTTTCTCGTGGCCGCCCTGGCTCTGGAAGGCTGCATCAGCCCCACGCCCGACAGCGTGGGCCGCTACACCTCCCCGATTGGCGGTGCGCCGGTGATCTCCAACGAAACCCCCTATTCGGCAGCGCTGCGCTGCATGAGCGGCGTGGTCCGCGGTCGCCCGGTCCGCATCGCGGTCGGCCAGATCGCCGACTATACCGGCAAGACGGAATCCGACGGCTCGGGCCGCAAGGTCACCGCCGGCGCCGCCCTGATGGCGATGAGCGCCCTGAACAAGGCCGGCGTCCACATGGTGGAACGCTTCGATACCTCGGTTGCCGAAATGGAACTGAAGTATGCCAACAACAAGCTGATCGGCGACGACCAGCATCCCAACCCGCAGCAGGGTGACTTCCGCAAGATCCTGGCGGGCTCGATCCCCGGATCGGACTACTACATCGTGGGCGGCATCACCGAGCTGAACTTCAATATCCGCAGCGAGAATGCCAACGGCAATGGCGGCGGCACCCGCAGCAACGCCACCACCGGCACCGCCTCGGGCAGCCTGTATGTGATGAATGTCGGCCTGGACATGCGCCTGGTCAACACCAACACGCTGGAAGTGGCCGACGTGATTTCCTATCAGAAGCAGATCATCGGCCGCCAGGTTTCGGCCGGCGTGTTCGACTTCCTGGGCACCAACTTCTTCGACGTCAGCGTCGGCGAAAGCGCCCTTGAGCCGGTCCAGCTGGCGGTGCGTTCGGTGATCGAACGGGCCACCCTGGAGATGATCACCCGCGTGTATCGCGCCCCGGGCGCCTGCAACATTCCTCTGGGCACCTCGGCCGATCCGCTGCGCGGACCCGGCGAAGCCCCCTACTATCCGCAGCAGGTTGCCTATGCGGCCCCGGCCTATCCGGCGCCCTATGGTCCCCAGCCCTATCCGTATCCGCAGGCCTATGCCCAGCCCATGTACGCCCCGGATCCCCGCCAAAGTCCCTACCGCGGTTATTCGGCGCCGGCCCCCTTCGGCCTTCGCGGCGGCCTCTAACAGACTTCCCCTTTCAACAGACACCAACCCAACCAATCATCAGGAGCCTTAAATGAAACTCTTCAAGACCCTTCTCGCCGCCACCGCTCTCATCGCCGTCTCGGCCACGGCGTCCTTCGCCGGCGACCAGTACGGCACCTGGAATGACGGCTCGTCTTCCTCGCAGGGCAGCGGCGCCAACATCCTCAACAACCAGATCAACCTGCAGAACAACTGGTCCAACCTGATGGGTGTGGTCGACACGGTGGGCGGCGATGTTGTTGCCCAGGGTTCCGCCGCCGGCAACATGGTCGACGTCACCACCATGAACAACACCCGCGTGCAGAACAGCCAGATGGTCGGCGTCGGCGCCACCATCGGATCGAATGTCAGCCTGGATGCCAACAATGTCTGGGGCAGCGTGGGCGTGCAGAACCAGGTGCTTTGCAACGGCGCCAGCGTCTCGACCGACCCGATCCTGACTTCGGTCCATTCGAGCCAGGAATGCCACGCCAGCGACCCCTATTCGGGCGTCAACGCCTATGTCACCAACGTGGCCGGCAATGCCGTCTTCCAGGGGTCGGCGATCAGCAACAGCTTCGAGGCCGACTCCAATGCCCCGAACATGCCGATCAACACCCGCCAGCTCAACAACTCCGCCTCGGTGTCGAACATGAATGTCGCGACCGGCAATATCGGCGGCACCGTGGCGATGTCGTCCTCGGCGATCGGCAACACCGCGCAGATCATTCACTACAACACCAACTAAGGAGCCATAAGACTTCTGATAAAGGCTCCGGAATTCTAAGGGGCAAAATTAGAGTTCCGGAGTTTGGGGACGGGCGCGTTGGACATTCGCGCCCGTCCCCTATCTTTTTTTGTTTGAACCCCTCCGGCTTTCGCTGGTCCGAGGGCCAGCTACAGCCACCTCTCCTTTCATGCGCTACACGCAAAGGGGAGACGGGCCTCAGGCGGAGGCAGTCGCCCTTTGCGCGTGTGGGGTCGAAAATGGTATTGGCGTCGGGCATGAGTGCATTGCCCATCGACCTTTCCGCCTTTGAAGCCGCCGCCGTGACGCGCGAGCCATTCGCCCATGCGATGGTGCCGCAGTTCGTCAAGGCAGACGCGATGACCGCCATCAATGCGGATTATCCGCTGGTGGACCTGCCGGGCAGCTTTCCCCTGCCGACGCTGACCTACGGCCCTGCCTTTGCGCGGCTGATCGAGGCAATCCAGGGGCCGGAATTCACTGCGCTGGTGGAACGCAAGCTGGGCGTGAGCCTGAAGGGGCGGCCCACGATGGTGACGGCGCGCGGTGTCTCGGCGGCGCGTGACGGGCAGATTCATACCGACAGCCGCACCAAGATCATCACGGTGCTGATCTACATGAACAATGCCTGGGAGGCGAAGACCGGGCGGCTGCGCTTGCTGCGCGGGCCGAATGACCTGGAAGACATGATCGCGGAAGTGCCGCCCGATGAAGGCACAATGCTGATCTTCCAGAACCAGCCCAATGCCTGGCACGGCTTTCATGCCTTTGAAGGCCCGCGCCGGGTCATTCAGCTCAACTGGGTGACGGACATGGGTGTGGTGCGGCGCGAGCAGTTTCG
>JBBQHU010000003.1:0-104536 GCA_038324265.1 Micropepsales bacterium | reverse complement strand
AGCCGAGAATAAGCTCAAGGGAACCACGATGCGCTACAGCGCCAAAAAGTCGTAAGACACAACACAAACAAAAAGCCCCGCTGGATTTCTCCGGCGGGGCTTTTTTCCGGCTGTCGGTTTAGCGATAATAGTAATGACGGTGACCATCGCGGTCGGTGTAGTAGGCTTTGCGATCATGTTCGCGATACGCGCGATCGCGATCGGTGCGGCGATAAGCGGCACGGCGGCAATCTTCGCGATTGTTGCTGTGGCCGATTGAATTGCCGATCACGCCGCCGGCAACGCCGCCGACAACGGCACCAACGATCGAGTGGGAGGCGAGACCGCCCACCAGCGCGCCCGAACCCGCGCCCAGAGCGGTTTCCGTGCTGGCGTCATTGTTGCACGCAGCGGAGGCCGAGACAGTGCCCGCGCCCAGTGCGATCACGGTGGCGGCAATCATGGCAAAATTCTTCATAACGATTCTCCTGTTTTCAGGGTGCGGCTGTGCCGCGCCCCCCTCACACGACAGAAACGTACCGTTGTGACGAAAGGTTCCGCTCCACAAAGTGGCATGATTACGGCAGCGCGGGGTAGTCGGTGTAACCTTGCGCTCCCGGCGCATAGAAGGTGGCAGTATCCCACGGATTCAGCGCTGCATTGGTGGCGAATCGCTTCACCAGGTCGGGATTGGCGATGAACAGCTTTCCGAAGGCAACCGCATCGGCCCAGCCTTCGTCCAGCACCTTTTGTGCGCCCGCCTGGTCAAAGCCTTCATTGGCGATATAGACGCCGCCAAAGGCTTCCTTCAGCCTGGGACCGATGCTTTCGGGGTTTGCGATCTCCTTGGGACGGCCCTGGCTGTCGACTGGCTTGCTGCTGGCGTCCAGCACTTGTTCCCGCGCCGCGATCCAGCCCAGTTTGCGCTTGCCCAGTTCGCGCGCGACGTAGGTGAAGGTACCCAGCCGGTCGCTGTCGCCCATGTCGTGGCTGTCCATGCGCGGCGCCAGGTGCATGCCGACGCGGTCTGCGCCCCATACCTCGATGACGGCGTCAGTGACTTCCAGCATCAGGCGGGCGCGGTTTTCGATGGAGCCGCCATACTGGTCGGTGCGGGTGTTGGTGGAATCCTGCAGGAACTGGTCCAGCAGGTAGCCGTTGGCACCGTGGATGTGGACGCCGTCGAAACCGGCGAGTTTGGCGTTCTGCGCGCCCTTCTTGAATTCGGCGATGATGCGCGGAATTTCAGACAGTTCCAGCGCGCGTGGGGTCACGAATTCCTTTTGCGGACGCACCAGAGAGACCGTGCCCTTGGGCTTTATGGCGCTGGGGCCTTCCGGCGTTTCACCGTTCAGGAAAATCGGGTCAGAGATCCGGCCAACATGCCAGAGCTGCAGCACAATGCCGCCACCGGCGGCATGGACAGCATCAACGATTTTTTTCCAGCCTGCCGTCTGATCGTCGGACCAGATACCCGGCGTGGCGGCATAGCCGGCGCCGCGCGGGGTAACGATGGTGGCCTCGGTAATGATGAGCCCGGCCGAGGCGCGCTGCACGTAATATTCCAACGCCAAATCCGTCGGCACGCGGGTATCGGGCGTGGCGCGGCTGCGGGTGAGCGGCGCCATGATGATGCGGTTGGGCAGCGACAGGGCGCCCAGTTTCAGGGGATCGAACAGGGTGGGCATGGAAGGCTCCGTTAGACAGGTGTCGAAGAGTTAGGGAGCCCCTGTCCGGTCTGCAAGGGTGGCGGAATGCGAGAAACGCCGCATCCTTCGACAAGCTCAGGATGAGGCTGCGGGGTTCTCACATTCCTCACCCTGAGCGTGTCGAAGGGTGATGGCTATTCCGACAGGCGCGCGATGGCTTCCGCCAGCCGGGCCGCCAGGGCCTGGGCCTCGGCGCGCTTTTCACGTTGTTCGGTGAGCACGTCTTCCGGGGCCTTGGCGACGAACTGCTCGTTGCCCAGCTTGGCATCGAAGCGGGCGATCTCGTCCTGGGCCTTTTTCAGGTCCTTCTCCAGGCGGGCGCGTTCCTTGGCGAAGTCGATGACATCGCCCAGCGGCAGAGCCACCACGGCATCGCCCAGGACGAACTGGGCGGAGCCTTTCGGAATGGCGTCGGCGGTGTCGGCGCTGGTCAGGCGCGCCAGGGTGAGGATGACATCCTTGTTGCGGCCCAGGCGTTCGGCAGCGGTGGAATCCGCGCCGGTGAGCAGCAGCGGGATTTTGGCGGCCGCAGGCACGTTCATCTCGGCGCGGACCGAGCGCACACCCTTGATGAGGTCGATGACCCAGTTCATCTCGGCGCTGGCGGCTTCGGCATCGATTTTCAGGGTCGGCCATTCCGCAACAACCAGCATCGCATCGCGCGGCGCAGTCGCGGCCCACAGCTCTTCGGTGATGAAGGGCATGAAGGGATGCAGCAGCTTCAGGATCTGGTCACGGGCCCAGGCGGTGGTGGCGCGGGTTTCGGCCTTCACCGTCTCGTCAGTGCCCTGGATGATCGGCTTGGTGATCTCGATGTACCAGTCGCAGAAGATGTCATAGACGAAGTGATAGGCGTTGCCGGCGGCGTCGTTGAAGCGCAGTGCTTCGATGGCGGCGGTCACGTCGGCGATGGCGCGGGCGGTTTCGGCCACGATCCACTTGTTGACGGTCTGGGTGACGGTGGCGGGATCGAAGCCCGGCACGGTGACGCAGCCATTCATCTCGCAGAAGCGCGAGGTATTCCACAGCTTGGTGGCGAAGTTGCGGTTGGTCTCGACCCGCGTTGGCCCGATGCGCATGTCGCGGCTCTGGCCCGCGGCCAAGGCCAGGGTGAAGCGCAGGGCGTCGGCGCCGAACTCGTCGATCAGGGTAATGGGATCGACAACATTGCCCTTGGTCTTGGACATCTTGGCGCCGGCTTCGTCCAGCACGCGGTTGTGAATTACGACCGTCTTGAACGGCACTTCGCCCAGGAAGTGAATGCCCATCATCATCATGCGGGCGACCCAGAAGAAGATGATGTCGAAGCCCGTCACCAGCACGCTGGTAGGATAGAAGCGCTTCAGCTCGATGGTGTCGTCCGGCCATCCCATGGTCGAGAAGGGCCACAAAGCGGAGGAGAACCAGGTGTCGAGAACGTCGGCATCACGCGTCAGCGCCTTGCCACCGGCCTCCTTCTGCGCGTCTTCTTCCGTTTCGGCGCAGAAGATTTCACCCTCGGGTCCGTACCAGACCGGAATCTGGTGGCCCCACCAGAGCTGGCGGCTGATGCACCAGGGGCGGATGTTCTTCAGCCAGCTGAAATAGACATTGGCCCAGTTGTCGGGGACGAATTTTGTCTCGCCCTTTTCCACCGCGGCGATGGCCTTGGCCGCCAGCGGCTCGACATTCAAATACCATTGCTCGGTGAGATAGGGTTCCAGCACCACCGTCTTGGTCTTTTCATCATGCGGCACGGCATGGGTGATGGGCTCGATCTTTTCGACCAGATCCATCGCCTCCAGGTCGGCAACGATCTTTTTGCGCGCAGCCTCACGGCTCAAACCACGATAAGGCGCGGGCACACCGTCATTCAGCGTACCGTCCTTGTTGATCAGGTTGATCAGTTCCAGCTTGTGACGCTTGCCGACCTCGAAATCGTTGAAGTCGTGGCCGGGCGTGATCTTGACGGCGCCGGTGCCTTTTTCCGGGTCGGAATATTCGTCGGCGATGATGGGGATCAGCCGCCCGGTCAGCGGCAGCACCGCCATCTTGCCGACCAGCGCCTTGTACCGTTCGTCATCGGGATGCACCGCCACGGCAGTGTCGCCCAGCATGGTTTCCGGGCGCGTGGTGGCGACGGTGATGAACTGGTCGCTGTCCTCGATCGGATAGCGGATGTACCAGAGGTGGCCCTTGATCTCGATGCTTTCGACTTCGAGATCGGACACCGCGGTCTGCAAACGCGGGTCCCAGTTGACCAGGCGCTTGTCCTTGTAAATGAGACCCTGCTTGTAGAGCTCGACGAACACCTTGGTGACGGCTTTCGACAGCCCCTCGTCCATGGTGAAGCGTTCGCGGCTCCAGTCGGCGCTAGCGCCCAGGCGGTGCTGCTGCTCGACGATGGCGCCGCCAGATTCGGCCTTCCACTTCCAGACTTCTTCCAGGAATTTCTCGCGGCCCAGGCCCAGGCGCGACATCTGTTTTTCGGCGAGCTGGCGCTCGACGATCAGCTGGGTGGCGATGCCGGCATGATCGGTGCCGGGCTGCCACAGCACGTCCTTGCCGCGCATGCGCTCGAAGCGCGCCAGGATGTCCTGCAGGGTGTTGTTGAGGGCGTGGCCGATATGCAGCCGCCCGGTGACATTGGGCGGCGGGATGACGATGGAAAAGGGTTCGGCGCCCGGGCGGTTGCCGGCCTTGAACGCGCCGGACGCCTCCCACTGGGCGGCGATGCGCTTCTCGACGTCGGCGGGGTTGAATGTCTTTTCGAGCATGAGAAAAAAGCCACAAATCCGGATGGGGACTTGCGGCTTCTTGCTGCCGGGGTCAAGTCCCCGGAATTGACAGGGTTCAGCGCTTGGCGGCGCGCGATTTTACGACCCGTTCCACCTCGGCGCGGACGGCGCCTTCCAGCAAAGCGGGGAAATGCGCGTCCATCCATTCGCGGATCAGGGGCTTCATGCCCTCGATCACGGAGGCGGAATTGTCGGACAGGTAACCGCGCATGACGGGCTCGAAGCTTTCGCGCACGGCGCGCTCGAACACGGTTTCGACGCTGGAACCGTCCACCGGCGCGAAATTCGTGGCGGCGTGAACCGGTGCCGGCGCGGGCTCCGGCTCTTCGGGAATGGAATCAAACGCGTCTTCCATCGCCTTGCGGGTATGGTCGGAGAAAATGTCGGAATGGGCGGCCGGCGCGGCGGGCGCGACCGTCTCGAACACCAGGTCTTCGGCCGGCGGGGCCATCACGACCGGTTCGGGCATCGGCGGCGGCGGAGCCGGCGGTTCCGGGGCTATTTCCTGGGTCAGTTCCAGAACGTCATCATGGACCGGCTCAACAACCGGGGTTTCGGCCGGCGCACCCTCGGCAGGCGCGCCTTCAGGCGCGTCTTCCGAGATGATCTTGCGAATGGAGGCAAGGATTTCCTCCATGGTGGGCTCATGCTGGGGATTAGACATCGGCAGCTCCACGGCTCCGCCCGGCATGGGACGGAATAGATTGAACCGTAAGACAGTGAGGCCCCGATGGCAAAGATAGAGTTAACGCTGCCAGATCAAATGCAGGCTAGAAAACGAAGCCCACAGCCTTGCGAAAGCCCGCCAGCAGCGGCACATCGGCATCGAAATCCGGGCGCTTGCCGATCTGGCCGTTTTCCTTGAGGAAAAGCCAGGCGCGGCTCTGGCCATCCTTGATCACCGTCACCAGGCGGCCACCTTCTGCCAACTGGCCGAGCAGGATATCAGGCACCGCCTCAATGGCGCCATTGACGAAGATGACGTCATAGGGGCCGTTGGCCTTCACGCCTTCAATCAATCCGCCTTGTACCAGTTCAACCTTGCCCACAGCAGTCGCCAGCAAGTCGCTGGCAACACGCACCAAATCGGCATCCTGTTCCAACGCTACGACGTCGGCGGCAAGGCGCGCCAGCACCGCCGAGGAATAACCCGTGCCGCAACCCACATCCAGCACGCGGTCGGCGGCTGTGACCTGCGCCAGCTGCAGCAACTTGGCGAAGCTGCGCGGATCCAACAGGTAGCGACCCTGGGCAATCCCAACCGGAACATCGGCATAGGCCAGGGCCTGGGCTGCACGGGGCACGAACTTCTCGCGCGCCACGGCATTCATGGCGGCGAAGATGCGCGGATCGGTGACATTGGCGGTGCGGATCTGCGCCTCGACCATGTTGAAGCGCGCGGATTCGGACATCGGACAGCCTTTGAAAGAGTCGGGTGAAGCCAGGGTGGCGTTATAGGCTCCCCAACGGCCCACCACAACGCGCCGAAAGGACGCTTGACGGACCATCCCGTCCGCCGGAGCATCAAGTTTTTGGGGGAACCGATGATCGGCTATGTGACGCTGGGGACCAACGACCTCGCCAAAGGCGCGGCGTTCTATGATGCGATCGCACGGGAAATGGGGGTGGGCCGCATGGGGGAAACCGAACAGTTTATCGCCTGGGGCATCCCGGGCGGCGCTGCCGGTATCGGCTTGGCCAAGCCTTTTGACGGCAAGCCGGCCACGGTGGGCAATGGCGTGATGGTGGCGCTGGAAGCCAAGGACCAGGCCCAGGTGGACCGCATCCATGCCCTGGCGCTGTCGCTGGGCGGAACCTGCGAGGGGCCCCCCGGGAAACGGTGGGAAGGCTTCTATGCCGCCTATTTCCGCGACCTGGACGGCAACAAGCTGAATGCGTTTGTGATGGCCTGATGTGATGGAATGAGGACGGTTGTCCGGTGGCCTTGCGGCTGCTATAGCCGCCAGCCCATCCGCAGGACCCGACTTTTTTCCGGTCACTGACACGAGGCCTCGTGGCGGAGTGGTTACGCAGAGGATTGCAAATCCTTGCACCCCGGTTCGATTCCGGGCGAGGCCTCCATTTCTCCCTATCGACTCACCGTCTCGATCACCCGACGCAGGGCGTCCGAGGGCGCGTCTGCGAAGCGGTGGACCTTGAGAAATTCCACCCCGATCTCGGGCGACGCCTGCCAGGCGATGCGGCCCTCATAGGCCAGCCGGTTTCGCATATCCAGAAACCAGATCGAAGGCGGCAGGCCGCGTGGCTCGTCCAGCGCCACCCGTGCTCCGCCTGCGGAGATGTCGCGGGTCTGGCACTTGATCCAGTGGCTGCCGTCGAGCAGCGCCACGAAGCTTCCCCAGTTCACCTGGCGGCGCGGCGACGCCCGGCGGTCCGCCAACGCGTCTTTCGTCCATATCAGCCCCAGCAACGCCATCGTCTTATCCCCCAAGCCGCACGATCCTGTCAGGGAAAGACTGTGACAGCCTCTACGAGAAGCCTCGAATTTTACGAAAGCGAGCCAACCTTGCCGAAATTTCACAGAAATTCCGCAATTGGCTATAAAGCTGGCCAGATAACCAAAGGGGAGATTTCCATGATCCGCACATCAATCAAGGCATTGGGCACCGCTTGCGCCCTGCTCGCATTGACCACGACCGCCGCGCTGTCCGCTGAAGTCCTGATTGCGGATCCCAAGTCCCAGCCGGAAAGTCTGGCGATCGCGCCGAACGGTGACCTGTTCGTGGGCAGCGCCTCCACCCCGTTCGTCTACCGGATCAAGAAAGGTTCGGCGACGGCAGAGAAGTTCATAGATGCCAGCGCCGAAGGCCCTGGCACCTTCTTTTTCGGCCAGCTCGTTGATGGCGGCACCTTGTGGACCTGCCAGTTGACGCCGGTCGCCGGCGTCACGCCGGTGCAGCGCCACACTGCCCTGCGCGGTTTCGATGTGAAGACTGGCAAGGAAAAGTTGCGCTGGAACCTGCCCGGCGACAATTCCACCTGCAACGATTTCACCGTCGGCCCGGACAAGGCGCTCTACATTTCCGATACCGCCAACGCCAAGATCTTTCGCCTGGCGGACGGCGCGAAGTCGGCCGAACTGTATCTGGATCACCGCAACCTTACGGGGATCGACGGCCTCACCTTCCTGAACGGCACGCTCTATTTCAACAGCGTGTTCTTCAACAATCTGTATCGCGTTCCGGTTGGTGCCGACGGCAAGCCTGGTGCGCCCGTGGAAATCTGGATGGACGCGCCGGTCAAGGGCATCGACGGCATGCGCGCCGAGAATGGCAAGCTGTATGTGGCGGAGAACGGATCGGGCAAGATCCACAGCCTGACGCTTTTGGACGGCGACAAGGCCCATGTCACGGTGCTGAAGGAAGGCCTGCTGCAGCCCACAGGTGTCGAGCCTGCGGGCGATGTACTGTGGATCGCGGAGCGCGCGGCCGGCAAGGCTGTCTCCATCCCGATGCCGAAATAGTCTCACTGCGCCCTTCACCAGCCCCAGGGACGGTGAAGGGCCCCTTCCCCGTTGTGCACACCCATCCGCACATTCGGTCAGAGGGTTTGTGCGATGTTCTGTGCCAGCCAGGCAACGGTTTGTTGCACTTGTAGGTTCTGCGGCACGATGCCGGGCAGTTCGCTGAAAATATTCTCCCCGCGCAGCCAACGCTTTTCCGCATTGGGAGTTTTGAGAGCCGTGACTACGGCGGCGTTCATCTCATAGAGGTAAAGCGGCAGACCATTGGCCTGCATTGCCGCCAGCAGGATGACACGGCAATGATCGCGCACCTGGGAATAGCCCTGGGGCTCCTTCACCGTGGCGCTGCCAGGAACCAGATAGCTGGCCCTGCAGTCCTGCAGATTGATCGAGACATAGGCGCGGCATGGCGTGGGCCGGGCGCGATAGACCGAACAGTTGCCCTCTGCGTCCAACAACGGGCAGGCAAACCAGGCGCCGTTTGGCGCGCTGTGGTCCAAGTCACGCGCCTGCACGGCCGCAGCTTCCATTGCGGCCTGGGTGTCGGGGCGAAGCTGCAATACCGCCGCCAGGAAGAAAGCTTCCGCCGCGGTGACCACCACCGGTTGATGGCAGCACAAGGAGCAACCGGACCGGCAGGCCAGTGTGTTTTTCACTTCGGCGGGAATGCTGCGCTCGAACAGCTCCGAGATATGGGCCACCGCCCGGGAGCTGGGAGAACTAGTCTGGCGATCGGCCAACAGTCTGCCGGTAAGGCGCAGGTGGGCCTCGGTAGAACGCGAATCACTGAAATTCAGGCCATACGGCAGGAATGCCGCGTCCTGACGAGCCAAAGCCTCGAGCACAGGCCTGGAAAGGCGTTTGGAGGGGGGCATGGCCCTTTGTAGCCGCATTGGCGTAAATTTGGAATTGCTGGGAATTCTTCCGAATTGAACCGGCCGGTTAGGTGCTGCAAGGCCGACTCGATTCCAATACCGAAATGGTCGCCGGCCTAAACCGTGGGGGCGATGTTCTGGGCCAGCCAGCTTACCGTCTGTTCAGTATTCGCGCTGAGCGGTGTGACGGTGCGCAGGTCCGCGAACACCGCCTCCCCGCGCAGCCAGCGCTTTTCAGCATTATCGATCCGAAGCGCGGCGGTGACGGCGGCGTTCATCTCGTAGAAGGCCAGCGGAAGTCCGTTGGCGCGCATCGCCGTCAGCAGGATGACGCGAAAATGGTCTTTCAGCGGCGTGTAACCCCGGGGCTCCATCACCTGCCCGTTGCCCGCAAAGGGATAACTGGTGCGGCAGGTCTCGACATCCACGGATACGTAGGCGCGGCAGGCCAGTGGCCGGCCACGATAGGCCGTGCAGCTGCCTTCCTGGTCCAGCAGCGGACAGGGAAACCATGGCACCCTGGGTGCGTCTGGGCTGCGATCCCTGGACTGCGCCACCAGCTCCTCCATGGCCGCCACCCTGTCGGGACTGAGCGACAGCAGCGCCGCCAGGTAGAAGGCCTCGGGTGCGGTGACCGCGACCGGCTGGTGGCAGCAATAGGAACAGCCGGCCTTGCAGGCGAGTGACGCCTTCTGGGTTTCGGGAATGCTGCGTTCGAATGTCTCGACGACGTGACTCACGGCCTTGGCGCACGGGGAAAACACCCGGCGATCGGCCAGGAGCCTTGTGGTCAGGCGCAAATGCGCTTCGCTGGAGCGCGGATCGTTGGGAATCAGGCCCTGCTTGAGAAACGGCGCATCCTGGCGGGCCAGTGCTTCACGCTGGAGCTTGGACAGGGGGTTGGAAGGCGGCATGGCCCTGTTTAGCCGCATTGGCAAAATTTTGGAATTGCCGGAACTTTCGTCGGTTTTGAGCCACCGGTTAAGGGCTTGTTAACCGTCTTGGGCGCACCCTCCCCTCGTCTTCCTTGAAGACACCCCACCATTACCCAACGCCTTGGGGCCGGGATTATTCCCGGCCTCATTTTTCTTTGGTAGGGGCCGACTTTGAGGGGTTAATTTCCCGCTTGGTTTGAGCCCACGGACGCGCTAAGACGCCCGTCCTGTGTTCCTCGGTAGCTCAGTGGTAGAGCAATCGGCTGTTAACCGGTTGGCCGCAAGTTCGAATCTTGCCCGGGGAGCCATTTACTTTCAAAGGGTTAGAGCGAAATCGCTCCCCTCGCCAATTCTGGAAAAGCTGGATCTGGCAACACTGGTGGCAACAAATTGCGCGGTTCGCGAACCGCATTCGAAGGATTGAAAATGACCAGTGATAGCGACGACAAAGCCAAGGCTCCGCCCGCAGCCAAAGCGAAGCCAGTGACCTCGTACCCTGGCCAGAACGATGGCCGGATTTCGGCTTCAAAGAACGCCGGTATGCGAACGGGCGCCAGCCGTCCTGGGCCGAAGAAGAAGTAGACCCTCGAACCTACGGCATTGCCCTTGTTTTGCGCTGCTCCACTGCTGGCGCATTCATATCTAGCCCGCAGCAGGGCAAGCCGCTCAATCCCTAGCGGCTGACTCGGTCCAAGAATCAGGCTGAGATACATCGCCGACGCCTCGCCATTCACCCTGTCGCCGGGATCGACACGACAGGGATTCAACATGGGCGATTTGCGGAACAAGATGCGGAAGGTGGAGCGCCAGGCCGCGCACGAGCAGTGGATGGCCATACATCATCCTCGCCTTCACCTTCACATTGGGCGCCTTCGTCTTCGCAGGCTGCGCCCTCATCCTCACACTGCGGCTCGCGCCCATCATGCTCGGCTTCGAGGTCCGCATCGCCAGGCGCCCAAATATTGGCCGCGAGGTTGATAGCCCGGTAGCCCAGGTGCTTTGCCGCCACGATCTGATTCAGATCGAGCGTGTGGGCCAAAGACGGTTCATCGTCCACGTCAGGCTCCCGCCCATCATGCTGATCCTCAACATCGCCAGGGGCGCCAGACGCCCATTGCCCACGGCATAAGCCGCCCAGCAGGCCAATGCGCACACCGCACACAAAAGGCCGAGCGCTTGGCCCTTCCAGTCGCCGCGCGCGCCATCCTGCGACAGCGAGGTGAACGAGATCAGCGCCACCCCGGCCACCGCCAGTACCAGAGACGGCGCCAATTCACGCAAGGGGATGGCCCCCTTCTCTCGCGCGCCAATCAGCGTGATCACCACCGGCAAGAGGCCCACGATCAGCGATGTGGGCGCGGGGCCAGCAAGCTGCACGGCAGTGGAGAGGAAGATGTAATAGACGATGTTGCCCGTCACCCCCAGCCAGGCCAGTGACAGCCAGTCTGCACGCGTCAGCTTGCGCGACAGCGTGCGCCAGCCTGGCGCCAGCAGTGGCACGGCGATGATGCCATAGGCCAGATAGCGTGCGGCGGAGATCTGAGCCGCCGTGAAATCCGCCGTCAGGCCAGGCGCGATAAACACCAGGCCCCAGAGCGCGCCGGCAAGAAGGCCACTTCCAATCCCCAGCAACTGATCGCGAGTCATGCCCCGCTTATAGCAAGATCAGCGAAATTCCGGTCCCGCTGCCCAGATCACCAGCGACTTGCGTACACCCCGCGACAATGGGGTGACCCGGTGCAGCACATTGGCGGGAAAGGCCACCAGTGCGCCGCGTTCGCGTGGGGCAACCTCAATCTCGTTACCGCCGCGTACTTCAAGGTCGCAACCGTCATAGTCAGCGCCGTCAGACAATTGCAGCGACAGGGTCAGCTTGCGCGGCTCCTTCCCCGGCTCGCCATAGCTGCGGCCATAGTCCTTGTGCCAGTCGAAATGGCCGCCGCCTTCATAGACCGCATACTGGAAGGTCACGAGATGGGAGAGGTCAAATCGGAAGAACCGCGCGTTCAGCGCCAGCACGATCTCTTCCATCCGGCGGTAAAAATCCTCGGTGGCGGGTTCGCGCATCACCCAGGAAACCCTGGTTTCGCGGATTCGGTTCTGCTCCGACCCCGCCAGGCCAGCCTGCTCCAGCACCAGCGCGTCGCAGCGGCGCGCGAGTTTATCCAGCTCGGCCTGCGAGAACAGACCGTGCCAAGCCACCAACGCCCCTTGCAGGACGGGTGCAGTATTGAATCCGTATGTTTCCCCTGCGGCTGCCAAATGTCCCCCCGGCATGACGCTTGATCGGGGAAATACTGGCAGCATTCGCGACAAATTGCGACAGAAAAGCGAACATTAGAAAACATTCAATTTGGAGCAGCAAAGAGCGCGGGCGCACTATCGAGACTTTCTGCCACCCGCCTTCAAGCTATTCTTCAGCGCCGCCATCAAGTCGATCACATTATCCTCTTCGACGGGCTTGGCAGTGACCAGCTTCTCGCCCTTTTGCTTTCTGCGGATCAGGTCGCGCAACGCGGTTTCATAACGGTCATCGAACTTGTCAGGTTCGAAAGTGCCCTCCTTCTGCTCAATGATGCGGCGGGCAATCTCGATCATCTCTTTGTTGGGCCGCGCGGCGGGGATATCGTCGAAGGCATCTTTCGGCTGCACAACCTCGTCGGCCATGCGCAGGGTATAGACGATGATGCCCTTGCCCTTGGGCTCGAGCGCCACTAGGCGCTCGCGAGTGTGCATCACCACGCGGCCCAACGCGATGCGGCCGGTTTCGGCCAGGGCTTCGCGGATCACGGTATAAGCCTCGACGCCCTCCTTGCCGTGGGGCACTAGGTAATAGGGCGCGTTCCAGTAGAGCCGGTCTATATCCTTTTCATCGACGAAGCGCTCGATCTCGATGGTGCGGGTCGTTTCGAGCTTCACCGCATCCAGCTCGTCTGGCGTGACGATCACGTATTTATTCTTGGCAATCTCGTAGCCCTTGACCAGGTCGGCGCGCTCCACTGGCCCGGTGTCGGGATCGGTGGGGACCATGCGGATGCGGTTGTTGGTTTCGGGGTTCAGCAAGTGAAAGGAGATGTCGCTGGAGCGGCTGGTGGCGTTGAACAGCGCCACGGGACATGACACCAGCGACAGGCGCAGCTGGCCCTGCCACATGGGCCGGCTGGAGAGGTGCGGCTCGTTGGAATTGGCTGGCTTGTGATTCCCATGCTGGACGGCAGCCTTGCGGCGGGCCGGCGCCTTGCGGGACGCCTTCTTGGTGACGGCCTTGGCTTTCTTCTTCGCGCCCATGATGCTTTTTTCCTGAATTCCGGAACGGAAACGCTTCGCTGGAACTTTGTTTCCACAGGGAGATGACGTCATGGCCGCCAGGAAGAAAGCCGTCCGGAAAACCGCTCGCAAAACCGCCAAAGCGGCACTGGAAAAATACCAGTCCCTGCGGGATTTCGCGGTTACGGCCGAGCCCAGCGGCAAGGCCGGGGAAACCGGGCCGTCCAGGCGGCTGCGCTATGTCATCCAGAAGCATGCGGCCACCCGGCTGCATTACGATTTCCGGCTGGAGCTGGACGGGACCTTCCGGTCCTGGGCGGTGACGCGTGGGCCCTCGCTGGACCCGGCCGAGAAGCGGCTGGCGGTGGAGGTCGAAGACCATCCGCTGGATTATGGCGACTTCGAAGGCACCATTCCCAAGGGCCAGTATGGCGGCGGCACCGTGATGCTGTGGGATCGCGGCTTCTGGGAGCCGCAAGGCGATGCGGGCAGGATGCTGAAAAAGGGCGACCTGAAATTCCGCCTGGATGGCGAGAAGCTGCACGGCAGCTGGGTGCTGGTCAGGATGCGCAACGACAAGTTCAAATCGAAGCGCAACAACTGGCTGCTGATCAAGCATCGCGACGACTTCGCCAAGACGGGCAGCGGCGAAAAAGTGCTGGAGAAGAACATGTCCGTGGCGTCGGGGCGTGGCATGGATGCGATCGAAAAAGGCAGCGGGGCCAAGCCCAGGCCCTTCATGCGGGCAAAGACATTCAAGGCGGATGCGGTATGGCAGAGCAAGGGTTCGCGCAGCGACCCGGTGGGTGACAAACGAGGTGTGCGTGAAAATACCGCCGCAGAACCGCCGGTGAAGACCCCGGTGAAGGCCAAGAAAGTCTCGCGGCTGCCGCACTTTGTCGAACCGCAGCTTTGCAAGCTGGTCGACCAGCCGCCTTCGGGCGCGAACTGGGTGCATGAGGTCAAGTTCGACGGCTATCGCATGCAACTGCGTGTGGAAAGCGGCACGGCAACGCTGTTCACGCGCAAGGGGCTGGACTGGACGGCGAAGTTCAGCGCCATCGCCAAGGTGGCGGCGAAGCTTCCCGACTGCATTATTGACGGCGAAATCTGTGCCCTGGATCACCATGGTGCACCGGACTTTGCGGGATTGCAGGCGGCGCTTTCCGACGGCAAGACCGAGCCGCTGATCTTCTTTGCCTTCGATCTGCTGTTCGCGGGCAACGAGGACCTGCGCCCCCTGCCCCTGACGCTTCGCAAGGCCCGGCTGCAGCCGCTGCTGAAGAAGCACAACACCCATCTGCGCTTTGTCGAACACTTCACCAGCGGCGGCGACGCGATATTGCTGTCCGCCTGTCGCATGCATCTGGAAGGCATCGTTTCCAAGCGGGGCGACGCGCCATACCGGTCAGGCCGCGGCGACACCTGGACCAAGGCCAAGTGCCGCGCGGGGCATGAGGTGGTGATCGGCGGCTGGTCCACCACGGCGGGGAAATTCCGCTCCCTGCTGGTGGGCGTGCACCGCGGCGATCACCTGATTCATGTCGGGCGCGTAGGAACGGGTTATTCGGCCGACACGGTCAAACGTCTGATGCCACGGCTGAAGGACATGGCGGCGAAAGAGTCGCCCTTTACCGGAAAAGGCGCGCCGCGCCGCGAGGCCGGTGTGCATTGGCTGAAACCCGGACTGGTGGCGGAGATCGAATTCGCCGGCTGGACCGGCGACGGCATGGTGCGGCAGGCCGCTTTCAAGGGCCTGCGCGCCGACAAGCCGGCAGAGGAGGTGCAAGCCGAAACGCCGCAGAAGAACAAGGCGCTGGCGGAGCCCCGGGCCGCGAAGGGAAAAACCGCGCCGGTGAAATCATCGGGATCCGCCGTGGTGATGAACATTCCGATTTCAAATCCTGGCAAGGCGCTGTGGCCGGACGCCGGCGATGACACGCCGGTGACCAAGCTGGAGCTGGCGCGCTATTATGAAAGCGTCGGCGACTGGATGATGCCGCACATTGCAGGGCGGCCCTGTTCCCTGGTGCGGGCGCCGGACGGCATCAAGGGCGAGCAGCACTTCTTCCAGCGCCATGCCGGCGCGGGGCAATCGAACCTCTTCACGCAGGTCAAGGTATCGGGCGATCGCAAACCCTATCTGCAGATCGACCGCGTCGAAGCGTTGATTGCGGTGGCGCAATCGGGCGGGCTGGAATTGCATCCGTGGAATTGCGCACCGGGAAAACCCGAAGTGCCGGGACGCTTTGTGTTCGATCTTGATCCGTCGCCCGACCTTGGCTTCGATGACGTGATCGCGGCGGCAAAGGAATTGAAAGGCCGTCTGGAAGAACTGGGATTGGTGCCGTTCGTCAAGACCACGGGCGGCAAGGGCTTGCACCTGGTGACGCCGTTCGATGCCGAAAAAGTCATCGGCTGGAAGGAAGCCAAGTCCATCGCGCGGGAAATCTGTGTTCGCATGGCGGCCGACAGTCCGGAGAAGTATCTGGTCAACATGTCCAAGGCCAAGCGGACAGGAAAGATCTTCCTGGATTATTTGCGCAATGACCGCATGGCTACGGCGGTGGCGGTGCTGTCGCCGCGTGCGCGCGAAGGCGCGACGGTGTCCATGCCGCTGGAATGGAGCCAGATCAGGAAGGGACTTGAACCAAAGAAGTTCACGGTGCGCACGGCGCCCGCTCTGATTTCCAAGAGCAAGGCCTGGCACGATTATGCAAAGTGCGAACAACCTCTGCTGCCGGTGCTGAAAAAACTGGCGGGAAAATAGTCAGCCGCGACCGCGATAGGGCGCGACGCCGGGATCGGGGAGCCAGACGCCTGCGGGCGCCTTGCCATGTTGATAGAAGACGTCGATCGGGATGCCGCCGCGCGGGTACCAGTAGCCGCCGATGCGCAGGTATTTGGGCTTGATTGCGGCAATGATGCGTTTGGCGATGGCGATGGTGGTGGCTTCGTGGAAGCTGCCGACATTGCGGAAGCTGGTGAGATAGAGCTTCAGCGACTTGGATTCGACGATGGTCTTGCCCGGGACATAGTCGATGACGAAATGCGCAAAGTCGGGCTGACCGGTGATCGGGCACAGCGTGGTGAATTCCGGCGCGGTGAAACGGATCAGGTAGTCCACGTCGGCGTGCGGATTGGGCACCGCTTCCAGCACGGCCTTGTCGGGCGATGCGGGCTGCGCGACATGCTGGCCGAGCTGGGTGAGTTTCTTTGCCACCTCAGGCCTCGTACACGCAGGTCTGGCCATAGGTTGGTCGGCGCAGCTTCACCCGCGTCACTTCCGGCAATGCTGCCTTGGCGCTGGTGTAGATATACTTTGCCAGGTTCTCCAGGGTGGGGGCGCCAAGGCCTTCCACGTCGTTGAGCAGGCGATGGTCCAGGCTTTCGCGGATGGTCTTCAGCACCGCATCGACTTCGCCGAAATCGCGCAGCAGGCCGGTCGCCGCATCCGGCTCGCCGCGCAGGGTCACTTCGGCATAGAAGGAATGCCCGTGCATCCGGCGATATTCCGGAGCTCCGTCCAGGTAATGGGCGGCGTCAAAGGTGAATTCCTGGGACAGCTCGATCATGTCGGGCATATCGCCCCTCGCCCGGTCCTGGTCAAGGCCAAGACCAACATTGCCGCGAAAAAGGGTTGAAACCCGGCTCCGGGGGTCCAAGATGGATCCCATGAACCAGAATCTCCGTAACCTGATGAAATGGCTGGCCGAACCAGTGACGGTAGTGGCGATGGTTTTCGTTGCAACCACGGCTATCGCCCAGCCTTTCTATGTTCCCTCCGGCTCCATGGAGCCCACCCTGCAGATCGGGGACGTGATGCTGGGGACCAAGTTCGCTTATGGTTACAGCCGCTGGTCGGTGCCGCGCGGTCTCGCTCCGGCGTCGGACACGCGCCTGTTCGGCAGGCTGCCCAAGCGCGGCGATGTGGCGATTTTCCGCCTGCCGCGCAATCCGCGCGAGACTCTGGTGAAGCGCGTCATCGGCCTGCCGGGCGACCGCATCCAGATGGTGGGCGGCAGGCTGGTGATCAACGGCCAGCAGGTAAAACTGGAAGCCGACGGAACCGGCCAGGTTGAGGACGCCTCGGGCCGCCATAGCCCGATCGGCCGCTTTATCGAGACACTGCCCGGCGGCGTCAGCCATGTGGTGTTCAAGACTCGCTGGGACGGGATGCTGGACGACACGGCAGAGTTTACGGTGCCGGCCGGGCATTTGTTCATGATGGGCGACAATCGCGACAACTCACTGGACAGCCGGGTGGCAGCGGAAGACGGCGGCGTCGGCTTCGTGCCAGTGGAGAATTTGATGGCGCGGGCAGACCTGATGCTGGGGTCCTATGACTATCTGAACGCCCGCTCGCTCACGAGCTGGCTGGGGCAGTTCCGCATCTCGCGGTTCCTGAGGCCGATCTGAGCCTTTTCCCCCGCGACAGCTTGGCTTGTCCGTCATTATTGCGTCGCTGTTACCGCCCATGCTAACTGGCGGCGCGTGACGCGGGGTGACTCGCGGGCGTGATATAAAATACAGCTAATTCAATAACTTATACGGCATCATCGGCAGGTTGGCGGCTTCGGCGCGCCAAAGCCGCAAAGGATCAAAAGTGGCGAACGAAGCGGCGGAAGGTGGACTGGCGGGGCGCTATGCCAATGCCCTGTTCGAGCTGGCGCAGGAATCCAAGGCCGTGGACGCGGTGAGCGGCGATCTGGCCAGCCTGCGCAAGGCGCTGGAAAGCAGCCCCGACCTGACCCGCCTGGTGCGCTCGCCGGTATTCTCGGCCGAAGACCAGGCCAAGGCGCTGAAGGCCGTGCTGGCCCAGATGCAGGCCGGCGAACTGACCGTGAAGTTCGTGCTGCTGCTGGCCTCCAAGCGCCGCCTGTTCGCGCTGACCCAGGTCATCAAGGCCTATGAAAGCCGGGTGGCCAAGTCGCGCGGCGAAACCGAAGCCGAAGTCTCCAGCGCCCGCGCGCTGTCCGACGCCGAGATCGGCGAACTCAAATCGGTTCTGAAGTCCAAGCTGGGCAAGGAACCGCGCCTGCACACCAAGATCGATCCCACCCTGCTCGGCGGTCTCGTCGTGAAGGTGGGCTCGCGCATGATTGACTCTTCTCTTCGCACCAAGCTCGACGGCCTGCGTGCGGCCATGAAAGGACACTGAGTATGGACATCCAGCCCGCAGAAATTTCCGCCATCCTGAAGCGCGAGATCGCCAATTTCGGCGCCGAGGCACAGGTCAGCGAAGTCGGTGAAGTGCTGAGCGTCGGCGACGGCATCGCCCGCGTTCATGGCCTGGACAATGTGCAGGCCGGCGAGATGGTCGAGTTTCCGGGCGGCATCAAGGGCATGGCCCTGAACCTGGAAACCGACAATGTCGGTTGCGTGATCTTCGGCAATGACAGCACCATCAAGGAAGGCGACACCGTCAAGCGGACCGGCGCCATCGTGGAAGTGCCGGTCGGCAAGGCGCTGCTGGGCCGTGTCGTTGATCCGCTGGGCAATCCCATCGACGGCAAGGGCGAAATCAAGGGCGCTGCCGAGCGCCGCCGCGTCGACGTCAAGGCGCCGGGCATCATTCCGCGCAAGTCGGTGCATGAGCCGGTGCAGACCGGCCTGAAGGCCATCGACACCCTGATCCCGGTCGGCCGCGGCCAGCGCGAGCTGATCATCGGCGACCGCCAGACCGGCAAGACCGCCGTCGCCATCGACGCCATCATCAACCAGAAGGCAGTGAATGCCGGAACGGACGAGAAGGCCAAGCTGTATTGCATCTATGTCGCGATCGGCCAGAAGCGCTCGACCGTGGCGCAGATCGTCAAGACCCTCGCCGATGCCGGCGCGCTGGAATACACCATCGTCGTCGCCGCCACGGCTTCCGAGCCGGCGCCCCTGCAGTTCCTGGCGCCCTTCTCGGGCTGCGCCATGGGCGAATGGTTCCGCGACAATGGCATGCATGCGCTGATCATCTATGATGACCTGTCCAAGCAGGCTGTCGCCTATCGCCAGATGTCGCTGCTGCTGCGCCGCCCGCCGGGCCGCGAAGCCTATCCGGGCGACGTGTTCTATCTCCACAGCCGTCTGCTCGAGCGCGCCGCCAAGCTGAACGAAGACAATGGCTCGGGCTCGCTGACCGCCCTGCCGATCATCGAGACCCAGGCCAATGACGTGTCGGCCTATATTCCCACCAACGTGATCTCGATCACCGACGGCCAGATCTTTCTGGAGACCGACCTGTTCTACCAGGGCATTCGCCCGGCGGTGAATGTCGGCATCAGCGTGTCGCGCGTGGGTTCGTCGGCCCAGATCAAGGCGATGAAGACCGTCGCCGGACCCATCAAGGGCGAACTGGCCCAGTATCGCGAAATGGCCGCCTTTGCGAAGTTCGGTTCCGACCTCGACGCGTCGACGCAGAAGATGCTGGCGCGCGGCGAGCGCCTGACCGAGCTCCTGAAGCAGCCCCAGTACAAGCCCTTCGCCGTCGAGGAACAGGTTGCCGTCATTTATGCCGGTACCCGCGGCTATCTCGACGCCTTCCCGACCAACCGTGTCCAGGCGTTCCAGGACGCACTGCTCGGCAAGCTGAAGTCGACCTATCCGGCGTTCCTGGAAGGCATCCGCAAGGAAAAGGCGCTGACCCCGGACCTGGAATCCACGCTGAAGAAGGCGCTGGACGAAGTCACCAAGACCTTCGCCTGAGGATCTGAAGCCAGATGGCAACCGTCAAGGAAATGCGCACACGGATCGGAAGCGTGAAGTCCACGCAGAAGATCACCAAGGCGCTGCAGATGGTGGCGGCAGCCAAGCTGCGCCGCGCCCAGCTGGCTGCCGAAGCTGCGCGCCCCTATGCCCAGGGCATGGCGAACGTGATCGCCAACCTGGCCGCCGGCGTGTCGGGGCCTTCTGCGCCGCTGCTGCTGGCCGGCACGGGTTCGGACAAGCGCCAGCTCATCATCGTCGCGACCAGTGATCGCGGCCTGGCGGGCGGCTTCAACGGCAGCATCATCCGCGCCGCCCGCGAGAAGATTGCGGCGCTGCTGGCCGAGGGCAAGGACGTCAAGATCATCACCATCGGCCGCAAGGCGCGTGATGGATTGCGCCGCGCCTATGGCACCCGCTTCATCGAGAATTACGAAGTGGGGCTGAAGGCCCCGGCGCTGGCGCTGGTCAAGCCGATCGCGAGCCGCGTTCTGGATGCCTATACCAATGGCGAGTTCGACGTCGTCACTTTGGTCTATTCGTCCTTCAAGTCAGTCGTCACCCAGACGCCGCGCGTGCAGCAGCTGATCCCGGCCCAGGTTGACGCCGGCGGCGGCCCCGCACCCTTCTATGATTACGAGCCGGACGAAGACACCATTCTGGAAGCGCTGCTGCCGCAGAATATCCGCGTGCAGATCCTCACAGCGATGCTGGAGAACCAGGCCGGCTTCTTTGCAGCCCAGATGACCGCGATGGACAATGCCACGCGCAATGCGGGCGACATGATCAAGGCCCTCACCATTCAGATGAACCGTACCCGCCAGGCGCAGATCACCAAGGAGCTGATTGAAATCATCTCCGGCGCCTCCGCTGTTTAAAGGAAAACGAACATGAGCAATGCCAAAGGCAAACTCCTCCAGGTCATCGGCGCCGTCGTCGACGTCGGTTTCGAGAACGGCCAGCTGCCGGCGATCCTGAACGCGCTGGAGACCAAGAACATCGACGCCAAGACGGGCAAGGAAGTCCGCCTGGTGTTCGAAGTGGCGCAGCATCTGGGCGAAAACGCCGTGCGCGCCATCGCCATGGACACCACCGAGGGACTTACGCGCGGCCAGGAAGTCATCGACACCGGCAAGCCCATCACCGTGCCGGTCGGACCCGCGTGCCTGGGCCGCATCATGAACGTGATCGGCGAGCCGATCGACGAAGCCGGCCCCATCGACCAGACCCATGTCGCCTCGATCCATCGCGAAGCCCCCAGCTTTGCCGAACAGGCCGGTTCGGCGGAAATCCTGGTCACCGGCATCAAGGTGGTGGACCTGCTCTGCCCCTACACCAAGGGCGGCAAGATCGGATTGTTCGGCGGCGCCGGCGTCGGCAAGACCGTGACCATGCAGGAACTGATCAACAACATCGCCAAGGCCTATGGCGGTTACTCGGTGCTGGCCGGCGTCGGCGAGCGCACCCGCGAAGGCAACGACCTGTATCACGAGATGATCGAGTCCAACGTGAACATCGATCCCAAGACCGGCTCGACCGTGGGCAGCAAGTGCGCCCTGGTCTATGGCCAGATGAACGAGCCGCCGGGCGCCCGCGCCCGCGTCGCGCTGACGGGTCTTTCGGTGGCCGAATATTTCCGCGACGTCGAAGGCAAGGACGTGCTGCTGTTCATCGACAACATCTTCCGCTTTACTCAGGCCGGTTCGGAAGTGTCGGCGCTTCTGGGCCGTATTCCGTCGGCGGTGGGTTACCAGCCGACGCTGGCCACCGAGATGGGCAACCTGCAGGAACGCATCACCTCCACCACCAAGGGTTCGATCACCTCGGTGCAGGCGATCTACGTGCCGGCCGACGACCTGACCGATCCGGCGCCCGCGACCTCTTTCGCGCATCTGGATGCCACCACCGTGCTGTCGCGCGATATCGCGTCGCTGGGCATCTTCCCGGCGGTCGATCCGCTGGACTCCACCAGCCGCATTCTGGACCCGCAGGTGATCGGCGAAGAACACTACACCGTCGCCCGCCGCGTGCAGGAAGTGCTGCAGCAGTACAAGGCGCTGAAGGACATCATCGCCATCCTGGGCATGGACGAGCTGTCGGAAGAGGACAAGCTGGTCGTGGCCCGCGCGCGCAAGATCCAGCGCTTCCTGTCGCAGCCCTTCTTCGTGGCCGAGCAGTTCACCAACTCGCCCGGCAAATTCGTCGAGCTGGCCGACACCATCCGCAGCTTCAAGGCGATCGTGGACGGCGAATGCGACCAGTATCCGGAGCAGGCCTTCTACATGGTCGGCGCCATCGAGGAAGTGGCCGCCAAGGCCGCCAAGATGGCGGCTGACACCGCGAAGGCTGCCTAAATGGCCGCGCGCATCGCGTTCGATCTGGTTTCGCCGGAGAAGCTGCTGCTGTCCACCGAGGCCGACATGGTCACCGTGCCGGGCACCGAAGGCTATATGGGCGTGATGGCGGGGCATGCGCCCCTCGTCTCGACCCTGCGCGCCGGCATGATCGACGTGAATGTGAACGGCAAGGATGATCGCTATTTCATCCGCGGCGGCTTTGCCGAGATCGGCCCTGCCAAGATCACGGTGCTGGCCGAGGAAGCCATCCCGATGACCGAGCTGGACCTGGCCGTGCTGGACCAGCGCATCCTGGACGCCCAGGATGACGAAATCGCCGCCAAGACCGACGAAGACCGCCAGCGGGCCGGGCAGCTGGTGGATGACCTCAAGCTGGTCCGCGCCGCGTTTTAAGTCGTAGACAGATTAACCGGCGGCTCCCCTGCTTTTGGCGGCGGGAGCCGTTTTTGCTATAGTGGTTCGACAAATCGGGAGCCGCAATTATGACGGTTGCTACCGTCTACAAGCAGGGATGGTCCATGGACGATGTCCATTGGAATCTGTTCGACCCGACGAAAGTCGGGCCGAACCTGCTGGCGGCCGTCAAAGCGGCGGCGCTGGTGGAATACAACGCGCCCGACTATGTCGGCTATCTCAAGCGCGTGTTCCGCGACACGGATGCCGAGGCACTGGACTGGATCGAGCGCTGGGGCGCTGAGGAAACACAACATGGCCGGGCCCTGGGCCGCTGGGCCGAGATGGCCGATCCGTCCTTCAAGCTGGAAGAGGCCTTTGCCCGCTTTCGCAAGGGTTACAAGCCGACTCACTTTGCGAGCATTGACACCGCGTCGATCCGGGGCTCGCGCCGGGGCGAGATGATCGCTCGCTGCGTGGTGGAGTCGGGAACCAGCTCTTATTACACCGCTATCCGGGACGCGACGGAGGAGCCGGTGCTGCAAGAGATCGCAGGTCGGATCGCTGCCGACGAATACCGCCACTACAAGTTGTTCTATGACACCCTGCATGCCCAGCCTGAGCCCGATCTGGGCTTCTGGAAGAAGCTGGGCATTGCCATTGGCCGGGTCCGCGAAAGCGACGATGACGAACTCGCCTACGCATTCTATTGCGCTAATGTGCCGCCTGAGAAAGAGGCGGCAATGCCTTATAAACGCAACAAATATTCAAAACTCTCGGCCCATGCCAGCATGGCGGTCTATCACCGCCGCCATATCCAGAAGCTGGTGCAGATGGTGGTCAAGGTGATCGGCGCCGACCCGCATGGCTGGCTGGCCAACCTGGCCGGCGCGGTACTTTGGCGGCGCCTGCAGGCCAAGTCGTCCTAATCGGCGATCGGCTCGAAGGCGCCGGTCTTTTCATTGCGGACCAGTAACCGCCCCGAGGCGACGCCGAAATAGGCGCCGTGCAGAGTAAGTTCTCCCTTCTCCACCGCAGACTTCACGAAGGGGAAGGTCATCAGGTTGCGCAGCGACAGTTCGACCGAGGCGAATTCCAGCTTGCGCAGATAGCCCTCCTCGCCTTCTGAGCCCCGCGACCCCAGGGCGATTGCGGCCGGTGCGATCTGGCGCACCCATTTGCCGATGAAATCGCTGTCCGTCAGCGGCGCTGCATCGTCGGCGAAAGCCTTGACGCCGCCGCAGAAGGCATGGCCCAGCACGATAATGTCGCGGACCTTCAAAGCACGCACGGCGAATTCCAGCGCCGCGCTGGTGCCGTGCTGGTGGCTGGGGTCTTCCTCGGACGGCGACTCATAGGAGGGCACTAGGTTGGCGACATTGCGCGCCACCAAAAGCTCTCCCGGCGCGGCGTCGAAGATCACTTCGGGCGACACGCGGCTGTCAACGCAGCCGATCACCATGATGGACGGCGATTGGCCGGAATCGGCGAGAGTCTGGTAGCGGCCGCGCTCCACCGAAAACCGCCCATCCAGGAACGCGCGATAGCCCTTTGTCAGTCTTTCCGGAAACAAGCTCAGGCCTTCCGCTTGACCATCATCTGCTTGATCTCGCCGATCGCCTGGGCCGGGTTGAGGCCCTTGGGACAGGTGTTGGCGCAGTTCATGATGGTGTGGCAGCGGTAAAGGCGGAAGGGATCTTCCAGCTCATCCAGCCGCTCGCCGGTCTGTTCATCGCGCGTGTCGTTCAGCCAGCGATAGGATTGCAGCAGCGCCGCCGGGCCGAGATAGCGTTCGGAATTCCACCAGTAGCTGGGACACGAGGTCGAGCAGCAAGCACAGAGAATGCACTCATACAGCCCGTCCAGCTTGGCGCGGTCTTCTGGCGACTGCTTCCATTCCTTTTCCGGTTCGGCGCTTGTGGTCTTCAGATAGGGCTGGATCGACGAATACTGGGCGTAGAAATTGGTAAGATCGGGCACCAGGTCCTTGACCACCGACATGTGCGGCAGCGGATAAACCGCGACCGCGCCGGAGCAATCGTTGATCGACTTGGTGCAGGCCAGGGTGTTGCCGCCCTGGATGTTCATGGCGCAGGACCCGCAGACGCCTTCGCGGCAGGACCGGCGGAAACTGAGCGAGGGGTCTATCTCGTTCTTGATCTTGATCAGGGCGTCCAGGACCATGGGGCCGCAGCTGTCGAGGTCCACGGTGAAGGTATCCACCGTGGGATTGGCGCCGGTATCGGGGTCGTAGCGATAGACCTTAAAGTCCTTGGTGCGCTTGGGCTTCTTGCCGTTTGCGGCCTTGTCACTGGGCCAAACCTTGCCCTTTTTTACCCGGCTGGCCTTGGGCAACATGATCTCGACCATTACGGGAAGCTCCTGAAAAGCACTGGTGATTTGCCGGAGTTTGCCATGCTGGTGCGGCTGCGAACAACCCTTTGATTAAGCGACAATCTGTTCGAACACCCATGCAATTTCAGCAGGGGAATCCTTCATCTGGCCGCTGATCACCAGCTGCTCGGTCCGGCGCACCACGGGGCCGCCCAGATAGACACTTTCCTCGACTTCCAGGGTTCCGCCCCCGGCCCGGAAGCGCCAGCCCTCGCCACCAGGGAGCTTTAGCAGGATGCCGCCGCCTTCCAGCCGCGAAACCCGAACATCGGGATGGATATGGAACCTTACGGCATAGCTGCGACCGGCGCTGGGGCGTTCCGCCGTGCTTTTGCCCTCAACCGGCACCAGTCGGTCGCGGCCTGTGACCATCAGACCCTGGGGGGAGCAGGTGATCTGGCGCTCGTGGCGGACGCCGAACAGCGGCACATAGGCGTCGTGCATCGCCTCCACTGTCCAGCCCTGGGCCGTCTCCACCCGCCGCGACACTGGGGCCACGGGCCCGCCCATCAGGCGCGAACCCAGGAGGTCGCGCGCAATGCCGGCGCGCAGGATATGAGCGCTGGAAGTATCAGAAAGGGTCAGGGTGGAATGGGCTGCCGTGGCGCGCAGGGCGGCGTTCCAAGCCTGATGAGTCTGTCCGCCGGCGCCGCAATTGACCACGATGCGGTCGGCGCCAGAGGACAGTTCGATGGCGCCGGCTCCGGCATGGGCATCGAGCGAGAAAGCGCCCTCGGGCGTCTTGCCGCAATCCAGCAGGCACAGGGTGCGCGCCGCGGTCAGCCGCTGATAGCCGGAATGGCGGGCATGGTGGAAAGGCTGGCCGCGGATATCGTCGCGCGCCAGGAGCCCTGCGATCATCCGTGGATCGGATTCCGCACCGCCATTGAAGAGCGCCAGCGCGCCATCGGCATGGCGAAAGAAACGCAGCATCGGGGCCATGCGGTCATGGGCATTGCGCAGGCCATGCGGCGGCTCCTCGTTCACCGCGCTCAGGGCCTCCATCACCATGATGACATGGCGATAGGCCGCCAGAAGCGCTTCCGGCGAGCGTGAAACGTGACCGCCATCCGGCAGGATCTGGCGTTCGATTTCACTTTCCAGCCGCGCCAGGCCAGCGTCGCGCCGCTTGGGACTGTCGTCCAGGCAAAGCCCCGACAGCGCCAGCACGGCACTGGCTTCCAGGCGCGGCAGACCATCAGGCGCCTCCTCGCAGATACGCTCCAGAATCTTGGACTGTTCGCGCAGGGAGACGAACAGCCGCGAGCGCCACATCATTTCGGAATTGAGGATGACCAGCCGTCCGTGACTGAAGACATGCGCCAGTCGCCGGGCCAGGATGTGTGGCAGCCAGACAGGCTCGGAATAATAGGGGTTTCGCTTGATCCATTGACCGATAAGGTTCGTGGCCAATTTGCGCGCCGCCTCGCCGCCCGCCGTGGACAAGGCCGGCAGCCAGTTGAAGCTGTGCAGTGCCTCGTGCCAGGCGGCAGAGGGCGGCTTGATATCGAACACCGAGAGGCCGTCGGGGACATCCACCGTCTGGCCATGGAAGCGAAAGCGGCCACGCAGCAGGCTGTCCGCTTCTTCAAGCCGACGCGGCAGCGCATCCCAGGGATGAAAGACGATATGGTCGGCCAGCTGGCCCTTGAGGAAGCGGCGATAGATCCAGCCCCGCCGCCACAGCACGCGCAAAGGCGTAAGAGCGCGCCGAAACCCCGCCCGGATGAGCTCGGGCAGGAGCGGCAGGAGTTCGCTCCCTTTCACGTCAGCCCCTTAAGGCTTTGATGTTGTCGGCATAGCGTGACGGGCCGCCGGTGAAAACGGCCGTGCCAGCAACCAGCACGGTCGCGCCCGCGGAGATGGCGCGCCCGGCGGTGTCGGGCGTTATGCCGCCATCCACTTCCAGCACTATTTCGCGGCCATCAATTTTCTGCTGGGCGTCGATGCGTTTGCGGGCGGCTTCGATCTTTTTCAACTGGCTTTCAATGAAGCTTTGGCCGCCGAAACCGGGGTTGACGCTCATGATGAGGATCAGGTCCACCAGATCCATCAGATTGTCCAGCGCATCGATGGGGGTGCCGGGATTCAGCACCACTCCCGCCCTCTTGCCGAGCTTTTTGATGTGTTGAAGCGAGCGATGGATATGCGGCCCGGCTTCCGGATGAACGGTAAGGCCATCGGCGCCCGCTTCCGCAAAGGCGTCGAGATAGGCATCCACCGGCGAGATCATTAGATGGACGTCAAAAGGTTTTCTGGTGTGGGGACGCAGCGCCTTTACCACCTGCGGACCGATGGTGATGTTGGGCACGAAGTGGCCGTCCATCACATCGACATGAATCCAGTCCGCCCCCGCCGCCTCGATCGCCTCGATCTCGGCACCCAGCTTGGAGAAATCGGCAGACAGGATGGATGGGGCAATCTTCACCATAGGGGTTAAGTGCCGGATTCTGCGACGGGTTGCAACGCGCGCCGATCCCTTGCCACCGCAAGGAGCACGACAAGGCTGGGTAGCCAGATCACCCGGGACTGGTAGCGGTCATGGGGATTGGAGAAAGTGCCGCAGATGATGGCGTTGCCCACCAGCCCCAAAAGCACCATGGCGGGGAAGGCCCCAGCCCCCCAGCGGCGCCGGACCCAGGCATGCTGGAGCAGCAGCAGCATGCCCAGCAATGACATGGCGCCGAACGGCACATGGATCAGGTTCAGGGTCTTGAAGCGGATCAGGCCGCGCTGCTGGCGCGCACCCAGATAGGCATTCACCTGGGTGGGGATCATGCGCTTGAAGCCGGGTTCCAGCACCCATTCCTGCGGCTCGATGCCGTCTCCCGTTTTGAACATCATGAACTGGAGCAGGCTGTCATAGAGCGCCGCCTTGAAGTGCAGCACGGGATAGCGCTTGAGGGTTTCGATGATGACCCTGCGATCTTCCTCCTGCTGCTGCTTGCCAGTAAATCCGCCCAGCGCGCGAAAGCCCGAATTGCCCCACAGCCAGGCATCGGCACGGGTTTTGAGCCGGTTCTTGTACTCGCAAAGCTTGTAGGACGCGTTGCCGTGGGGCGGACAGGTATCGTCCATCAAGCGCTTGACGATGCCGTCCTGCATCAGGCGTGCGAAGATGAAGACCGAACCCGATTTGCTGAGGAACAGGCTGCCGGTCAGCACAAAATTGCCCGCCACGATCAGGCAGAGCGCGGTCGCCAAGCCGATCAGGCCATGCTTGAGGCGTGGCATCGGCAGCTCGGGGCGCCGCCTAGCCACCAGCTTGAACACCGCCGCAAAGATCAGGATGCCGGCGATCAGTCCCAGGTGCGAAGGATGGCAGGCCACCGCGAGGCCGGTGATGCCCGCTACCCAGCGCGTGCGGACGGGCCCCAGGCGGACCGGGCGGAACAGCAGCAGCCAGCAGCCCAGAATGACCAGCGGCGTGAAACAGTCCGGCTCCACCTGGCCGGCATACCAAGCGATGCCGGTGAGCATGCTGAGCACGGCACCGGTTCCGGCCACGCCCCGCAGGGTGAGGCCGGGAACTTCGGCGCGGGCCGTCTCGAGGATCATGTAGCCGGTCAGGCCGGCCTGCAGCACCACGATGGGCCACAGGCTGAAACGGCCGCCGGCCAGGAACAGAAGCTCAGAATAGACAGGCGCCCGCTCGACCAGGAAGACGCCGCCCAGGCCTTCCAGCACATAGGCCCCGGTGTCGTAGAAGATCAGCGGAAAGCCGTTCCAGGCCGCCACCAGCAGGAACATTGCGGACAGGATCACGACCCCGGCGGCGCAGGGTCCAAAACCCTCCACCTTCACGGGTCTCCCGAGACGGAATGCCGGCATTGATTCGCGCATTTTCCCCTGCGCCGCGAATTTGCCGCAAGCTGCGGCGGATTGCGATACCGCCCCTGCGAAAGCGTTGGTTGACTGGCCCTCCTTGGTCCCTAAACTCCCGCCCGGTTCGTTTTTTGAAGGCTTACATGGCGGAAAACCCGCAAAAACCTGTGGCGCATCCGCGCCCGCTGTCTCCTCACCTCACCATCTATCGCTGGCCGGTCACGATGGTGACCTCCATCACCCACCGGGCCACGGGCATGGCCCTGTCGGGCGGGGCAGTGATCCTGGCCTGGTGGCTGGTGTGCATCTCCAACGGACCGGAAGGCTGGCAGAGCTTCCACGCCATCATGGACACGGTGCCGGGGCTGGTGGTGCTGTTCGGCATAACCTGGTCGCTGGCCTATCACTTCTTCAGCGGGTTGCGGCACCTGGCCTGGGACCTGGGCTATGGCTTTGACAAGAAGGACGCCGAGCGCAACAGCGTGGTTGTGTTCGCGCTGTCCTTCCTGACCGCCTTGGCGGTGTTCGCCATCGTCTATACCGGCCATGCAGGATATCTGAGATGAGCTCGCTGCAAACTCCGCTGCACAAGGTTCGCGGCATGGGCGCATCCCACAGTGGCACCGGCCATTTCTGGCGCGAGCGCGTCACGGCCGTAGCGCTGGCGCCGCTGTCGCTCTGGTTCCTCTACGTCATGCTCGGCCTGGCCGGGACCAACGAAGTGACCGCGCTGCAGTTCCTGGCCCACCCCTGGAACGCGCTGCTGATGGCGGCATTCGTCAGCTTTTCGCTCTATCACGCGGCGCTGGGGCTGCAGGTGGTGGTGGATGACTATATCCACACGGCCGGCGGCAAGTTATTTCTGCTTCTTGGCATCCGGGCCGCGCTTTTGGCCTGCTGGCTGGTCAGCCTTTTCGCCATCATTCGCATCGCCGCTCTCTAGGATAAATCATGTCCGCCTATACCATTGTCGATCACACCTTTGATGTCGTCGTTGTCGGCGCAGGCGGGGCAGGTTTGCGCGCCACTTTGGAATGCGCTGCGCGTGGGCTGAAGACGGCTTGTTTGACGAAAGTGTTTCCCACCCGCAGTCACACGGTTGCGGCACAAGGCGGCGTCGCCGCGTCGCTGGGCAACATGGGCGAAGACAACTGGCGCTGGCACATGTACGACACCGTCAAGGGGTCGGACTGGCTGGGCGACCAGGATTCCATCGAATATCTCTGCCGCAATGCGCCGGAAGCCGTTTACGAACTGGAGCATTTCGGCATGCCTTTCTCGCGCACCGAGGACGGCAAGATCTACCAGCGCGCCTTTGGTGGCATGACGGCCAATTATGGCGAGGGAATCGTCCAGCGCACTTGCGCCGCCGCTGACCGCACCGGCCATGCCATGCTGCACACCCTTTACGGCCAGTGCGTGAAGCACGAAGTAAACTTCTTCATCGAATATCTGGCGCTCGACCTGATCATGGAAGACGGCGCTTGCCGCGGCGTGATGGCCTGGTGCCTGGACGACGGCACCATCCACCGCTTCCTGGCGCACAAGGTCATCCTGGCCACCGGCGGCTATGGCCGCGCCTATCAGAGCTGCACCGGCGCCCACACCCAGACCGGTGACGGCAATGCCATGGTGTTGCGCGCCGGCCTGCCGCTGCAGGACATGGAGTTCGTGCAGTTCCACCCCACAGGCATCTTCGGCGCCGGCGTACTGATCACCGAAGGCGTGCGCGGCGAAGGCGGCTACCTGACCAATTCGCAAGGCGAGCGCTTCATGGAGCGCTACGCCCCCAACGCCAAGGACCTGGCGTCACGCGACGTGGTTTCGCGCGCCATGACCATTGAAATTCGCGAAGGCCGCGGTGTGGGCCCGAACAAGGATCATATCCATCTGCATCTGTCGCATTTGGACCCCAAGATCATCCATGAGCGCCTGCCCGGCATCTCGGAGAGCGCGCGCATTTTCGCGGGCGTGGACGTCACCAAGGAGCCGATCCCGGTGCTGCCGACGGTGCACTACAATATGGGCGGCATCCCGTGTGCCTATACCGGCGATGCGCTGACACTGAAGGACGGCAATCCGGACAGCGTCGTGCATGGCCTGATGGCGGTGGGCGAAGCGGCCTGTGTCTCGGTACATGGCGCCAATCGGCTGGGCTCGAACTCGCTGATCGACCTGGTGGTGTTCGGCAAGGCCGCCGGCATGGAAGCGGCCAAGCAACTTGCCGGCGTCACCGGCCATCACGAACTGGCCAAGGGCGCCGGCGACGAGGCCCTCGCGCGTTTTGACAAGCTGCGCTACGCCAAGGGCAACACGCCGACCAGCGTGATGCGCGCCGCCATGCAGAAGGCGATGCAGGAAGACGCCGCCGTGTTCCGCACCGGCGAGAGCCTGGAACAGGGCAACCGCCGCATCGCCGAGATTTATGCCCAGCGCGGCGATATCGGCACCAAGGACCGCTCCATGATCTGGAACACCGACCTGGTCGAGACCATCGAGTTCGACAACCTGATCCAGCAGGCCGTGGTCACCGTGGCCGGCGCTGCCAACCGGCAGGAATCGCGCGGCGCCCATGCCCGCGAGGATTTCTCGGCCCGCGACGACGAAAACTGGATGAAGCACACGCTGGCCTGGCTGGACGTGGATACCGGCAAGACCACCATCGACTATCGCCCGGTGCACACCTACACGCTGACCAGCGACGTGGAATACATCAAGCCGAAGGCGCGAACCTACTGATGTCGCTCGAGCCTCTGCTCACCGCACCGCTCGCCATCAAGGTTCATGTTTTTACCGTCCTTCCCGGTTTCGTGCTGGGCACGTGGCTGATTTTTTTCAGCCGCAAGGGCGCGCCAAATCATCGCGCGATCGGATTTGTCTATCTCGCCTTGATGACCATAACCGCCATCGCGGCACTGTTCATTCACTCCATCATGCCGAACGGGCCCTTTTTCGGATTCAGCCCCATCCACATTTTTTCGATTACCACCCTCAGCGGCGTTGTGAGTGCGCTTTATTATGCCAGGAAGCACGACATCAAGCGCCACAGGCGCGCGATGCTGGTTGTCTATATTGCCGGGATATTGATTGCGGGCGCCTTTACGTTCCTTCCCGGCCGTATAATGCACACCATAGTCTTCGGCTGAACCGTTTTTGCCGTTTTCGCGTTATAGTCCCAATAGATTGCACGCATTTGAGGCCAGCCATGTTTATTCGCTCACTCGTCATTGCTCTTGTAGTTTTTTGCGTTGCAACACCTGCACTGGCGCAGGGAGGGCGCAATTCGGTCATTACCGCCGCCACACCTACGCCGGACGATCGCGCGCGGCAGTGGCTGGTGCTGGTGGACGACAAGAATTACAGCGCGAGCTGGACACAATCCGGCAAGACCTTCAAGGGCCGCCAGAAGACCGATGGCTGGGCCAAGGATGCCGCTGTGCGCCGCGAGCCGCTGGGCGCAGTAGCCAGTCGGGGTCTAAAGTCCATAGACCTCACCCGCAACAACACCGCCATTATCCGCTATGACACCGCCTTTGCGCACAAGGCTGCAGCGGTCGAAACCGTCACTCTCACTTTTGAGAATGGAAGCTGGGCTGTGACGGATTACTCCGTAACGTGACGCAAGCCCCCAAACCGCCTCATTCCATTCAGGATCGGTTCATGTGGCGGGCCTGAACCTGCGAAATGTTGGAGAGCCGAACACACATGGGAGAGAGTGCATGACGATCAAGAAAATTATGCTGGCGGCCACGGCTGCCCTGACATTGACCACCTCGTTTGCCATAGCACAGCCGGGATGGGTGCCACCCGGCAACCCGCCGGACGGGTATTACAGCGACGTGGATCACAACGGCTTTTATGATCGCAATGGCGAATATCGCAAAATGCGCTATGGCCGTGGCGGCTATGATCGCCGCGATCGGGATGTGAGGACGCCCCCGCCTCAGGTTTATTACGAGCGAGGCCGCTATGAAGAGAGTTGCCGCAGCGGCAATGCCACTGCCGGCACGATCTTCGGCGCCTTGGGTGGCGCCGCTATCGGCGCCGGTGTGTCCCATGGCAATGGCGGCGCGGCCATCGGCGGAGCCATCCTGGGCGGCCTGCTGGGCAATACCATCGCCCGTGATATCGACTGCGAGGACCAGCCGGTGGCGTTCGGGGTCTATACCCAGGGACTGAACGGCGACATCGGCCGACCCTATGAATGGCGCAATCGCGGCAACCGGGGCAACTTCACAGCCACCCGGGAATTTCGCCGGGGTGGAACGGTGTGCCGCGAGTTCACCGAGACCACCTATCGCGGTGGCCGGGCCTATACCCGCACCGGCACCGCCTGTCGCGACCGGGACAATTGGCGCTTCGACTGAGGATAACAGACGCCCCGGTGCCACCGCGCCGGGGCCGTTCTGGCGAGTTTGGAACCATTGCCGCCCCCGGATCGTTACGGGAAATTCGTCAAATTTCATTGCCTGAGGAGAGAGAAACCATGCTTCGTAAAGTCCTCTTTGCCACCGCCCTGCTCGCGGCCGGCACAACCAGCGCCTTCGCTGATGCCTGCAGCGGTCGCGACCATACCGGCGGCACCATCCTGGGTGCCATCGCAGGCGGCGTCCTGGGCGGCGCGGTCAGCCACGGCAATGGCGGCGCGGTGGTCGGTGGTGCGCTGCTGGGCGGACTTGCCGGTAATGCCATCTCTCGCGACATGGACTGTGAGGATCGCCCTTACGCGGCGCGCTCCTACAATGAAAGTTTCCGTGGCCCGGTGGGCCGGCGCGCCGAATGGCGACGCGGACGCAATCGCGGCTACATCGTCACCAACCGAGAATATCGCCGGCACGGCCGCATCTGCCGCGATTTTACCCAGGTGGTTTACCGGCGCGGACGGGAGTTCGACCGCGATGGGACGGCCTGCCTGCGCCGCAATGGTGAGTGGGAATTTATGTAATCCCGCGGTTTTATTGATAAAAACCCCGGCCCGGCGCCGGGGTTTTTTCATTCGGGAGCACCAGGGTCGGGGCACAGCGGAAACGCTTGTGTAACCATTGCGGGCTTAGAGTTCGGGCAGAAATCCCCGGCAGCCTAAGACATGTCTGAATCCTGGACCATCAGTGTTGGAGGCCGCGTTTACGGCCCCTACAGCCTTGAACAGATGCAGGCTTTCCATGCCGAGAACCGGCTTGCCGACCATTCTCTGGTCGCACGTGCCGGCGAAGAACAGTTTCATGCCGCTTCTGAAGACCCTGATCTGGCGCCCCTGTTCCAGGCCGAGGAAATCCAGATCAGCGAGCCTCAGCCGCACCGCTTCGGCGCGCGCCCGGAACAGGAACTGTCCACCGGCCTTCCTTCCCATTTCGTGATAATCGCCGACATGAAGTCGAGCTCCATCTCGGGACTGGAGGAGGAGATCTTCAACCTGGGCCAGGCGCATCGCTTCATGAGCCAGGCCTGGGTGCTGTCCAGCGAAGCCTCGATCAACTCCATCCGCAACGCGCTGGTGCAGAAGTTGGGTAAGCTCGATACCCTGTTCATCGTCGACGCCGCACATGACAAGGCGGCCTGGTTCAACTTCGGCCCGGAAACCGACACCCGAATCCGCAAGATGTGGACTCGCCCGGCCGATTATGTCGGCCCGGAAAAGCGCGCCGCCAAGCGCGCCTAACGCAGCTTCAATCCGAACCGATACCGCGCGCCGTTGTCGACATAGACCTGCGCCGACAATTTCAAGGCATCGATCTGTTCTGCTGTGAGTTCGCGCATGGCTTTCGCAGGTGCGCCCAGGATCATTTTCCCGTCCTCAAAAACTTTGCCCTCTGTCACAAGGGCGCCAGCCCCTACCAGGCTGTTCCTGCCAATGCGGGCGCGGTTCAAAAGGATGGCGCCCATGCCGATCAGCGAATTGTCGCCAATGACGGCGCTGTGCACGATGACGCGATGGCCGATTGTTACGCCGGTTCCGATGGTCACTGGCTGACCGGGATCGGCATGAATGACGCTGTGATCCTGAACGTTGGAATTTTCGCCGATGGTGATCCACTCATTGTCGCCGCGCACCACCGCGCCGAACCAGACGCTTGCGCCCTTGAGCAGCCTCACTCTTCCGATCAATACCGCATCGGGTGCCACAAAACAGTGTTCGGCGATTTCAGGCTTTGCGCCGTCGAGGTCATAAATGGGCATGCCCAATCCCTAAGCTGTTTGCCTTGAATTATTCACACACCTTTGCGGGAAAATGGATACGCTTATTTCAGGCGATTTGATTCGCCTGTTTCTTGGGGGGTAAGGCACTGGTGCACATCGCACTGCGTTCGCCGATGTTTTCAAGGGCCGGTTCGCCGGACAGCCCCTCTCCTTCGCTCACCATCCATCACATTGGGAGTATCCATGGCCAAACGCTCCATGCGTTCGAAGTCGCGTGACTCTGCCTTTGCGCAAGAGAATGTACATCCGCTGTTTCCTGGCCGCTCAAGCCAGTCTTCCAAAGCATGGACGCCCCACGACCCCGATGGCCAGTTTCGAGACCGAAAATACGTAAAGAATGTCCGGGCCATGAGCCCGGCACAGCAGCAATTCATGGATGCGGTCGACACCAACAGCGTGGTGCTGGCGCTGGGTCCTGCGGGTACGGGCAAAACCTATCTGGCCATCGCCAAGGCCGTGGAAGCGCTGGAAAACGGCAAGGTCAGTCGCATTGTGCTGTCGCGCCCCGCAGTGGAAGCGGGCGAAAGCCTGGGTTTCCTGCCCGGCGACCTGCAGGAAAAACTGGCGCCCTATTTGCGCCCGCTCTACGACGCGCTGACCGAGCGACTGGGCACCAAGCGGCTCAAGGCAATGCTGGCCGACGGCATCATCGAGATCGCGCCGGTGGCCTATATGCGCGGCCGCACGCTCAGCGAATGTTTCGTGGTGATCGACGAAGCACAGAACTGCACTTATACCCAGATCAAGATGCTGCTGACGCGTTTGGGCTGGCGTTCCACCATGGTCCTGACTGGCGATCCGGATCAGACGGACCTGTTGCCGGGAATTTCAGGACTGGCCGACATCGCAGCCAAGCTGGACGCCCTTCCGGACATTCCGGTGGTGCGCCTGGCGGAAGGCGACATTGTTCGTCACCCGCTTGTCGCCAGCATGCTGACGGTCCTGTAAAACCACGAAAGGCGCGGGCGAAAAATCCGCGCCTTTTTTAAATCATCAGGGTTGTGTCGATAACGACCAGGCCGATTATAAAAGCCCAATAGGCCGCAAGGCTTACGGCGAAGCCGTAAGCGAAACCGGAACATTCCTTCTTGCGGAAAGATCGCGTTGAATTTTCAAACAGCACGCTGGGGCCAGCCAGCAGCATCACCCCATAATAGGCCCCCATCTCCAGCGGGCTTTCAGGCTTGCGGGCAATCAGACGATAAAAATTGGCCGCTAAACCGGACAGGGTCAGGCCCCCGGAAACCGAGAATAACAACAGCATGAAATGTCGCATAGCGCCCCTGTGTCAGCCTTTCCCTTGATGGAGCAGCGCAACCAAGCCGGCCTTCACCTTGCCCGGGGCGTGGGCCTGGTGGAGTTCAGCCGCCACATCCCGCCAATGCGGGCTGAGGGGCGGCAGGGTTCCGGTGATCAGGGCGGCAATCGCAAAGGCGGCCGCGGCCTTGAAGATGGTGAGCATGTCCCGAATTGACGCGAAAATGAGGTTTCCTGGTCACGCGTCGCAAGAATTGGGCTAGGCACCTGCCCGCTGCTCGTCAGGATGCTAAAATGCCCCTCATGGCGCGCACATGAGCTCGGACAGCGGACGCGACGAGATCCACGGCCATTCCGGCTGGTTGATCCCGTTTGCCTTGGCGTTTGCTATTCTGCTGTTGTCTGGGCTGTTCATGGGGTGGTACCTGCGCCCCGGACCGCGCCAGGCCGCGGCCCCCACCGGCAAGTCAAACCTGGTGCACCTGACCGTGCGGGGCACCCCGTTCGCTATTCCGGCCAATTACATCGAGAATGCCGCAGCCCGGGCCGGCGGCGAGCAGGACAGCCTGGCGCTGGCGGCCCTGTTTCCTAGCTGGCGCGGCTATTCCGACGCAGATTCCAGGCTGTTCCAGGGCAATGCGCCGGATTCACCCGTCATACATTTGTCGCTGCGGCGTGACGCAAACAATCTGGATGCCGCCGCCCGCCTGAAACGCATCTACATGCCCTATATCGAAAGTCGGGCCGCGGGTCCGTTCGAACTAATGCAGTACCGTTTCCGCGCGGATTCTGGCTATGAACAGAACGATCTCTACGCCGGTAAAGGTGCTGACGGTCCGCTGCTGCTGCTGTGCGAACGGGCCGCCAGCGAACTGCCCAGCCCCAGTTGCGTCGCGGTGGACCGGCCACTGGCCAAGACGCTCAGCCTCAGCTGGCGCTTCAAGCGCGCCTATCTGGCGCGTTGGCGCGAAATCGAGGTTGGCGCAAATGCGCTGGTCGAGAAGTTCAAAGCGGGAGGTTAGACCCGGCTGGTCGGAGGTTCCGGCAGGTCCATTTCCAGGATCGCCATGTTGAAGGCATAGGAGACTTCGCCGTCTTCCTCGTCCTTGAACAGCACGCCGACAAATTCGCCACCGATTAGCACTTCAACAGAATCAGGCTGCTTGGGGCGCTCGACAATGGTGATGGTGTCGAGACGGAACAAGTTGCGCAGGTATTTTTCCAGGCGCCAGATTTCGCTGCGGGTCAAGGCTTCCTCATTCATTTGATGATCCTGACCTCGCATGACAGGCGCCGGCGGGTCAAGACGTGACGCTTCAGCCGGTATTGTCCGGCAGTTCCTCGATATAGTGATCCATCTGCTGCGAGGGATTTTCGCCGCAATCGCAGTTGACCAGCTTGGCCGGTACGCCGACGGCGGTGCAATGGGCCGGCACGGGTTTGAGCACAACCGACCCGGCGCCGACGCGGCTATATTCGCCGATCTCGATATTGCCCAGTACCTTGGCGCCCAGCGAAATCAGGACGCCGCGACGGATCTTGGGATGGCGGTCGCCAGATTCCTTGCCGGTGCCGCCCAGCGTCACGTCCTGCATGATGGAGACATCGTCTTCCACCACTGCGGTCTCGCCGATCACGATGCCGGTGGCATGGTCCAGCATGATGCCCTGGCCGATGCGGGCGGCCGGATGGATATCCACCGCAAAGAGATTGGAAATCCGGCTCTGCAGGAAAAGCGCCATGGCCTTGCGGTCCCGGGCCCAAAGCCAGTGCGCAATGCGAAAGCTCTCCAGCGCATGGAAGCCCTTGTAGAACAGGAAAGCCTCGACATAGGAATGGCAGGCGGGATCGCGTTCAAACACTGCCGACAGGTCGGCGCGGACGGCCTGGCCGATCAAGGGATCGGCGGCGACGGCATCGTCGAACATCTCGCGAATGGCCAGCGGGCTCATATCCTCACCGCCCAGCTTGCGCGCCAAGTGATACGTCAGCGCCTGTTCCAGCCGTTCATGCTGCAGGATGGTGGCGTGGACGAAACCGGCCAGCGCGGGCTCGCGGCCTGCCATGGCTTCGGCCTGCTGGCGCAGGGCGTTCCAGACGGGATCGATGGAAGAAACTTTCTCGCGCGGCGTGGCCATAACGGCTCCTCTGAGGGCGGTGCTTTTACCACGGAAGGCTGTAGAATTTCAAAACGCTTCGCAGAGGGGTTTTTTTGTCCACCTTTGCTAGGATAAGCGCTGTCCCTGCCTCTTTAAAGGCCTCATATGTCTCAAAAATTCAATCATCCAGCCCCCCATGCGCTGCAGCTGCTGCTCACTCGCCGTTCCGGCTCTGCCAAGGCCATGACGGGACCCGGACCTTCGCAGACGCAGCTGGCGGACATCCTGCAGGCCGGCGCCAGGGTCCCTGATCACGGCAAGCTTTTTCCCTGGCGGTTCATCCTGTTTGAGGGTGATGGCCGCGCCCGCGCTGGTGAAATCCTGGCGGAAGTGGCTGAGGCAGAAGGTGAGCGGCCCAAACAGATTGCGGAAGAACGTGGCCGCTTCCTGCGCGCGCCTATGGTGATCGGCGTCGTCTCGTCCGCGCGGGAGCTGCACAAGATCCCGATGTGGGAGCAGGAATTGTCGGCGGGCGCGGTGTGCCAGAACATCCTGATCGCCGTCACGGCACTGGGCTTTGTCGGGAACTGGCTGACGGAATGGTATTCCTTCCATCCGATTGTGAAGGAGAAGTTGGGCCTGAAGCCTGGCGAACGGGTTGCCGGTTTTATTTATGTCGGCACGGCAAAGGACGAACTGGAGGAGCGCCCCCGCCCGCAGATGGACACAATCGTGACGCGTTTCTAGGCCGCAACCAGGAAGCCATAGGCCAGCACGGCTGCGGCGCAGAGCGAAAAACTAATAACAACAGGCCAGGAATCCATAACGAACCTCCGAGAGGATCGTTAGGTAGACATCTAACCGTATATTACAGCGCCATCCAACGCAGGGCTGGTCAGCGAATTCCGATCAGCTTGTGGGTCTGGAGCGACAACCGCCATTGCGGATGATCGAGGCAGTATCGGGTCGCCGCCTCGGTATTTGCGCGCTGGTCAGCGTTGTCCAGGGGCTGCAGGAAGAAATTGCGGAACCCCTGACCTGCGAAACGTTCGGGGTCGGCGCCGGCCTGGGGGTAGATCAGCTTCAATTCGTCGCCGCGCATCAACTTCTGCTCAGCTTCGGCCTTGGGGCTAACGCAGATCCAGTCGATGCCTGGGGGCGGCAGCAAGGTACCGTTGGTTTCGATACCGATCTCGAATCCCATGTCGTGCAGTGCCCCAATGGCCGCAGCATCCAGCTGCAACAGCGGCTCGCCGCCGGTGCAGACAACATAGGGTTTCGCCTTGGTACCTTGGGGCCATTGCGCAAACACGGCCCGTGCAAGTGCGGCGGCATCGGCGAATTTCCCGCCCCCGGGACCGTTCGTGCCGATGAAGTCGGTATCACAAAAACGGCAGACTGCTTCGGCGCGGTCACGTTCCAACCCGCTCCACAAGTTGCAACCCGTAAAGCGCAAGAAGACAGCGGCACGGCCGGCCTGTGCGCCCTCACCCTGCAGCGTGTAGTAGATTTCCTTGACGGTGTAGGTCATGCCGCGCGGTATTTCTCGTAGCCCACAGCGCGCAGCTCACAGGAAGGGCATTCGCCGCAACCATAACCCCAGTCATGCCTATGGGTGCGATCGCCCTGATAGCAAGTGACTGTCTCTTCGACGATCAGGTTGACCAGCGCCGTTCCGCCCAAGTCCTCGGCCAAAGCCCAGGTCGCGGCCTTGTCGATCCACATAAGCGGTGTGTGAACGGTAATGTCGCGCGCCAGGCCGAGGCTCAGCGCCCTCGCCGTCATTTGTACGGCCTGGTCGCGGCAATCGGGATAGCCGGAGAAATCGGTCTCGCACATGCCACCAACAAGATCGGCAATACCACGGCGATAGCCGAGCGCTGCAGCCACGGTAAGAAACAGGATGTTGCGGCCAGGCACGAAAGTGGTGGGAAGTCCACTCTCGCCCATCTCGATCTTCACGTCGTCGGTCAGCGCGCTGCCACCGATATCCTTGAGGACATCGAGCGACAGCAGGTGGTCAGCCCCCAGCTTTTCGCCCACCAGATTTTCCAGAATGCGCGGACGCGCAGACAGCTCGGCGCTGTGGCGCTGGCCGTAATCGAAACCCACGGTCTCCACCCTGTCGAAACGCGCGAGCGCCCAGGCCAGGCAGACAGTGGAGTCCTGACCGCCGGAAAACAGGACGAGTGCGGAACTTGTCATGGCGGGTGTGTACCGCGCCGCCAGCCTTCACGCCAAACAGAATATTCAGGCCACTTTTGCAGGATTGCTGATTAACCCGACCCGACCTGCCGGCAGCGCAATGGTGACAGTGGTGCCATCGCCCACAGCGCTCTTGATGCCCAGCGCGCCGCCATGCAGTTCCGCCAGCGCTTTGGCAATGGACAGGCCCAGTCCCGCGCCTTCGAAGCGCCGCGCAAGGCTGCCATCCAGCTGGCGGAACGGCTCCAGCGCGGCGGCGATCGTCTCCGGCTCCATGCCGATTCCGGTGTCTTGCACTGTCAGCATCACGGTGCCGTCGTCGGCAATATGGGCGCCAAACCGGACCTCCCCCGATACCGGGGTGAATTTCAGAGCGTTGGCGATAAGGTTGCCGATGGCCTGTGAAAGGCGGCGCGGATCGATGTGCAGCGAGGGCATGTCGGCTGGGACATCGATCTCGATCCTGCGGCCGTCATGGGTAATAGTTCGGGCCAGCTTGATAGCGGCCTCCGCCACATCCAGGATATTTTCTGGCCGTGCGTCGAGAGTCAGCAGTCCGCCCTCCAGCCGCGAGACGTCCAGCACGTCATTGATGACGGACAAAAGGCGCGTGCCGCTTTTGTGAATGTCTCCCGCATAGTCCCGGTACATGTCATGGCCAATGGGCCCCAGAACCTCGTCCCGGATTATCTCCGAGAAACCCAGTACGGCATTCAGCGGGGTCTTCAGTTCATGGCTCATGGCGGCCAGGAATGCGGCTTTCATCTTGTTGGCAATCTCGGCCTGGCGCAGCGCAGTCCGCAGCGCGCGCTCCTGTTCGAACTTTTCTGTGACGTCCTTGACCGTGCCTTCGTAGCAGAGCAACGCCCCGGACCAGTCACGTACAGCGCGGGCATTTTCAGAAATCCAGATTCGCCGGCCTGACCCGTGATAGATTTCCGAGACAAAATTTGTAACCACGTCATTGGCCTGCATCAGCCTGCGAAAATCATCGCGGCGGCGGGGCTCTACATAGAGCTGGACACTGATGTCGGTCAGCCCGCTCATGAGGGATTCTGGCGAGGAATAGCCGTAGATATCGGCCAACGCCTGGTTCACCGCCAGATAGTGACCTTCCGACGTGGTTCGGAAAATGCCGTCCACCGCATGGTCAAAGAAGGCGCGATAGCTGGCTTCGCCTGCGGTGACCCGCTTGCGCATATTTTCCGACACGCCGGACAGCAAGAAGAGCGTGAAACTGAGGACCGCGACTATGATCAGGCCGGCGACAAACTCTCCGCCCAGGTTCGATACCAGGCCAAGACCAACCACCATGCCCGCCGCGAAAAAGGCAAGCGTCCCCGCCAGGCCGGATGACCGGTCATTCTTGTCCTGCTTCATCGGATCGGACGGCATGTGATGGCGCTAATAACCGTTGTTGCCCCACCTTCGTAAAGGGAAAACATAAATGCCCCGTTGAGGTTACGGCGCTTCAACCGTGCGGCGAAGTGCGCGATCCTTAAGAGCTTCGCAACCTTGATGGAGAAGCTGTTAAGCTCCGTGTCTTTAAGGCGCTATGGCGCAGCAGGCTGGGGCATCTGCGGTTGCATACTGCATAGGAATTGCGCAGATGTTGGGTCCATTCTGCTTGAATTGTACGGCTGGCGCTGTGAGAGGCCCTGTAAAAATATTTTGTGAAAAAGCAAAAATGATCGACTACGACCATGCCTGACCGCAAATCCGCATCCGCTCGCGCCTGGCAGCGCATGCTCAGCGGCCGGCGGCTGGATCTGCTGGAGCCAAGCCCCCTGGATGTCGAGATAGCCGACATCGCGCACGGGCTGGCACGGGTCGCGCGCTGGAACGGCCAAACCCGGGGTGCGCACGCTTATTCGGTGGCCCAGCATTCTGTTCTGGTGGAGCGACTGGTCGGCGAGTTATCGCCCCGGCTGACCGCCGAGGCTCGGCTCATGGCACTCCTGCATGATGCACCGGAGTATGTTGTCGGTGACCTCATAAGCCCCTTCAAAGCCGCAGTTGGCATCAATTACAAAGCCTTGGAAGAAAGACTTCAGGCGGCGATCCACGTGCGATTTGGGCTTTCCGCCGACGTCCCACCGCCATTGAAGACCCTTTTCAAGCGGGCAGACCATCTGTCGGCCTATTACGAGGCCACCCAGCTGGCCGGTTTCCAAGAGCCCGAGGCCCGGCGCCTGTTTGGAACGCCGCCCAAGGCCCTGAAAACGCCCCGGCTGACCCCTGTCAGCACGGCGGATGCTCAAGCGCAGTTCCTGGCCAGATTCACCCGTCTTTATGCTCATTAGGGTGCTAAAAGGCGGACTATGCCCCGCCTGCTGGTCGCCCCCCTGTCGAGCCTACCCGAAGCCCTTGCCGCGCACGGGCCTTCGCACCTAGTGAGCCTGTTGTCGCCCGAGCACATGATCGCGACCCCCGACGGGTTCACGTCCGCACAGCATCTGCGTCTGGGCGTGAACGATATCGTGGACCCGGCTGACGGCATTTCGCCGCCCAGCCGTGCGCACATAGACCAGCTGCTGGAATTCTCGCGCAGCTGGGACGCATCCCGGCCCATGGTGATCCATTGTTGGGCGGGGATCTCGCGCTCGATGGCGTCGGCCTTCGCCATCCTGTGCGACCGGCTGGGCGAGAATCGCGAGATAGAAATTGCACGCGCCATCCGACAGCGGGCCCCACACGCCCAGCCCAACCGGCTGCTGGTGCAGCATGCCGACGATGCGCTGGGGCGTGGGGGCCGTATGATCGGCGCTCTGAACAGCATGGGGCCACCGCTTCGTGTGGAGGAAGGCGTTACCACCGCTTTCCCGCTGGTGAACCTTTGAGCGCGCCCAATGAGCATTAGAGACAATGTCTCCATCGGACTGTCGGCCGCGATCGTCTCGGTAAAAGGCGAGCGCCCCTCGGTGCTGGTGGTGTCACATGAAGGCAGCGACGACGCCCTGCCCTTTGGACCATTTGATCCTGTCCGTCACCGCACATTGGAGTCGGGCCTGCGAAAATGGGTGGGTGAGCAGACGCGCTTCGACCTGGGCTATACCGAACAGCTCTACACATTCGGCGACAAGGGCCGACACACACCGGCGGGCACTGACAGGCACTCAGCATCATCGGGCGACGGACCGGGGCGCGTCGTGTCGGTGGGTTATCTGGCGCTGACCCGCCAAGGCAAGGAAGTGCCGGAAACCCAATGGCGCGGCTGGTATCATTATTTCCCATGGGAAGACTGGCGCGACACCAGGCCGGCCATGATCGACAGCGCCATCCTGCCAGCGCTGAAGAAATTCGTGAAAGACGCCACAAATTCCGAAGTCGCAGAACTGAGGCGTGAGCGCGTCAACGTCTGTTTCGGCGAAGGCTGGGATGAAGAGCGCGTGCTGGAGCGCTATGAGCTTTTGTATGAGGTGGGGCTGGTGGAGGAATTTTATCGCGACGCCGGAAAGCCCGTGAAGCAGACCCTTGGTACACCGATGCAGTTTGACCATCGTCGTATTCTGGCCACGGCAATCGCGCGCCTGCGCGGCAAACTGAAATACCGTCCAGTGGTATTCGAGCTCATGGCACCCGCCTTCACCCTGCTGGAGCTGCAACGGGCGGTAGAGGCGCTGGCGGGGCTTCGGCTTCACAAGCAGAATTTCCGCCGCCTGGTGGCGGACCAGGGATTGGTGGAAGGCACCGGAAAATGGGCCGCAACGGCCCGTGGCCGCCCGGCTGAGCTGTTCCGTTTCCGCCGCGAGGTACTGCGGGAACGTCAGGCGCCGGGGGTCAGGCTGGGGGTTCGGCGGGTCAAAAATACCTGATTTGGGGGATAATCGTCACACGCGTGTCACGCAGGGCTGATCCGCGACCGTCGGACTCTTGACGACAATATGCTCCGGTGTAGCATAAAGGCCGAACCGGCTCCTTGAAGGCCGGGTTTTTTGCACCACATATATACTCGAAATGAGTATTATTGTGATGCGCTCTGGGAGGACCCAAATGGGTGTTGAATTGGCCTATACCGACGCCGTCGCCCGCGCGACGGACGGGCTCTATGCCAAGGTCGCGAACTTCATTCCCAAGGCGGAATGGATCGCCTACGCCCCCGTGATCGCCGAGATCAACCGGCTGAAGCGCGAGAAGAACGCTGTCATCCTGGCCCACAACTACATGACCCCGGAAATCTTTCATGGCGTAGGTGATTTTGTGGGCGACTCCCTGGCCCTGGCCCGTGAAGCGGCGCGTACCGATGCGAAAGTCATCGTGCAGGCCGGCGTGCACTTCATGGCAGAGACCTCCAAGATCCTGTCGCCGGACAAGACGGTGCTGATTCCATCCATGCAAGCCGGCTGCTCACTGGCGGCCTCCATCACCGGCGCCGATGTGCGGCTGCTGAAGCAGAAATATCCCGGCCTGCCGGTGGTGACCTACGTCAACACCTCGGCTGAGGTGAAAGCGGAAAGCGATATCTGCTGCACCAGCGGCAATGCGGTGAAGGTGGTGGAGACCATTGCGCGCGAATTTGGCACCGACACGGTGATCATGATCCCGGACAAGTATTTGGCGCGTAACGTCGCGGCGAAGACCGGCGTGAAGGTCATTACCTGGGAAGGTGCCTGCGAGGTGCATGAGCGCTTCACGGCACAGGAAATCAGGGACTATCGCACTGCCCATCCCGGCATCGTCGTACTCGCGCATCCGGAATGTCCGCCCGAAGTGGTGGCAGAAGCCGACTTCGCCGGATCGACCGCCGCCATGATCGATTATGTCGGATCCAACAGGCCGAAGCGCGTGGTGATGGTCACGGAATGCTCCATGAGCGACAATGTCGCGGTGGAATATCCCGATGTGGAATTCGTACGACCCTGCAACCTGTGCCCGCACATGAAGCGCATCTCGCTGGAAGGCATCCTGCACTCGCTGCAGACCATGACCACCGAAGTGATGGTGCCCGCAGAGATTGCCGCGCGCGCGCGCGCGCCGATCAACCGTATGCTGGCTGTGAAATAAACCATGAACCACATAGACAATGTCATCGAGACCGATGGCGCCCTCATTTTGGGCGCTGGGATTGCGGGACTTTTCACGGCGCTCAAGCTCGCCCCCATGCCGTCCATCGTGCTTGCTGGGACGCGGCCAGGCATGTCCGGCTCCAGCGCATGGGCACAGGGCGGCATCGCGGCGGCCATGGGAGGCGATGACAGCTGGCAGAGCCATGCCCATGACACCATTGTGGCTGGCGCGGGCCTGTGCGACGCCGCCATTGTTGACCTGGTGGCCCGCGAAGCGCCCGAGCGCATCGCGGACCTGATCGGCTATGGCGTTCCGTTCGACCGCAAGGCGGACGGCTCGCTGGCCCTGGGGCGCGAGGCAGCCCATTCCATGTCCCGCATCGTGCATGTGAAGGGCGACGGCGCGGGCGCGGCCATTTCTGGCACTTTGGCCGCGCGCGCCAGCGAGGCCGCATGCATTACATTGCTGGAAGGCTTCCATGCCGTCGAATTGGCGATGGAAAATGGTCGCGTCACAGGCCTGTTCGCCCGTTCCGGCATCGGCAATGATGCGCGGCTGATCCTGTTCCGCGCCCGGGCCGTCATCATGGCCACGGGCGGTTTGGGCGCGCTGTATGGCGTCACCACCAATCCGCTGGAGGCGCGCGGTGAAGGCCTGGGCATGGCGGCACGTGCCGGGGCAGTGATCGCAGATCCCGAATTCGTGCAGTTTCATCCCACCGCCATTGCAGTGGGCCGCGATCCCGCCCCGTTGGCGACTGAGGCGCTGCGCGGCGAAGGCGCGGTGCTGGTCAATGAGCGCGGAGAACGCTTCATGACCCGCATACACAACGATGCGGAACTGGCGCCGCGCGATATCGTGGCGCGCGCCATCCACCGCCAGATCATGTCGGGGCAGAAGGTCTATCTGGATTGCCGCGAGGCCATCGGCGCGGATTTTTCGCGTCACTTCCCCACTGTCTTTGCGGCCTGCATGGCGGCAGGGATTGATCCTGCCGTGCAGCCCATTCCCGTGGCACCGGCGGCCCACTATCACATGGGCGGCATCGACTCGGATGCTGTGGGGCGCTCTTCCCTGCCCGGACTGTGGGTGGTGGGCGAATGCGCCGCGACCGGGCTGCATGGCGCCAACCGCTTGGCATCGAATTCGCTGCTGGAAGGCCTGGTGTTCGGCGCGCGCGTTGCCGATGACGTGCGCGGCGGATTGCAGGCGGGTGCCATGCGTGGCCTGCCGCCAGCGCCGCAACGTTTCGCGGCGCCCGCGCCGCCGCATGTGCTGCGCCAGGCGATGAGCCGCGACGTGGCGCTGGAACGCGATGCGGACGGCCTGCGCGACGCGCTTGCGGTGATCGCGCGGCTCGAAACCACGAGCACGGAACCGGCCCTGCGCAACATGACCGCTGCTGCACGCCTGGTGACAGCGGCGGCTCTGGTGCGCCAGGAATCGCGCGGTGGTCACTGGCGCGCGGATTTCCCAAACGCAGATTCCAAGGCCCAACGCACATTCATGACGCTTTCCGATGCTGACCGCATTGCAGGCGCGAGCCAAATCCAACCACACCGCGCTTTGAGATGATCATGGCGCTGGAATCCACCCGACCGCCCTCGACTCTGCAGGTGGATCCGATTGTTCGTGCGGCGCTGGAAGAAGACCTGGGCCGCGCAGGTGACATAACTAGTCAGTTGACCATTGCAGCCGACAAGACCGCGACAGCGCAGTTTGTCGCCCGCAAGCCGGGGCGCATTGCAGGGCTGATTTGCGCAGAGGCAGCGTTTCGCCTGATTGACCCGTTGCTGACATTCTCAGTTTTGTTGCCGGACGGGTCCGAAGCCGCGGAAGGTGCCGTGCTGGCGACTGTCAGCGGCTCTGCACGCAGCATCCTGACCGCTGAACGCGTGGCCCTAAATTTCCTGGGCCCGCTATCAGGCACCGCGACCGCCACAGCCGCACTGGTCAAGGCGGTAGAGGGTACAAAGGCGCGCATCGTTTGTACCCGCAAGACCCTGCCGGGTCTTCGGGCGCTTCAGAAATATGCCGTGCGCTGCGGCGGCGGCTTCAATCACCGCTTCGGGCTCGATGACGCCGCTATGGTCAAGGACAACCATGTTCAGGCAGCCGGCGGCATCACAGCGGCTGTTTCACGCCTGCGCGCGGGCCTAGGGCACATGGTCAAGATCGAAGTGGAAGTTGATCGGCTGTCGCAGCTGGAGGAAGCGTTGGACATCGGCGTGGACACCATCCTGCTGGACAATATGTCGCCCGCCGATCTGCGCCGCGCGGTGACGCTGGCGAATGGAAAGGCAGTGCTGGAAGCCTCTGGAAATGTGACCCTGGCCACGGTTCGCGCCATCGCGGAAACCGGCGTGGACTATATCAGTTCAGGCGCGATAACTCACAGCGCGGCCAATTTGGATATTGGTCTGGACTTTTAGCTGGCGCGCGTACGACTGCCGCCGCGATAGAAAATATGATTTCCTATCTGGGTGGTCTTTTCCAGGGTGTTTGCCCATTGCGGCTCGACGGATACAGCGTGGAAGTTGGTGGCGCCGCCCGTCGCATTCTTCAGCGCAATCTCGCCGGTCATGATGCGGGCCGCGAGACTTTCAGCCTTTCGCCAGGCGCCAGCCTGCTTGGTGCGCTTCAAGTCGCCATTGCAGGTGAAGGAGAACTGACAGCCGGAGTGGCGTGAGCCCTCATAGACCACCGCGCAGATGGAATGGCCGTAATTGCCATGGTTCATCCGATGGAACACTACTTCAGCGATGGCTTTCTGGCCGCCGGCCCCTTCGCCACGAGCTTCGTAGTACAGAACTTCCGAGAGGCATTTGTGCTCCGCAAGCAACTGGGTCATCGCGGAATCGGCGGCGGGCTTGGCAATTTCCGCGACTTCGACTTGGCGGACGACGGGCGCCGGAGCGGGTACAGCCCTGTAAATGATAGGATGGGCGGTGAGCGAAGCGCCGATGGCAGCGCTGGCAGTCGCCAGTATGATCATGGCCGCGGCGACAAGCACGCGGTCGGAACGCGAAATCGCGTCAGCAGTTTTCTTCGACATGTGGAGTGTTAACTCGTTTCGGCTTTAGGTTTCGCTTGGTCTATCTGGCTTGGTCTAATTCGCACCTGCGGTTTCAATTGCCCGTTCGAAAGGCACGTCCGTCGCATCTGCTATTTCGATCTAGGCTGTTTCGATTTCGCGTCGTCCTTCAAAAGTTCCGAATGGGTTCCCAGCACCCGCTTGTGACGCGGCTTGTGCCCCCCAAAAAACGAATCGTCAAATAAATTTTTTCATTAACGTGACAGAGCGTCATTTGACGTTGAAAAATCCAGTGTTTTCCTGCATCCTCCGTGGACGGATTATACGTCCCGGTGTGTCTGCGCGAGTGCGGCCTGCGCTGCCGCAAGACGTGCAATCGGCACGCGGAAGGGCGAGCAGGAGACGTAATCCAATCCCGCGTCGTGACAGAAACGGATTGAATCCGGATCGCCGCCATGCTCACCGCAGATGCCGAGCTTGAGATTTTCGCGAGTCTGGCGCCCGCGCTGCGCTGCAATACGCACCAGTTCGCCCACACCTTCGACATCGATGCTCACGAACGGATCGCGCGCGATCACACCCTTGGAAAGATAGTCGTTCAGGAACATGCCGGCATCGTCGCGTGACACGCCGAGCGTGGTTTGCGTCAGGTCGTTGGTGCCAAACGAGAAGAACTGCGCGGTCTGGGCGATCTCGCCCGCGCGCAAGGCGGCGCGCGGCAGTTCGATCATGGTACCGATCAGATATTCCGGTACTGTCCCGCGTTCCTTCACGATCTCGGCGGCAACATTGGCGATGCGCGCCGCCAGAATGTCGAGTTCTGACTTGAACCCGACCAGCGGGATCATGATTTCCAGCTGCACCGGCGCGCCGCCGCCCTCTTCCACCGCCAGTGCGGCCTCCAGGATGGCGCGGGCCTGCATTTCGTAGATTTCGGGATATGTGATGCCCAGGCGGCAGCCGCGATGGCCCAGCATGGGATTGGATTCATGCAGCGCGATGGCGCGGGCGCGCAGTTTCTTGGCGTTGGTGCCGGCGGCTTTGGCGACTTCCTCGAATTCCTCCTCCTTGTGCGGCAGGAATTCGTGCAGCGGCGGATCCAGCAGACGGATGGTGACGGGCAGCCCGGCCATCTCGCGGAAAATCGCCTCGAAGTCGCTACGCTGCATGGGCAGAAGCCTGGCCAGCGCGGCTTTGCGCTCCCCTTCGGCGTCGGCCAGGATCATCTGGCGCACGGCGATGATGCGCTCGGCGTCGAAGAACATGTGCTCGGTGCGGCACAGGCCAATGCCCTCGGCGCCGAACTTGCGCGCCGTGGCGGCGTCCGCGGGCGTGTCGGCATTGGTGCGCACTTTCAGGGTGCGCACTTCATCGGCCCAGGCCATCAACGTACCGAAGTCGCCGGTCAGTTCGGGCTGGCGTACGCCGACCTTGCCCTTGAAGACCTGACCCGTCGCACCGTCGATGGTGATGATATCGCCGCGGCTTATCGTGACGTTGCCGACCACCATCTCGCCGCCCACAGCGTCGATCTTCAGCATGCCCGCACCCGAGACGCAGGGACGGCCCATGCCGCGCGCCACCACCGCCGCGTGGCTGGTCATGCCGCCGCGGGCGGTCAGGATGCCCCGCGCGGCATGCATGCCGTGAATATCTTCCGGGCTGGTCTCGGTGCGCACCAGGATCACATCCTTGTGGTCGGCGGCCAGCTTTTCGGCTTCTTCCGCCGTGAAGGCGACTTCGCCGGTGGCGGCGCCGGGCGACGCGCCAAGGCCGATGGCGATCTGTTCACGCGGGGCGTCCGGGTCCAGCGTGGGATGCAGCAACTGGTTGAGCGCCTCGGGCTCGACGCGGGCGATGGCGGTCTTCTTGTCGATCAGCCCCTCGCCCACCATGTCCACCGCCGACTTCAGCGCCGCTTCCGCCGTGCGCTTGCCGGCGCGCGTCTGCAGCATGAAGAGCTTGCCTTCCTGGATGGTGAACTCGACGTCCTGCATGTCGCGGTAATGCTGCTCCAGCCGCTCGCCGATCGCCTTCAGTTCGGCGAAGGCGGCGGGCATGGCTTCTTCCATGCTGGCCTTGCGGCCGCCCTGGCGCTCGCGCACGACCTTTGAGATGGGCTGCGGCGTGCGAATGCCGGCCACCACGTCCTCGCCCTGGGCGTTGATCAGGAATTCGCCATACAGAAGTTTCTCGCCGGTCGCGGGATCGCGGGTGAAGGCAACGCCGGTAGCGCTGCTCTCACCGCGATTGCCGAACACCATGGCCTGCACGGTGACGGCGGTGCCCCAATCCTCGGGAATATTGTTCAGCTTGCGATAGGTGTTGGCCCGCGGGCTGCGCCACGAGCCGAACACCGCGCCGATGGCGCCCCATAGTTGTTCCTGCACGTCTTCAGGGAACGGTTTGCCCAATTCCTGTTCCACGCGCGCCTTGTAGAGGCCAGCAATGCGCTTGAGGTCGGCGGCATCCAGGTCGGTGTCGAGTTCGACACCCTTGTTGTCCTTTTCCTCGTCCAGGATTTCCTCGAACACCGCATGGTCAACGCCCAGCACCACGTCGGAATACATCTGGATGAAACGGCGATAGCTGTCATAGGCAAAGCGCTCGTCGCCGGTCAGCGCGGCAAGGCCGGCCGCCGTGGCGGCGTTGAGGCCCAGGTTCAGCACCGTGTCCATCATGCCGGGCATCGAAACCCGCGCGCCCGAGCGCACGCTGAGCAGCAGCGGCTTTTCCGGGTCGCCGAAATTGCCCTTGGCGGAATAGCCGACCTCGCGCAGGGCGATGGCAACCTGCTCCTTCAGCTCGGCGGGATAGCTTTCCTTGTTGGCATAATAATAGATGCAGACCTCGGTGGTGATGGTCAGGCCCGGGGGCACCGGCAGACCCAGGTTCGACATTTCCGCCAGATTGGCACCCTTGCCGCCCAACAGATTGCGCATCCCGGCTTCGCCCTCGGCCTTGCCGTCTCCGAATGCATAGACCCACTGTGTCATGACACCATCATCCTTGTGTTCCGGATCGGCTTCGCCGACCTCATTCCATACTTTCGCCCGGCGCTTCGCGCGTTCGGACGGCAAAACGTCCATTGGACGTTTTGCTGATCACGCTCACCCCTCAATTTTTGAGAAGTCCGCCACGCGATGGAGCGCGGCACGCAGACCAGCCAGCAAATGCAGCCGGTTGACGCGGATTTTGGGGTCGTCGGCATTGACCTTCACGGCTTCGAAGAACGCATCGACAGGAACGCGCAGGGCCGCCATCTGCTGCATGGCTGCGGCAAAGTCTTCCTTGTCCAGCGCCGGACCGATGGCGCCGATAGCTTTGGCCAAAGCGGCGTGCAGTGCATTGTCGGCAGGCTCGGGCAGCAGGGTCTCGTCAACCTCGCTGATATAGGTGATGCCGTCCTTCTTTTCCTCGGCCTTGAGGATGTTGGCGGCGCGCTTGTAGCCGGCCAGCAAGGTCTTGCCGTCATCGGTCTTGAGGAATGCCTGCAAGGCTTCTACGCGGGCAACCAGACGCACAAAATCATACTCCCCTCCCAGAGAGAACACCGCGTCAATTAAGTCATGGCGAACGCCTTTGTCTTTCAGAGCAATCTTGAGGCGATCACTCATAAAATCAAAGAATTCATTCACCCACCTATTGAGCTGCTCGAGCGGAAACCCTTCCTGCGCCTCCCTCTCAACCATCTGATCAAACTCGGAAACAGCAGAAGAAGTAGAGGCTCCCGCTTCCTGCAATGCTTCAATAGCTGCGTTCATTGCAGGAAATTTCTCCTGACCATAAACGGACGCTGACGACAACGCCGCAGCGTGTATCCAAACTTGTTTGAGAGAAATCCGGATAGAATTAGTTGTCAGGATTCGAATAAGGCCCAACGCTGCACGCCGAAGCGCAAAGGGGTCGCCTGAGCCGGTCGGCTTCTCACCTACAATGAAAAAAGAGACGATCTGATCAAATTTATCAGCTAGCGCCACCGCAATCGCAACCTTGTCAGTCGGCACAGCGTCGGAAGGCCCAACCGGCTTGTAATGGTCGCGGATAGCATCGGCAACGGAGACGGCTTCCTTGTCGTGCAGCGCGTAGTATCGCCCCATCACGCCTTGCAGTTCGGGAAATTCACCGACTACGCCTGTAGTCAGGTCAGCCTTTGCAAGAGACGCTGCCCGTTTAGCGTGTTCGACATCGGCGCCGATCTTAGCGGCGATGTCCGCCGCTAGCGTCCTAATACGTGCAACTCTGTCAGCTTGTGACCCCAGCTTGGCATGAAATACAATGCTGTCCAGCTTTTCGACCCGGCTTTCCAGCGTGTGTTTGCGGTCTTCGTCCCAGAAGAACTTGGCATCGGACAGGCGGGCGCGCAGGACGCGTTCATTACCCGCCACAATTTCCTTGCCGCCGTCGGTGGCGACCATGTTGGCGACCAGAGCGAAGCGGTTGGCCATTTTTCCGGTCTTGGGATCACGCAGAGAAAAATACTTCTGGTGCGTCCGCATGGAGGTCTGCAGGATTTCCGCCGGCACAGCCATGAACTGGTCTTCGATCCGGCCGATCAGCACGACGGGATATTCCGCCAGGCCCGAGACCTCGGCCAGCAATCCCTCGTCCGGGATCATTTCCAGGCCATGGATAAAGGCGGCCTGCTTGATGCCTTCAAAGATGATGGCGGCGCGTTCCTCGGCATCCAGGATGACATGGGCGGCGCGCAGCTTGTGTTCGTAGTCCTCGAAGCGCTTTGCCTCGATCCTGCCTTCCGACAGGAAGCGGTGGCCGTGGGTGTGCGTGCCGCTGCTGACCCCGGCAAAGCTGAACGGGACCAGTTCGCCGTCGAAAGTGCAGAGAATGGAATGCAGCGGCCGCACCCAGCGCACCGTCATGCCGGGCTTCCAGCGCATGGATTTGGGCCAGGGCAGCTTGGCCATGATTTCGGGAATGATCTCGGCCAGCACCAGCGGGGTCTCGCGGCCCTTGCGCTCGATCAGCGCCATATAGACGTCGCCCTTGGGCGTGGTCTCGACCTTGAGCTGGTCTTTGGTCAGTCCGGTCTTTTTCAGGAAGCCTTCAATGGCGGCCGGCGGAGCATCCACCTTTGGACCCTTGAGCTCCTCGCGCACGTCCTTCTGCTGCGCCGGCAGGCCGGCGATGGCCAGGGTCAGGCGGCGGGGGCCGCCAAAGGCCTTGATGCCTTCGAACAGGAAACCGCGATCGGTCAGCGCGCCCACCATCAGGCGTTCCAGGTCGCGCGCCGCGCCCGCCTGCATGCGGGCGGGGATTTCCTCGGAGAACAGTTCCAGCAACAGATCCGGCATTATCCGACCTCTTTGCCTGGAAAGCGGGGCTTGTAGGCGCCCATCGGCGTTTCCAGCCAGGCTTCGCAGCAGGCCTGGGCCAGCGCACGAACGCGGCCGATATAGGCGGCGCGTTCGGTGACGCTGATCACGCCGCGGGCGTCCAGCAGGTTGAAGGCGTGGCTGGCCTTGATGCACTGGTCATAGGCGGGCAACGGCAGCTTCTTGCCAATCAACAAATCCCCACACTGCTTCTCGGCATCCTTGAAATGCTGGAACAGGATTTCGGTGTCGGCGCGCTCGAAATTGTAGGCGCTGAATTCCTGTTCGTTCTGGTGGAAGACTTCGCCGTAGCGGAACTGGTCGTTGAAAGCGAGGTCGTACACGAACTCGACATTCTGCACATACATGGCCAGCCGCTCGAGGCCGTAGGTTATCTCGGCCGCCACCGGATCGCATTCGATGCCGCCGACCTGCTGGAAATAGGTGAACTGGGTGATCTCCATCCCGTCGCACCACACTTCCCAGCCCAGGCCCGCGGCGCCAAGCGTGGGGCTTTCCCAGTCATCCTCGACAAAACGGATGTCGTGCAGCGACGGGTCCAGGCCGATGGCTTTAATGGAGCCCAGGTACAGATCCTGCACATTCTCTGGCGCCGGCTTCAGGATCACCTGGAACTGGTAGTAGTGCTGCAAGCGGTTGGGGTTCTCGCCATAGCGGCCATCGGAAGGCCGGCGCGAAGGCTGCACGAAGGCGGCCTTCCACGGGCGGGGGCCCAGCGCGCGCAAGGTCGTGGCGGGGTGAAAGGTGCCCGCGCCCATCTGGTCGTCATAGGGCTGCAGGATCAGGCAGCCCTGGGCGGCCCAATAATTCTGCAAGGTCAGGATAAGGTCCTGAAAAGTCTTGGCTTTAGGTTGGACGTTGGCCACCGAGTCGTGCCTTTGGGAAGATGGCCGGAACCTACAGGCGGGCCGACTCCATCGCAAGCGCGGCACCGTCGCGTAAAATGCTTTCCGCATCGGCGGTATAGCGTCCGTCTGCCTCATGCAGCACCAGGCCCGGCAGCAGCGCAAAGGGCGCGCGGGAACCCTTGCGGGCCTGCAGGATGACGCGCTTGGCCGCGAGACCGGTGCGGGGCCACAGCGGCAGCAGGTTGATGCCGCGTTGGCCCAGCGCCGCCAGCGCTTCAGGTGTCCGGTCAGCCCGGACGATGGCGGTGAAAAAGCCGCCCGACACCGTGCGCTGAAGCCCGGTGCTCAGCCACTGGCCCAAGGCGCCCTCGTCCGCCAGGGCGCGGGCGCGGTCAGGATCTGGCGATTGCCGACCGCCTTCATGGAAGGGCGGATTGCAGAAAACGTGATCAAAATCGCGCCGCAGTTCGGACGGAAGGTTGAAGATATCGGCCGTCAAAAAGCTGGCCTCGACCTTGTTGGCAACGGCATTTTGCTGGGCGAAGTGGATGCTCTGCCCCTCGATGTCGATGCCAGTCAGGGACAGGCCCGGGACACGCGCCAACAAGCACAGGCTCGCCGCGCCGGAACTGCTGCCCATCTCCAGCACCGTCTGGCTGCCTTGTGCTGGAACGGACGCTGCCAACATCACAGCGTCCGTGCCGGAACGAAAGCCGCCTTCTGGGTGCGCGGCAATCACCTTGCCATCAAGGAAGGTCGTCACATTGCATCCGGTATGGCGGCACGCAGCAGACCGTCGGCGCGGGCAAAATCCTCGTCCAGCACCATCAGCCGGCGTGGCAGGAAGCCTGCACTGCCATCCATGATGCTGGCATGGGTATCGAACACGACAGTTTCGATGCCCTCCTGTGACAGGACATTGGCGGCATAGGTCAAGACCACCGGATCGTTGCTCTTCAGGACAGCCCGCATGGCGGCTTTATAGCCAAAATGGGCGTTTATGTCGCCCTTGCGGCACGGGGAACGCTTTCGGTATCCTGTGGGCATCATGGGTGGGCAGGACCTCAAGGACGCACGAACCGGCGACGTCTCCCCGGTAGAGCGATTGCATGCGCTGGTGGCTGCCGACATGGCGGCCACAGACAGGCTGATCCATGCCCGAATGACCAGTGGCGTAGCGCTGATCCCCGACTTGGCCAGACACCTGATCGATTCCGGCGGCAAGCGATTGCGGCCCTTGCTGACCTTGGCCGCCGCGGCGGCCGGCGGCTATGACGGCGACCATCATGTGAAACTGGCGGCGGCCGTCGAGTTCATTCATACCGCCACCCTGCTGCACGACGATGTGGTGGATGAAAGTTCGCTGCGCCGGGGCAAGGTCTCGGCCAATCTGATGTGGGGCAACAAGCCTTCGGTGCTGGTTGGCGACTTCCTGTTCAGCCGCGCCTTCCAGCTGATGGTGGAAACTGACAATCTGGCAGTGCTCGACATTCTTGCCGGCGCTTCGGCGGTGATCGCCGAAGGCGAAGTCATGCAGCTCAAATCCACCAACAATCTGGCAGTGACGGAAGAGCATTATCTCAGCGTGGTATCGGCCAAGACGGCGGCGCTATTTTCGGCCGCCGCCCATTCCGGCGCGCTGCTGACCGGCAAGGGCGACGCATTCGTGGTGGGACTGCGAGCCTATGGCGAAAATCTCGGCATCGCCTTCCAGCTGGTGGACGATGCGCTGGACTATTCCGGACGCCAGGCGCTGATGGGCAAGTCGGTCGGCGATGATTTCCGCGAAGCCAAGATGACGCTGCCGATCATCCTGGCCTATGCACGCTCGCAGGAGACCGACAAGCCGTTCTGGAAACGGGTAATCGAGACCGGCAACCAGACCGAAAGCGATCTCGACCGCGCCATAACGCTGATCGAACAAACCGGTTCGATCCAGGAGACCATGCGCCGGGCGCGTGCCTATGCCGATGCCGCCAAGGCGGCGCTGGTAGTGATGCCCGACAGCGACATCAAACGCGCACTCGCGGACATCGCGGATTTTTGCGTAGAGCGCGCCTATTAGCCGGGTTTATGGCTTGTTGTACTTAAAGCCCTGCTTTTCCAGGAAGTCGAACAGACCGATGGCGAGCCCTTGTGCGCCGGCGGCCGGCATCACGAGGCGGCCCACTACCACACGGGTCAGCGGACCCGGCTTGTCCGAATGATCGGGACGCAGGGATTCCAGCGTGATGGTGATCAGGCCATTGGAAACGAAGAAACCCGTCGCGCCAGAAGCGTAAAGCTCCGGCGCCAAGGGATTGTCCACCATCTTGATGTCTTGTTCGGCGGCAGGTGTCGGGGCCTTGGCCATGGCTAAGTCTCTCGCGTTGGGCGCTATTTAACTAAGAGTTGGCGATCAGCGTTAAATTCCGATTAAAGCCTTCACAAGCTGCGGTCGGTCGACCCGATATCCTGGCCAATCATATCGTGAACGAGGCCTGTTTCGGGCACGAAAGTCGGGGCGATCCACCAACCCAGATTCCTATCAATACTGGCTCTTGTCAAAGTATCGGCAGCGCGCTGACAACAGTCATCGTCAGCAAAAATGCCAAAACAGGTAGCGCCGGAACCTGACATGCGGGTGAAAAGCGCGCCGGGCAGAGCAGCCATGGCAGTCAAAACCTCGCCAATTACGGGCTGTATCGCACGCGCCGGGACCTCCAGATCGTTGCGGGTGGTTTCCAGAAGCCGCAGCAGGTCCGACGTATCGCGAAAACCACCCGAAGGCAGAGCCAGCTCGGCACCACTGCGAATGGCGAGGCCCGCAAAGACATCACGCGTGGGCACTGCAACGCCAGGATTGACCAGAAGCATGGCAATGCGTGGCAGAGACGGCACAGGGCGCAGGATTTCCCCGCGCCCCTCCATGAAAGAGGGGACGCTGTCGATACAAACCGGAATATCGGAGCCCAAGGTGGCCGCGAATCCGTGGAGGGCGGCATTCGCACCCCACAATCGTGACAGGCCACGCAGCGCCGCAGCCGCGTCCGCCGAGCCCCCACCGATACCCGATGCCACTGGCAAGTTCTTGGTCAACCGCAACGCGGCACCGCCACCGCCCAGCGCACGCGCCGCTCGCGTCACCAGATTATCGCCCTCGCTATCCAACCCCTTGGCAAAAGGACCATCAATGGCAAGCGACAGCTCAGACGCGCCTTCGATCGCCAGCGCGTCTCCAATGTCGGTGAACACGGCAAGGCTCTGCAGAGGATGGAAGCCGTCGGCGCGTTTGGACCCGACATGCAGGAAAAGATTGATCTTTGCCGGCGCGCGCTCGGTAATCACGTCAGGCCACAGTCATGTCAGGAAAGTCCATTCTTCAGCTTGGCGGTTATGGCCGCCTTATCGTCGTCTTTTTCGCTGAAGGTGATGGCGTGGTTCCACTGAAAGCGCGCCTCGATCTTGCGACCAGCCTTCCATAGGGCATCACCCAGGTGATCATTGATCGTGGCATCACCTGGCACCAGGAGTACGGCAGCGTTCAGCGTCTTGGCCGCGTCGTCATAGCGTCCCAGCTGGTAATAGGCCCAACCCACGCTGTCCACGATATAGCCGTCATAGGGGCGCAAGCTCCGCGCCTTTTCCAGCATCGCAAGTGCTTCCGGTATCTTGCGACCCCGGTCCACCCAACTGTAGCCCAGATAATTCAGCAATTCCGGCTGTTGCGGCGACAGCTTGAGCGCGGTCTGGATATCTGCTTCGGAATCGTCAAGTCTGTGCAGCCTCTCCTTGGCCATGGCGCGGGCATAGTACATGGGCCAATCGCGCTTGCTTGGGTTCGTAATGACTTTCTCGGCATGATCATAGGCGTCCACCGCTTCGGCGTAGTGCTCGCCGGCGCGATAGGTGTCGCCCAGCGCGATCCAGCTTTCACTATCATTGGGCTCCGCCGCCACCAATTTCTTCAGGTCGGCAACGGCATCGTCGTTCTTGCCCAGCCGCTGCTCATCGAGCGCCGCCTGGATTTGCGCCATGCGAAAATAAGGCGAGCTCGGCTCTATGCCGTGATATATCGCGATCGCTGCGTCGAACTTACGAAGCGTTTCGAAACGGTCGGCCAGCAGCACATGCGCCAGTCCAAGGTCGGGACGAAGGTACAACGCCATGCGCAAATACAGGATGGAAACATCCGCGCTCTGCGCGTCGGTCAGCGACGCTGCGATACCGAACAATGCTTCAGCAGCACCATCAGCGGGGGTGCGGATCATCGATTCCGGCTTGGCGCCGTCGGCTATCCGCGCCAATCCCGGGCGGGTCACCGTCGCCAGACCACCTTCCGCTGCATGGGAGTGATAAAGCGCGGCCGCGTCGCCAGCGCGGCCATGAATTTCCAGAAATCGGCCATATGCTTCCAGGACGCGCGGCGTGGGTGAGGTCGAACCGAGCGCTTTCTTGTATGCCGTTTCCGCCGCCCCGGCATTGCCCAGATACTCCTGCAGCAGGGCGGTGTGAAACGTCGTCATGCTCTCGGCGCCTTTCTGGTCAGCCAACGCCACCAGATCCTTGTCCATACCGGAAACGTCATGCTCGGCGGCGGCGGCCCAGGCATCGAATAGCGACAGGGTCAGAACGGTAAAAGGTCCCTTTGCCGATTGCGACAGATGGCGGCGCACATCGACGTAATCCTTGTGCTTGAAACCGATAACGGCCAGGGCCAGGCGTGCCGCCCGATCGTCAGGCGTGGCTGCCACAACGGCTTGAGCGTATTTTCCAGCCGACTCAAAATCTCCCGATGTCGTGGAATAGAAGAAGGACAGCGCCAGCAGCGAAGGATTGGCAGGATCATTTTCGAGAGCACTGCCGTAATAGCGTGCGGCCTGCGGCAGATCATGTTCGTTGGCGGCAAAGCGCGCCGAGAGATAAGTGGCGAAGGCTTGTGCTTGCTTGTCGTCGTCAGGCCGGGTTGGCTGCTCGGGCACGGTGGCGCATCCGGCAAGCATGGCAGCGAAAGCAATAATGGTCAGTGTGCGGTGCATCTCACATGTTCGTATAGTTGGGGCCGCCGCCGCCTTCGGGCGTGACCCAGGTTATGTTCTGCGACGGATCCTTGATGTCGCAGGTTTTGCAGTGCACGCAATTTTGGGCGTTGATCTGGAACCGCGGGCCCGACACCTCTTCAACCACCTCATAAACGCCTGCTGGGCAGTAGCGCTGAGCCGGCTCCCCATATTCGGGCAAATTCACGCAAATGGGAATGGCCGGATCGCCCAACACCAGGTGCACCGGCTGGTCTTCCCCATGGTTGGTATTGGACAGGAAGACGCTGGATAGCCGATCGAAGGTCAGGACCCCGTCCGGCTTGGGATAGGCGATTTTGGGGCTGTCGGCCGCCTTATTCAGGGTGGCGAAATCCGGCTCCCCATGACGCAGGGTTCCGAACAGGGACAGGCCGAACAGTTGGTTCGTCCACAGATCCAGCCCGATGAAGGGAAGTGCCAGCAAGGTCCCCAGCTTGGACCAGAGGGGCTTGGCGTTGCGAACCTGATGCAGGTCCTTGGCCACCCAGCTTTGGGAATAGGCCTGGTCATATTCGCTCAGCGTATCATTCGCCCTGCCCGCCTTCAGAGCCACGATGACCGCATCCGCGGCCAATATGCCGGTCTTCATAGCATTATGGCTGCCCTTGATGCGTGGCAGGTTCACGAAGCCGGCGCTGCAACCGATCAGCGCGCCGCCGGGAAAAGACAACTTCGGAACCGATTGGAAACCACCCTCGGTAATGGCGCGGGCGCCATAGCCGATGCGTTTGCCGCCTGTCAGAACCTTAGCGATGGCGGGATGGGTCTTGGCGCGCTGAAACTCGCTGAAGGGCTCCAGCCAGGGATTCTTGTAGTTGAGGTGAACCACAAAACCGACCGAGCAGAGATTGTCGCCCCAGTGATACATAAAGAGCCCCCCGCCGGTGTCGTTGGCCAGCGGCCAGCCCATGCCATGCAGCACCAATCCCTTTTTGTGCTGGGCGGCGGGGAGTTCCCAGAGCTCCTTCAAGCCGATGCCGAATTTCTGCGGCTGGGTCTGTAAACCGAATTTGGCCAGCAGGATTTTCGACAGTGATCCGCGCGCGCCTTCGGCAAAGAAAGTGTACTTTCCGCGCAACTCCATTCCGGGCGTGTAACTGACCTTGTGGTGCCCGTCTTTCGCCACGCCCAAGTCACCGGTAATGATGCCTTTCACCATACCGTCTTCAATAATGACGTCATGGGCCGGAAAGCCGGGATATATTTCCACTCCCAGTGCTTCGGCTTGCTGACCAAGCCATTTGCAGAGGTTTGACAGGCTCACAATGTAATTGCCGCGATTGCTCATCAGCGGCGGAAACAGGAAGTGCGGAATGGTGATTGCGCCGCCTTTGGTAAAGAAGCAGAAGCGATCGTCGGTTACCACGGTATCCAGCGGCGCGCCCCTGTCCTTCCAGTCGGGGATGAGCTCGGTCAGCGCCCTCGGATCGATTACAGCGCCCGAAAGTATATGGGCCCCGATCTCCGAACCCTTTTCCAGCAGGCAAACACTGATTTCTGCGTCGAGCTGCTTTAGCCGGATTGCGGCCGCCAGCCCAGCCGGACCACCGCCAACAATGACGACGTCGAATTCCATCCTTTCGCGGGCAATTTCCTCGGCCATGACTCGCCTTGTTATATGGGCCTTTTCTAACTGGCCTTGGAGGCGCGCGAAAGCCTAGGATGCGGCAATGCACGAAACGTATTCCAGCCCCTTGGCCACCCTCAGCTGGCTCATAGAAGCCGGTGCCGACGAGGCATTGGCGGATACGCCGGTAAACCGGCTGGTGGCCAAGGCGCCGGTCGCGCCGATGTCCGCCGCGACGCCGAGGCCCGCGGCTCCGGCCCGCGCCCCGGCGCCACCTGTACTTGATGGCGACGCAATCGGCCGAGCGCAGATGGCGGCAGCTGCCGCAACGACTCTGGAGGAATTGAAGACTGCACTGGAAGCCTTTGATGGTTGTGTACTGAAGCGCACGGCAACCAACGCTGTGTTTGCCGATGGCGTCGCCAGCGGCGGCGTGATGCTTATCGGCGAAGCGCCAGGGCGGGACGAGGACCGGATCGGCAAACCTTTCGTCGGCCGTGCTGGGCAGATGCTGGACAAAATGCTGGACGCCATCGCGCTGGACCGCAAGGTCAATGCCTATATCACCAATGTGATAAACTGGCGGCCGCCGGACAATCGCGATCCAACGCCCGAAGAAGCTGCTATCTGCCTGCCCTTCCTGCGGCGGCACATCGAGCTTGCGCAGCCCAAGGTCATTATCCTGCTGGGGGCCGTCGCTGCACGGCATGTGGTGGGCGCCAGCGAGGGCATCATGAAACTGCGTGGTCGCTGGCTGGAATATCGCGTCGGCGACCACATGGTGCCATTGATGCCGACTTTGCATCCTGCCTATCTGTTGCGCCAGCCGGCCCACAAAAAACTTGCCTGGCGGGACTTGCAGGCTGTGGCGGCCAAAATGAAATTGCTTGGGTTGCCGGAACCCGTGTCGCGCGCTAACTAGATTTTCCGCTTCGAAGGATCGCCATCATTCGCATCGCATTCACTTTTGCCGCTACGCTCGCAATGAGCAGCGCCGCATTCGCGCAACCAGCCGTGCCATCCCCTGTCGTGGCGTCACTTGGTGTACCTATGCCCGCCGCGCCGCAGGTACTCAGCGCTGACGATGTGGCGCTGTACCGCCAGATCATGGCTGCGGAACGTGCCGGACAATATTCAAAAGCCCATGGCCTGTTCGCGAAGGTGAGCGATACCTCGCTGGAGGGCTATGCAGAAGCTCTGCATTTCCTGTCAGCCTCCGCCAGTAGTGTGACGGCTGCGCCCCTGGTGGAATGGCTGACGAAATATCGCGATCTGCCCATCGCTGATCGCATCTATCGCCTCGCGGTGGTGCACTCCACAAAGACAGTTCGTCGGCATCACAAGAAGATCAAAGTCGCTGTCGTGACCAACATTCCCACGCCCAGCGGCGTCGGCAGCCGCACTGGCGGCTATGAGGATCCCGAACTCTACGAGCCCTACCCGTCCGCCAGCGCGGCGCGGGAGGTCATGCCGGGCATTCTCGCAGCTATCAAGGCGGGTCAGCCCGACCAGGCCCTCGCGCTGCTGCAATCGGTGCAAATCAACTGCACGCCGACAGATGCCGCGATCCTGTCGCATCGCATCGCCGCCTCCTATCGCGCCGAGGGGCGTGACCCCGAGGCTTACCGGCTGGCGACTTCGATTTCCGACCCCAGTTTGCCGCAATTGCTGTGGGACGCGGGTTTCGCCGCCTATCGGCTTAAAGACTGGACCAATGCAGAAAGCTTTCTGGAAAAGCTGGCCGAGACCGCAACAGCTCAGAACAGCTTGAGAGCCCAAGGCGCCTTTTGGGCGGCGCGAGCGCACATGCAGTCTGGCGACGCGCTGAAGGTCGTAACCCTGTTGAATTTTGCCGCCGAAAAACAGCCCAGCTTCTACGGTTTGATTGCCGAGCGCATTCTGGGCATCGACACCCAGACTGGCTTTGCCGATGCCATTCTGAACCAGGGAGATTTTCGCGACCTGATGGCCGTGCCGGCGGCGCGACGGGCGGTGGCGCTGTGGCAGATCGGCGAAAGCGAATTTGTCGGTCCCGAACTGAACCGCGCTTTCGTGGATAACAACGAGCGGCTGGATCCCGCAATGGCCGCGCTGGCGCGCGCCATTGGCGTGCCCAATGTCGAACTGCGCGCGAGCGAAAAGAGCGCCGCGCGTGGCATCATGCTGACCGGACTTTTTCCGGTGCCTCCCTATAATCCCGATGGCGGGTACCGCATCGATTCCTCGCTGGTGCTGGCATTTGCCCGCATTGAAAGCCGCTTCCAGACTCAGGCGACATCGCCGGTGGGCGCGCGCGGACTGATGCAGGTTATGCCGGCGACCGCCTCCAAGCTGGGCGTTACCGAACCCGACACCCTCTACAATCCGGGGACCGCCTTGGCAGTGGGACAAAAATACATAGAGCTGTTGCTCGACAGGCTGGACGGAAACCTGTTGGAATTGGGCGGTGCCTACAATGCCGGGCCATCAGCGGTCAGCCGCTGGCGCACCACAAAGGCTGGCGGCGAAGACCCGTTGCTGTTTGTGGAAAGCATTCCGGTCGCGGAAACGCGCTCATACGTGAAGCGTCTGATGCTCTATCACTGGCTGTATCGCCGCCGTTTTGGACAGGACGCGAAAAGTCTGGAAGACACTGCGCAGGGTGCCTGGCCAACCTATCGTCCTTCCCAGGGCGCACCGGCAGCGCCGTCGCTCAATGCCTATGGTCTGAAGATCAGCGCCCAGAATTAGAGTTTGGCCAACACGCCACTGGGCACGCGCATGGCGTGCAGCAGTGTAAGCGCGAAGCCGCGCAAGGCGCTTTTGGGCGGCCTGGAGACATTTACGGCACGGGAGCGCAACTGTACCAGCCTGCGGCGACCGATGCGGCGCACCAGGTCGACGTCTTCCATATCTACCAGCGCGCGATAGCCCCCGATCTTCTGGTAAAGGCGCTTGGGAATAAGCAATCCCTGATCACCAAAGGGCAATGCAAAAAGCGCGGTTCGCAGATGGGCCTTGGCTTCGGCGCGACGGGCTTCACCGCTAAAATCTTCCAGCGCAAAACGAAATACGGCCGCCTGGGGATACTCCATAACGGCCTGGTCGAGGAAGGACTCCGCCTCCACTTCCCAACCGGTTTCCAGTGCCGTCTCCGGGCGCAGGAACAATAACCAATCGCTCTTTGCGGTAGCTGCGCCGTCAGACAGTTGCGCAGCCCTGCCCTTGCGGGATCGGATGATATGCGCGCCCGCGGCGTCAGCGATGGCCAGGGTGCCGTCGCTGGAGCCGGCGTCAGCCACGATTACCTCACGCACAACACCGCGCACAGCGGCGCCGATCAGGCTGTCGAAGCAACGCGGCAGCAAGCGTTCGGAATTTGAGGTGGGAATGACCACAGAAATCATCTTGTCATAATGGCCCAAACACGACGCAACGCAAAATAATATACCGTCGCAGGGTGATCACGGCGATGCTTACATGCCCGAAATTTAATCACGGCGACCGAAAGTTGCCGGACGGGGAAAATTTGTTACCCATCCGGCGGTCGAGCACTATTGCAGCGGGACGGCATAGGCGGTGAAAACGCCAGGGTCCTTGTCCTTCAGGGCCGGGTCGCGCTGGTAGTTGAGCTTGGCTTCCAGAACATAGGCGGTGTTGCCAACCACGGTCACCGCGGTCGGCAGCATGTATTTGTCCTTGATGACGGTGATGGTGGCATTTTCGCCGGACACCGTGACCTCGTCCAAACGTCCATTGCCGTCCTTGCCACGACCTTCAATCATCAGGATCTTGCCATCGGCAGACAGGCGCATGCCGTCAGGCTGGTAAATGTCGGTGGATGTCACGAGGTTCACGCCCTTGCCCGCAGACCCGTCCGCGTTTGCAGGAATACGTATCAGGTGGTTGCCGTTGTAAGTGTTGGTGTAGAGCGCGTCGCCCTGCCACACCAAACCATCCAGAGAGGGATCGGCCGCGTCGTTGACGTACCAAACCGTCAGCGCGTCACTGCCAGAACTCAGTTTCAAAACGCGCCCGCCCTTGGTGTCGGTGATGTAGGCATCCTTGCCCTTTAGCGCGATGTCGTTGCAGAAGCCACCGCCGGGAAGTTCGTAGGTGCCCGTCGACGCGGCGGTCTTGAGCGAGAAGGTCTTCAGGTAGGCCTTGGGTCCTTTGTTGTCGCAGACCCACAAGGTTCGGCTGGGGAAATCTGCCAGCACGCCCAGCACGCGGCCGAAATTGCCGGCTTCCTTGCTGATCCAGAGCGACGCCCTGGTCTCGCCCGGCAGCACGCGATAGACGGCGCCAAGGTTCATGGAGCCGATATAGAGCGTGCCGTTGCCGGTGGAAGTGATGCTTTCGGGGAAGGCCATCGGCACATCCATGGTGACGTCTTTGGCGGCGGCGAAGGCGGAGGAGGAGGTGCCAAGCATCAGCGCGGCGGCGAGCAGAAGTTTCATGGGGTTTCCCTTGTTGTTATCAGCCGGTGCGGCCTTTGTGGCGGTTCTAACACGGCGCGGGAATTTTCGCAGGGCGCGAGAAGGCGTGTTGGACAGGCGCGGGATAAATGGCGCTTGCGCAATATAATTGTTTTGATGATTGGGGCGTCCCCCCTCCCCCTCCGGGTACGCAGAATCAAGGCGATGCGGAAAATCGGGGTGCGAAAAGGACGGTGTTATTCTCGTGCGCTATTTTAACATGGCGTGAGAGCGCGTGGATAACCTCCGTTCGCGTTGTGATGCTGTCTTATATTTTTCGCTACCAACAGAAGCGCCAGCAGAGACCGACGATCCCTATCAGCGGATATGCTCCTCGTCCGGTTGCAGCAACGGAACGTGCCGAGGCTTGCGACCGCGGTAGCGCCCATAACCAGCATGGCTTTCACAAACCATTCGGCGCGTTGGAACCGAGCCATGATGGCATGGCTGGGCAAATTCCCACTTTTGTACTTGCTTTGTTCTCATTCGGGTCTATAGTCCTATTTATGACTGTCGTCCTGAATACCACCATCCGGCCGGAGATTTTGCGGGGGCGTGGGGCTGTTTCCAACGCCGTGGGGCGGTTCGAGAGACAGACCCGGACCCTGCTGGATGACGGCTGGGACGATGGCTGGCGGGCAGACGATGACGCGCCGCCCCCGATCCGCACCGAAGTGATCACCGATGCCACCCGCACCATCATCGCCCGCAACCAGTCGCCAGATATCAGCTTCGACCAGTCGATCAATCCTTATCGCGGCTGCGAGCATGGCTGCATTTACTGTTTCGCCCGTCCTTCCCATGCTTATCTGGGCCTGTCGCCGGGCGTGGATTTCGAATCCCGGCTGTTCGCCAAGCCCAATGCGGCGGCGCTTCTGGCCAAGGAACTGAGCGCACCGGGTTATGTGCCGCGCGTGATCGCCATGGGCACCAACACCGATCCCTATCAGCCGCTGGAGCGCAAGATGCGCATCACCCGGCAGGTGCTGGAAGTGCTGCGCGACTTCCGCCATCCCGTCGCCATCGTGACCAAGTCGCCGCTGATCCTGCGCGACCTGGATATCCTGTCGGAGATGGCCTCGATGGGACTGGCCAAGGCGGCTTTGTCCATTACCACGCTGGACCGAACCCTCGCCCGCACCATGGAGCCGCGTGCCGGCACGCCCGCGCGGCGGCTGGCGGCGATCCGGGGGCTGACCGATGCCGGCGTGCCGGCGGGCGTGATGTTCGCGCCCGCCATTCCTGCGTTGAACGATCACGAGATGGAGGCGGTACTGTCGGCGGCACAGGATCATGGGGCGCGCGCGGCCGGTTATGTCCTGTTGCGCCTGCCCTTGGAGATCAAGGACCTGTTTCGCGAATGGCTGGAGGTGAATGTGCCGGGCCGCGCCAAACATGTGATGACCTTGGTGCGCCAGATGCGCGGCGGCAAGGATTATGACGCCAACTGGAATAGCCGCATGAAGGGCACCGGGCCCTATGCCGAAGTCATGGCCCGACGCTTCCACATGGCGGTGAAGCGGCTGGGTCTGAACCGGCCCACCACGCCCCTGGCGGTGCACAGATTCCGGCGCCCGGTCCGCGCCGGCGACCAACTGGCGCTTTTTTGAAATCAGCGGTTGCTGCCCGTGCGTGTTGGCAGCGGGCCTCTTTCGGCCTTGCGGGACCGCAGGCTATAAACGGCCATGCCGCACTACATCTATGAGTCCCGTCTGCTGAAGACCATGGCCGGCCCCGTTTGCGGCGTGGACGAAGCCGGGCGCGGCCCGCTGGCCGGACCGGTGGTCGCGGCGGCGGTGATCCTGGATCGCAAGCGCATCCCCAAGGGGCTGAACGACTCCAAGCAGCTGAGCGAGGAAGACCGCGAGGCGCTGTTCCCTCAGATCATGGCGATGGCGGTGGCCGTTGGTGTGGGCGAGGCCAGCGTAGAGGAAATCGACCTGTTGAACATTCGCATGGCGACGCACCAGGCGATGGCGCGCGCGGTGCGGGCGCTTTCAGTGGCGGCGGAGTTCGCGCTGGTGGACGGCAATGATGCGCCGGCGCTGCCCTGCCGCTGCGATACCTTGGTGAAGGGCGATGGGCGCAGCGTATCGATCGCTGCCGCATCGATCATCGCCAAGGTGACGCGTGACCGGCTGATGATACGGCTGCATGACGAGCATCCGCACTACAACTGGAAGAGCAACAAGGGTTATGGAACGCCGGATCACTATTGCGGGCTTAAAAGTCACGGCATAACCGTGCATCACCGCCGCAGCTTCGCGCCGGTTCGCCAAATCGTGCTGGGCCCCGCCGAGCCTGACGTTCAGCTTCTGGTTTCCAACCTGTAGGCAAATCCCGCTGTGTATTGCCGCGCACTGCGAATCCGCGGGTGCCAAGCCAGATATTTATCCCCGGCACACCACATCTGGTATGGGCATGATTCCGGGGACTCAATTCATAACGCTTTGATTCCACAAGACTCTTGACGAGGGAGTCGCGCCGAATCACTGTGAATCCCGCTGTTGATAAGTTGGGTGGGGTTGATGAGTTCGCTGAAACTGGACCAGGTCATTGAAGGTGACTGTGTGGAGCGCATGCGCGCCCTGCCGGCAGGCTGTGCCGACCTGGTCTTCGCCGACCCGCCCTACAACATGCAGCTGCGCGGCGAGCTGCGCCGTCCCGACCAGTCCAAGGTGGACGCGGTGGACGATCATTGGGACCAGATCGGCAGCTTTGCCGAATATGACAAGTTTACCCGCGAATGGCTGTCGGCCGCGCGCCACGTGCTGAGCGACAATGGCGCGCTCTGGGTCATCGGCAGCTACCACAACATTTTCCGGGTGGGCGCAATCCTGCAGGACCTGGGCTTCTGGATCCTGAACGATGTGGTGTGGCGCAAGTCCAACCCCATGCCCAATTTCAAGGGCCGGCGCTTCACCAATGCACATGAAACCCTGATCTGGGCGACCAAGAATCCGGAGCAGAAATACACCTTCAACTATGAAGCCATGAAAGCGCTGAATGACGAGTTGCAGATGCGCTCGGACTGGACGTTGCCGATCTGCAACGGGCACGAACGCATCAAGGGGGCGGACGGCCAGAAGGCCCATTCCACCCAGAAGCCGGAATCCCTGCTGCACCGGGTCATCGTGTCGTCGACAAAACCGGGCGACGTGATCCTGGATCCCTTTTTCGGCAGCGGCACCACCGGCGCCGTGGCCAAGCGGCTGGGGCGGCATTACATCGGCATTGAGCGCGAGAAGGTTTATGCCGATGTGGCGCGGGCGCGCATCGCCGAAGTCGTTCCGGCCGACAGTGACGTTATCGAGACGACCAAATCCAAGCGCGCAGAACCGCGCATTCCGTTTGGCTGGGTGGTGGAACGCGGCCTGTTGCCCGTTGGCACCGTGCTGCACGGCCAGGGCCGCAAGAAGACCAGCGCCAAGGTCCGCGCCGACGGCACGCTGGTGACCGCCAATGCCACGGGCTCCATCCACCAGATGGGCGCCCATGTGCAGGGCCTGGACGCCTGCAACGGCTGGACGTTCTGGCAGTTTGAAATGAACGGTACGCTGGTGCCGATCGATGTGCTGCGCCAGCAGCTACGCGCCGGCCTTAGCTGAGGAAAACAGCGGCCCACCTTCGTCGAGACCATGTTCGACGATTTTTTTCATGATCGTTGGCAGTGCGACCTTGCCCAGGCTATCGCGTGGCACCCATTCGCCCGGTGTTTTGGGGCGTTTGGAGACCTGGGCGACATAGACTTCGATCTCCAGTTCGAAATGCGTAAAGCCATGCCGCACGTGGCCGGCGCGCTTTTTCCAGCTTGCCGCGAACGGCGCCTGCTTGGTGGCCGCAGCGGAAGCGGGAAATTTCTCGCCCCAGGGTCCCAGCGGCGGCTCCAGCATCGACGCCAGCAGGCCCTTGTCGGGACGCTTGACCAGTAATACGGCGCCGGCCCTGTCGGTCACCACGAAGGCGGCGCCGCGTTTCATCGGGCGCTGCATCTTGGGAGCCTTGACCGGCAACTGTTCCTGAATCCCCAGCTTGCGGGCCTTGCAATTGTTCGTCCACGGACATTGCGGGCAGTTGGGGCGCTTGGGGGTGCAGATGGCGCTGCCCAGATCCATCAAGGCCTGCGCGAAGTCCCCTGCCCGGTCCGGCACCAATGCCGAACACAAGGCGTGCAGCGCGGTCTTGGCCTTGGGCATGGGCGTTTTCACCGCATAGACCCGCGCGATCACGCGCTCGGCGTTGGCGTCCATCGCGGCCTGCTTTTCATCATAGGCGATGGCGGAGATCGCGCCGGCGGTATAACCACCCACGCCGGGTAGCGCGCGCAAGCTTGCCGCGGTGCCGGGGAAAATGCCGCCCATCTGGTGCGCCACAACCCTGGCGGCGGCATGCAAGTTGCGGGCACGGGCGTAATAGCCAAGCCCTGCCCATGCCGCCAGCACCTCGTCTTGCTGCGCTTCGGCCAAGCCTTGCACCGTCGGCCAGCGCTCCAGGAATTTGCGGTAATAGGTGCCGACCGCCTGTACCGTGGTCTGCTGCAGCATGATCTCGGATAGCCACACTTTATAAGGATCGGCACGCCGGCCTTTGGGCGCGCGCCACGGCAGGGTACGGCGATGGATATCGTACCAGGCGAGCAGCGTTTCGCCGAGGTCGCACTTTTTCCGTTTTGGCGGCATAATCGGACCATGGCCCGATCTCCCAGAGATACTCAAGAAGAACCGCCGCAACGGCGAAACCGCATCACCCCTGTGGGCGCGGATACGGGCATTGCGGCGTCGGCCTTTGCGCGGGCTGGGTTCAGTGATCCCACGATGGTTTTGCGCTGGAATGAAATTGCCGGGCCGGAAATGGCGCGGCTGGCCCAGCCGCTGAAATTCTCCGAAGGGCCTTCGGGTGGCACCCTGACCCTGCGGGCGGCACCGGGCGCCGCGCTGTTTCTGGGTCATGAAAAGCGCGCCATCTGCGAGCGCATCAATGGCTATCTGGGCCGCCCTGCTGTGGCGCAGGTGAAATTCTCGCAAGGGGCACCGTTGACGCCGCGCCCGGCCGCACCCAGGCCCCAGCCGGCTGGTCCGCTGCCGCCGACCGACCCCAGCCGCCGCTATGAAGGGCCGGAAGGGCTGGCCAAGGCATTGCAGGCCTTGGCCAGCCGCAGAGCGGCGGCTTTATAAAAATCTCCGTCGCCATTAAAAGAAGAAAACGAAAAGGGCTGTCATGTCGCGCAAAAGCTGGATCCTTGTTGTCGTGCTGTTGCTGGCCGCGTCTGCGGGCGCTGCCTGGTATTTCCTGAAAGATACTGTGGAAACGCCGACGGCCGCCGCGGCGCCCAGCGGTCCCGGTTACACCATCACGGCGCGCGACATGACGTTGGGCAATCCGAAGGCAAAAGTGGTCCTGATAGAATATGCCGCGCCGGTATGCCCGCATTGCGCGCACTTCAACGAGACAATATTTCCGGAACTGAAGAAGGACTATATCGACACCGGCAAGATCTTTTATGTCTTCCGCGTGCTGCCCATCCTTCCCGAGGACGGCCCGGCGGAAAAGCTCGCGCGCTGCCAGCCCAAGGGCAAGTATTTCGAGTTCATGGACATGCTGTTCCGCAACCAGGCGAAATGGGACCCGGAATATGGCATCACCGATGTGCGCGGGGGCCTGCTGGAATTGTCCAAGTCCAAGGGCATGAGCGAGGCGGACTTCACCAAGTGCATCACGGACACCAAGGCCGATGACGAAATCAACGCCGTCGCCAAGGAAGGCATCGACAGGTACGGCATTAACTCTACCCCCTCGATCGTGATCAACGGCACCCTGCGCGCGGGATTGGCCGATTACGCCGCCCTGAAGGCCGAGATCGACAAGGAACTGGCGAAAAAATAGCCCGTCCGGGCTTGCTTGGCCGCTTCAGGAGCCTGTGGGCGAGTTCCCGCCGGGATTCGACCGAGCCTGTGATTCCTGCGAAAAACGGGTGGTAACGGAAGCGGAGAATCACCCGTGTCGCGCAAACAGATTTATGTGGTTCTGGGCATCGTCCTGCTGGCGGCGCTGGCCGGGTTCGGCTGGTACTTGACCAGCAATGCGGGCGGCACCGCGACCGCTGCCGCGTCCGGCCAGCCCGGCGCGGGCTGGGAAATCACGCCCCAGGATCGCACCATGGGCAATCCCAAGGCCAAGGTGGTGATGATCGAGTACGCCGCCCCGGTTTGCCCCCACTGCGCCCGCTTCTTCATGGAATTCTTTCCGGACATCAAGAAGAAGTACATCGATACCGGAAAGGTCTTTTATGTCTTCCGCGTCTTCCCGATTCGCCCGGATGACGGCCCGGCCGAGAAGCTGGCCAGCTGTCTGCCTGAGGATAAGTATTTCTCGTTCATTGACCTGCTGTTCCGAAATCAACCCAAATGGGACGGGGCGGAATATCCTGTCGCCGACGTCCATGCCGGGCTGATTCTGATGGCCCGAATCGCCGGTATGAGCGCGGAGCAGGCCGACCAGTGCATGGCCAGCAAAGCTGAGGATGAACGCATCAACAAGGTCGCGTCGGATGGGCAGTCTCGGTACAACATCACGAGCACGCCCACCTTTATTATCAACGGCGTGACCAAATCACAGTTGCCGTTCGAGGATTTGCCGAAGGTCTTGGACGCCGAACTCGCCAAGCAGAAATAGGCGTAACGGCTTTAAAGTTAGGACATACCGTTGAAGTTCACACGCTTACGCCTTTCCGGCTTTAAATCCTTCGTCGAACCGACGGAGCTGTTCGTCGAGCCCGGCCTGACCGCCGTGATCGGCCCGAATGGCTGCGGAAAATCCAACCTGTTCGACGCCATGCGTTGGGTGATGGGCGAAACACGCCCCTCCTCCGTGCGCGGTTCGGAAATGGACGACGTGATCTTTGCCGGGTCAGCCGGGCGTCCGGCGCGCAATGTCGCCGAAGTCGCGCTGTTCATCGACAACAGCGACCGCACCGCCGGCGGCGCCTATGCCGATTTTGACACCATTGAAGTATCGCGCCGCATCGAACGCGAAGCCGGCAGCGTCTATCGGATCAATGGCCGCGATGTGCGCCAGCGCGACGTGCAGATTTTCTTTGCCGATGCTTCGTCCGGCGCGGGCTCTACCGCCTTTGTGCGCCAGGGGCAGATTGGCCTTCTGATCTCGCAAAAGCCGCTGGCGCGGCGCGCGATCCTGGAAGAAGCGGCCGGCATCGGCGGACTGCACCAGCGCCGCCATGAGGCCGAGCTGCGCCTGCGCGCGGCGGAAACCAACTTGTCGCGCCTGGAGGACGTTATCCGGGAAGTCGAAGGCCAACTGGCCAGCCTGAAGCGCCAGGCACGCCAGGCATCGCGCTATCGCAACCTGTCGGGCCATATCCGCAAGGCCGAAGCCCTGGCGCATTACCTGCGCTGGACCGCTGCCGAGGCCCGCACCGCGATTGCCGCCGAGGAACTGTCGGCGGCTGCCGCGACCGTCGCCAGCGCCACCGAGACAGCGGCGAAATGCTCCATCACCCAAAGCGAGGCGGCCACCGTGCTGCCGCCGCTGCGCCAGACCGAAGCGGAACGCGGCGCGGCCCATCACCGCCTGATCGCCCAGCGCGAGCAGCTGGACGCAGAAGAAAGCCGTGCCCGCGAAGCGGCGCAGCGCGTGCGTCAGCTGATTGCGCAGGCGGATGCCGACACGCTGCGTTCGCGCGACCTGGAAAAGGACGCCGACAGCGCGCTGGAAACCCTGGGCGCGGAAGAAACCACGCTGAACAGCGCGCAGGAAAATGCTGGCGAAGACCTGACGGCCGCCGAAACGCTGGCGGCGGAATTCACTGCGACACTGGCGGAAACCGAAAGCCTGCTGGAACGCCTGACCGCGGCCCTGGCGGAATGGAATGCCAAGAAGGGCAGCCTGGAGCGCAGCCAGTCTGTGGCAACCGGCCTGCTGGAAACCAGCACCAATCAGCTGGCCGACGCGCAGGCGCGTCTGGACTCGGCGCTGGAAAGTGCCAAGGACGCGCCCGATGTGCACGCGGCGGAAGCGGAAACCGAACGCGCCCGCGGCTTAAGCGAAGCGACGCGCAGCGCCGCCTCCGAAGCCCGCATGACCTATCAGAACGCGGAAACCGGCGAAGCCATTGCGCGCGAGCCGCTGGAAGCTGCCGAACGCGAAGTGCAGCGCCTGTCCGCCGAAGTGAAGGCGCTGAGCGAATTGCTGCATCCCGAAGGCGAAGGCCTGTTCCCGCCGCTGGTGGACGCCGTCACGGTTCAATCCGGTTACGAAGCCGCATTGGGCGCGGCGCTGGGCGACGACCTGCAGGCGCCGCTGGACGATTCTTCGCCGCATCACTGGCGCGATTTAGGTCCGCTAAGTGGGGGCGCCTTTGACTTCGACCCCAACCTGCCGGAAGGCGCCAAGCCGCTGAGCGCGTTCGTCAAGGCGCCGGGCGCGCTGGGCCGCCGTCTGGCCATGACGGGCCTTGTGTTCCCCGACCAGGGCGCAGCACTTCAGGCCATCCTCAAGCCCGGCCAGGCGCTGGTGTCGGCGCGCGGCGACCTGTGGCGGTGGGATGGCTTTGTCGCATCCGCCGAAGCCCCGTCCGCCTCTGCTGTGCGCCTCGCGCAGCGCAACAAGCTGACCGCGCTGGAAGGCCAGGCCGAAGCCGCGCGCGAGGTTCGCGCCGCACAATTCGCCGAATATTCTGCGGCCAAGGAAGCGGCCCAGGCGGCGCGGGATGCGCTGCGCGCGGCCGAAACCGAAGAACGCTCTGCCGGCCAGGCGCTGACGGTGGCGCAGGATCAGGCCACGCGCGCTGCCCGTGCGGCAGCCGAACGTGCCAGCCAGCTGGCGTCGCTGGAATCCGAAATCCGCCGCCTGACCCAGTCGGTCGAAGCGGCCGAGGAATCCCGCCAGCAGGCCGCCAGCGGCCTGGCCGAACTGGGCGACGGCGTCGAACTGAACACCGGCGTTGCCGAGGCCCGCAGCAAGACTGCCGAAGCCCGCACACAGGCCGGCGAAGCGCGTGGCGCCCTGGAAAGCTTGCGCCGCGAAGGCGAAGCCCGCACCCGCCGCCTGACCGCGATCGGCGAAGAAAAGTCTCGCTGGAACGCGCGCAAGGCCGACGCCCAGCACCAATCGTCCGAGCTGGCGCGCCGCCAGGAAGAACTGGGCGGGGAATTGAGCGCGGCCGAAGCCGTGCCGGAACAGATCGCCGAACGGCGCAACGCGCTGCTGGACGCCATCGCCACTGCTGAAACAGCGCGCAATGAAGCCAGCGACGCGCGCCAGCAGGCCGAAACCGTGTTGACCGAGGCCGACAAGTTGGCCAAGGCCGCCGATGCCGCCTTGTCGGCCGCGCGCGAGGAACGCGCCCGCGCCCAGGCGCTATCGGAAGCCGCTGCCCAGCGGATCGACGAACTGAAGGCTCGCATCCTGGACGAACTGGAATGCGCGCCGACGGACCTTGCCGAACGTGCTGAAGTTCAGGAAGGCGAGGAACTGCCGCCGCTGGAACAGGCGGAAAAGCGGGTCGAGCGCCTGAAGAATGAGCGCGAGCAGCTTGGCGGCGTCAATCTGCGCGCCGAGGAAGAAGCCGCCGAGCAGGAAGCGCGCATGACGACGCTGACCGCCGATCGCGACGACCTGACCGGCGCCATCGAGCGCCTGCGCCGCGGCATCCAAAGCCTGAATAAGGAAGGCCGCGAACGCCTGCTGGCCTCCTTTGAAAAGGTGAACGCAAATTTCCAGGAGCTCTTCACCAAGCTGTTCGAGGGCGGTGAAGCCAAGCTGACCTTCACCGAAAGCGAAGATCCGCTGGAAGCCGGCCTGGAAATCTTTGCGCGCCCGCCGGGCAAGCGTCTTCAGTCGCTGGCCCTGCTGTCGGGCGGCGAGCAGGCGTTGACCGCAATGGCGCTGATCTTTGCGGTGTTCCTGGTGAACCCTGCTCCGGTCTGCGTGCTGGACGAAGTGGACGCGCCGCTGGACGATGCCAATGTCGAGCGCTTCTGCAAGATGCTCACCTCCATGACGGAACTTTCGGGCACCCGCTTCCTGGTCATCACCCACCATGCCCTGACCATGAGCCGGATGGATCGCCTGTTCGGCGTCACCATGGCGGAACGCGGCGTGTCGCAGCTGGTGTCGGTCAGCCTGTCAGAAGCCGAGAAGATCGCCGCCGAGTAGCGGCCAACCGGTCAAGGTGAGAGATTCGGGGTAACTCGCGGCGGGGTCACGGAAAATCCGCGCGACATAATGCGCGGACGCTTTTTTCGGCAGCAATATCAACGTCTTGTGACAGCCTGTCTTTCTTGACACCCCAAAGGGGCGAACATATGGTCCGCCCGCCTTCGACGCGCCGAAGGCCCTGTTTTTGGCAGTTTTTATAGGCTTGGGAGACGGTTTTGACGGCTCCAGACCCTGACAGACTGGCATCGCTGGGCAAGCGGCTCGACGAACTTCAGACGCGGGAGGCAGCGCGGACCAAACGTCCGCCGCCGAACCAGTCGAGTATCGCGTTCCGCTTCGCCACCGAACTGGTTGCGGCGCTGATCGTGGGGGTAGGTCTGGGTTGGGGAATTGACTGGCTGTTCGGCCATTTCGGTTATCACACCCGCCCGGCCTTTATGATTTTGTTTTTCGTGCTGGGCGCAGCGGCAGGTATCCGCAATGTGATGCGCGCAGCCAAGGAAATTAACGCCGAGATCGCCGCCAAGCGATCCGACAAGGAGAATGGTTCGTGAACCTGAACCCGATGGAGCAGTTCGCCATCAAGCCGCTCGTTGCCGAGCCGCTGTTCGCCATTGCGGGCCATCCGATCTATTTCACCAACCAGGCGCTGCTGATGGTGATCGTCACAGTCGCATCCGCTTTGTTCCTGACCCTGACCGTCAAGCCGAACCGTTTGGTGCCGACGCGCGGACAGTCGATGTCGGAACTGTCCTATGAATTCGTTTCCGGGATGATCCATTCGGCGACCGGGGAAGACGGGCTGAAGTTCTTCCCGTTCGTCTTCACGCTGTTCATCTTCGTTTTGTGCAGCAACTTCTTCGGCATGATCCCCGGCAGCTTCACCGTCACCAGCCAGATCGCGGTGACCCTGGCGCTGGCCTGTTCGGTGATCGGGCTGGTGATCGTGGTCGGCTTCATGAAGCACGGCATCGGGTTCTTGAAGCTGTTCGTGCCGCATGCCCCCTGGTACCTGCTGATCCTGCTGATCCCGATCGAGGTGATCTCGTTCCTCACCCGTCCCATCAGCCTTTCGGTGCGTCTGTTCGCCAACATGCTGGCCGGCCACACCATGCTGGCGGTGTTCGGCGGCTTCGTCATCGCGCTGGGCGGCGCGGGCGGCGCGCTCTCCATTCTTTCGGTTGCTCCCATGATGCTGATCGTCGCGATCATGCTGCTGGAGTTCCTGGTCGCCTTCCTGCAGGCGTATGTGTTTGCGATCCTGACCTGCATCTATCTGAACGAAGCCCTTCACCTCCACGATCATCACTAAAGGAAAATAGACATGGAACTTGCAGCTGCGAAAATGATTGGTGCGGGCCTGGCCTGTATCGCCCTGGTCGGCGCCGGCATCGGCATCGGCAACGTGTTCGGCTCGTATCTCTCGGGCGCGCTGCGCAATCCGGGCGCTGCTGCCACCCAGACCACCAACCTGCTGCTGGGCTTCGCCCTGTGCGAAGCCACCGGCCTGTTCGGCCTGGTGATCGCGCTCCTGATCCTGTTCGCGTTCTAAGACCTGACTGATGGCCGAAGAAACCACCGCCACAACGGAAGTGCCGAAGAAGGAAGGCGGATTTCCGCCCTTCGACACGACGACGTTCCCCAGCCAGTTGTTCTGGCTGGCGATCACGTTCGCCTTCCTGTTCACGGTGCTGTGGCGGGTGGCGGGGCCCAAGATCAACTCGGCGATCACAAATCGCAGGGGCGCCATCAACGGCGCGATCAAGGACGCCACGCAGGCACGGGCGGAAGCCGATGCGGCGCAGGCGGGGTATGAAGCCTCCCTCGCCGCGGCCCGCGCACGCGCCAATGCGCTGGCGGAAGAAACCCGCCAGTCGCTGAACGCGGAGATCGCCAAGGCCAAGGCCGATGCGGACGCGCAGGCGGCCCAGTCGATGCACGAAGCCGATGCCCGGATCAACGCCACGCGCGACAGCGCCAAGGCGGCGGTGGGTTCGGCGGCGCGCGAGGCGGCGGTGGCGATCGTGGAACGGCTGACCGGCGACAAGGTCTCGGCGGAAGACGCCGCCAAGGCGATTGGGAACTGAGATGCACGAGATCCTGAACGAAGGCGAAACCTGGGTCGCGCTTGGCTTTGTGCTGGTGCTGGCGCTGCTGTGGTGGAAGGGCGTGCCGGGCATGGTCGCCAAGATGCTCGACCAGCGCGCTGCCATGATCTCTGCCGAGCTGGACGAAGCCAAGAAGCTGCGCGCCGAAGCGGCGGCGCTGCTGGAAGACTACAAGAAGCGCGCGGCGACGGCGGAGACGGAAGCTGCGGGAATCGTGGAAGCCGCCAAGGCGGATGCGGCGCAGTTTGCCAAGGATTCGCGCGTTGCCCTGGCGGCGCAGATCGAGCGTCGGACGGCTGCGGCGCATGACAAGATTGCGCAAGCCGAAGCTGCGGCGCTGAACGAGATTCGGGCGCTGGCGGCGGATGCTGCCGTGTCGGGCGCGCAGAAGCTGATTGCGGCGCGGATGGACGAGACGCGCACCGGAAGCCTGATCGATGCTTCGATCAAGGATTTGGGATCGAAATTGAACTGAATTTGGTGGGAAGAAAAAAAGGAAAAGGCGGTCCCTTGGGGCCGCCTTTTTTATTGCTCAGGATTCGAAATAGGGCTGAAGCCGGGATTCCAGTTCGTGCTGGGAATACTGGGAAAATTCCTTGGGGACTTCGCGCCAGGTGAGCGCCTTCAGCTTGTCAGACGCCAGGGCGCGGAATTCGCCCAGGCTGCGGGCGGGGGCGACAATCATCAGGTCGGAAAATGTGTGCTGCTCGTAGGCGGCGTCGAGGTCGGCGGCGATCTTGTGCACGAAGTCGTGCTTTTCCTGCTTGTGGGGATCGTGCCTGGGTTCGTAGGCGTGGCGGACGCCGCTGCCGGTTGAAGAATATGTGCGGCCCTGCTGGTCGTCGGTGACGTCGCGGGTGAAGTCGTGGAGGCCGGATCGGGTTTCGGTCTGGAGGGTCAGCTTGCCTTTTTCGCTACGGCGGAAATAGCGGGCACCGGCACCATCAAAAACCACGACCAGAGTCTCATGCTTGGTTTTATCCTGAGCTTTATCCTGGGTTTTATCCTGGGTATTTGTCATATCCATGCTTTCCGCGCGCGTTCATCGCAGCGCTCTTTTGATAACGGTCCCCGGACCCGAACGTTCCGGCGCGCGGATGCATCGCCTGCCCCGTATGCGGGGCGGCGTGGAATCGCCGCAAGGCGGCCAAAATGTCCGCCCCTTGCGGAATGCGGCAACCCTTTCGGGTCTCGTGAATGCCCTGCGGCGCTTCCACGCCCGGCTTTGATTGCGGCTGCCTCCTACCCGGTAACGCCGGCGTGCCCGCTCGCCGCCTGCACGCGTCCGGGACTGTCTCCCGGCCTCCTCCCACCAAGCATGCGTCCATGCCCGCAGTGGCTGCTGTGGTAGGCAAGGTCGCCTTCCCGTCGCCCGGGCCGTTACCCCGGTACGCGAGAACACCGGCCTGTTTCACGCTGCGGAAACGTCCGCAACGCGCCTCGTTCGAAACAGGCTGGACGGAAGAATAGGCTCGGATTTTGGAAGCGGTAGAGGTGGATAGGGATTTCCACGCGCTGTCCACGAGAACGAGTTTGAAAATACCGGAATAGTGGGAATGATTTCCACATACGGTCCACAGCGGATCACGACAATTTTGTGTCTACCACTTCGGCAGGCTATGCGCCAGCTGCTGTAAGTTGCGCAAACTTATCGCGCGAAGCGACTGCACCTATAATAAATTTCTCAGAAAACTTCTCGTCGCCAATATCTATCGAGGTACCACCCGATACATCGCCATCTCGTAATGCGGAAACGTAAGCCTCGGTGTCACTGATTTCCACGTACAATCCTGACCAATCGAATTCCGGCCAGCCGGGGAACTTTGACTTGAAGTTGGCGATAAACACTGCAGCGCGCTTAGCTGTAAATGGCGGCGTCGGTGCTCTCTGCTTCACCACAATGAGACCGGAATTCCGCTCAGGTATAGCGCCCGGACTATCGTTCACGATGGTGGAATCGGTAGTCACAAGAGGGGCTTCCCGTGTCAGCAAGTCAGGCAGAAGTTCGGGATCCTTTGTTCCGCACAAGGCAGCCGGAAACCTCAGCACCTTGCACTTTCCCTCGGCGTCACAGTTTTCGACCAAATTTTTGGAGTTTATATTCTCGTCAAGCTGAAAAGACTTCATCTCACAAATGGGCGCTGCAGTAACAACGAAATCCCATTCAACGCTGCCCTTATTTTCTCGCGATCCAGTTCAAAATTCTCAGCTACTTCATCAACGCCAGATGTTTCGGCTAATTCAGCAAGCACTTGAGAATCCGTAAATCCAGTCCCATATAACCCTCAAATTGAGCCCACTTTTGAGCTCAATTTTCCGGATAAACCACCCGCAGATGCAGTTCTTTCAACTGCTTGGCGTTGGCCGGGCTGGGGGCGTTCATCAGGAGGTCCTGGGCCTGTTGGGTCATGGGGAACATGGTGACTTCGCGCAGGTTTTCCTCGCCGGCCAGCAGCATGACGATGCGGTCAATGCCGGGCGCGGTGCCGCCGTGCGGCGGGGCGCCGTGGCGGAAGGCGTTGAGCATGCCGGCGAACTTTTCCTCGGTCTCTTCGCGGGCGTAACCGGCGATTTCGAACGCCTTCAGCATCACGTCCGGGTCGTGGTTGCGGATGGCGCCGCTGGACAGTTCATAGCCGTTGCAGACGATGTCGTACTGGTAGGCCTTCATGCCCAAGATGGTGTCCTTGTCGCCCGCGTCCAGTGCCAGGAAGGCGTCGCGGTCGAACTGCGGCATCGAGAAGGGATTGTGGGAGAAGTCGATCTTCTTGTCGTCCTCGTTCCACTCGTACATCGGGAAGTCCACGATCCAGCAGAACTTGTATTCGTCGTCCTTGATCAGGCCCAGCTCGCGGCCCAGGCGGGTGCGGGCGAGACCGGCGATGGTGGCGGCGCGGTCGGTCTTGGCGTCGGCGCTGAAGAACAAGGCGTCGCCCGCCTTCACCTTGGCCAGCGCGGCCATGTCGGCCAGTTCCTGCGCCGGGATGAACTTGGCGATGGGGCCCTTGCCGGTCAGCACGCCAGCCTCTTCCTCGAACTGGATATAACCAAGTCCGGCGGCGCCCTCGCCGCGGGCCCATTCGTTCAGCTTGTCGAAGAAGCTGCGCGGCTGGGGGGCGGCGCCCGGCGCGGGAATGGCGCGCACGGTCTTGCCTTTAAAGGCCTTGAAGGCGACGGCCTCGCGGTCGAAGATTTCCGACACGTCCACGATCTCGATCGGGTTGCGCAGGTCGGGTTTGTCGCTGCCATACTTCAGCATCGCTTCGGCATAGGGGATGCGGGGGAATTCGTCGGGCTTCGTCACTTTCTTGCCGCCCGCAAATTCCTCGAACACGCCCGCCAGCACGGGGGCGACGGCGGCGAAGACGTCGTCCTGGGTGACGAAGCTCATTTCCAGATCGAGCTGGTAGAACTCGCCCGGCGAACGGTCGGCGCGGCCGTCTTCATCGCGGAAACAAGGCGCGATCTGGAAGTAGCGGTCGAAGCCGGAGACCATGATCAGCTGCTTGAACTGCTGGGGGGCCTGGGGCAGCGCGTAGAACTGGCCGGGATAGCGGCGCGACGGCACCAGGAAGTCGCGGGCGCCTTCGGGGGATGAGGCGGTGAGGATGGGAGTCTGAAACTCGGTGAAGCCCTGGGCGACCATGCGCTTGCGGATGGAGGTGACGATGTTGGCGCGCAGCATGATGTTCTTGTGCAGGCGCTCGCGCCGCAGGTCGAGGAAGCGGTAGGTGAGACGGGTTTCCTCAGGGTAATCGTGGTCGCCGAAGACGGGGAGCGGCAATTCCTGGGCGCGGGACTGGACGGTGCAGGTTTCGATGCGCAACTCGACCTCGCCGGTGGGGAGGTCGGCGTTGGCGGTGCCTTCTATGCGTTCGACGACCTTGCCGGTGAGCGTGAGGACCCATTCGCTGCGGGCGGTGTCGACCACCGGGAAGGCGCTCGCGTCGGGCTCGATCACGCACTGGGTGATGCCGTAGTGATCGCGCAGGTCGATGAAGATCAGCCCGCCATGGTCGCGGCGGCGATTGACCCAGCCGGACAGGCGGACGGTCTGGCCGACATCGGCCTTGCGAAGCTGGCCGCAGGTGTGGGTGCGATAGGCGTGCATGGCTGGAAACCTGTGAGAAACGCTGGGTTTTTGGCGGTTTATGGGGATGGGGTCAAGGCCGGGGCGGGAGTGCGGAAATGGCACGTTTTTCCCGTCACAAAGGCGGGTTAGCTTGGCGGAGCTTGAAGGAATCGACCATGAAATTCGCCCCTGTTGCCGGACTTGTGATGGCTCTGTTTGCCCTGCCGGCGATGGCGCAGGCGCCCAAGCCTCTTACGAATTCTGGGCGCAACATCATCATCTTCGTGGCGGACGGACTGCGCTATGGCAGCGTCGAGCCGGGCAACATGCCGAACCTGTACCGGGTGAAGACGGAGGGGGTGGATTTCACGAATAGCCACTCGCTGTATCCGACCGTGACGACGGTGAATGCGTCGGCGATCGCGACGGGGCATTACATCGGCGACACCGGCAATTTCGGCAACACGCTGTGGACGGGGCAGCCGATGATCAGCCTGAAGGGCTCGCCGGTCGGGTTCCTGGAAGAAGACACGGTGCTGGACGAGATGAACCAGAAGTTCGGCGGCAACTATCTGACCGAGACTACGCTGATCGCGGCGGCGCGGGCGCAGGGGTTCAATACCGCCATCGTCGGCAAGGAGGGCCCTGCCCGCATCCAGGATTCCACGGCGGCGGGTGATGGCAGCCAGACGCTGATCATTGACGATTCCACAGGACATGAAGGCGGGCTGGGCCTGCCGACCTGGTTCACGCGGGAGATGAAGCAGGCGTTCGTGGGCAAGAGTGCGCCCAAGACCAATGTGCCGAACATCGAGCAGGAAGTGTGGCAGATGAAGGCGGTGACGCGGATCGTGCTGCCGCACTTCAAGGAGAGCGGCAAGCCGTTCGCCATGACCTTCTGGAGCCGCGATCCCGATGTCAGCCAGCATGGCACCAAGGACAGCGTGGGCGAATACCAGCCGGGCATCAATGGTCCCAGCGGCCGTGCCGGGACGCGCAATGCCGATACCATGCTGGGCGAGTTGCTGGCGGCGCTGAAGGAACAGGGGCTGGATGTGAACACCGATGTGTTCGTCACCGCCGATCACGGATTTCTGACGGTGGCGCATACCAGCGCCACTAGTCCTTCGACCAGGCTGGGGGTGTTGCCCTCTACCGAGACGGGGTCGGGATTCCTGGCGACGGATCTGGCGGTGAGCCTGGGCCTGCCGGCGCACAATCCGGGCGATACGGGGCCGGCGGTGGATTTCAGCAATGGCGGCAAGCTGTCGGGCGGTTCGGCCTTTCTGGGGCTGGATGCGACCAAGCCGGAGGTGATCGTGGCGTCGAATGGCGGGTCGGACCTGATCTATCTGCCGGGGGCCAATGCGAAGGCGCTGGCGGGCGACGTGGTGCAGTTCCTGACGACGCAGGACTATGTCGGGGCGATATTCGTGAACGACAAGCTGGGCAAGTTTCCCGGGGCGCTGGCGATGAGCGATGTGAATTTGATTGGCGGGGCGCGGACGCCGGTGCCGTCGATCTATGTCAGCTTCCGCAGCTTTGGGCAGGAATGCGAGAATGTTCTGCAATGCACGGTGGGGGTGCATGACACCACGCTGGCTACGGGACAGGGCAGCCATGGCAGCCTGAGCCGGGCGGAGACGCGCAATTTCATGGCGGCCATTGGACCGGACTTCAAGGCGGGCTATGCGGACCCTGCGCCCATCAGCAATGCCGATATCGCCCCCACCCTGGCTTCGGTCGCCGGAATAGCCCTGCCAGCCAAGGGCAAGCTGAAGGGCCGGGTGATCGCTGAGGCGTTGATGGGGGGGACGGAGCCCAAAGTGACCAGCCGCACCATCCAGTCGGCGCCGGCGGCCAATGGGGTGTCCACGATCCTGAATTTCCAGCAGGTGGGCGAAAACCGCTATTTCGACGCGGCGGGCTTTGCCGGGCGGGCGGTGGGGCTGACACCCCCATAAATACGCCCCGGAACCGGCGAATCCGGCTATCACCTGCCCCATGCGTATAGTCGAGAGTAACGAAGACCTTGCGGCGTTCCTGGCCGAGCTGGCGGGCGCCCCCTATCTGGCGCTGGATACCGAGTTCCTGCGGGACCAGACCTATTATCCCAAGCTGTGCCTGATCCAGGTGGCGGCGCCCGGCATCGAGGGCATCATCGATCCGCTGGCGCCGGGGATCGACCTGAATCCTTTCTATGACCTGATCGCGCGGCCTGATATCGTCAAGGTGCTGCATGCGGCGCGGCAGGATATCGAGATCTTCTATCTGCAGGGCGGCGTGCTGCCCGATCCGCTGTTCGACAGCCAGATCGCCGCGATGGTGTGCGGCTTTGGTGATGCGGCGTCGTATGAAACGCTGGCACGCAAGATCGCCAAGGTGGAGATCGACAAGTCGGCGCGCTTTACCGACTGGAGTCACCGGCCCTTGTCGAAGCGGCAGCTTGAGTATGCGCTGGCCGACGTCACGCATCTGCGCGTCATCTATGAATGGATGAAGGCCAAGCTGGAAAAGACCGGACGCTCTGCCTGGGTGGCCGAGGAAGTGGCCAACCTGCAGGACCCTGCCTTGTACAAGCTGGACCCGGAGCTGGCGTGGAAGCGGCTGAAGCCGCGCAGTTCCAACAAGCGCTTCCTGGCGGTGCTGGGCAGCCTGGCGGCGTGGCGCGAGCGCGAGGCGCAGGTGCGCGATATTCCGCGTGGGCGCGTGCTGAAAGACGAAGCGCTGACCGAGATTGCCGCCCATCCGCCCGAAAGCCCCGAGGCGCTGGAGCGGGTGCGCGCGGTGCCCAAGGGCTTTGCCAATTCGCGGCTGGGCAAGGGGTTGAGCGAGGCCATAGCGGCCGGCATGACCGCGGAGCCGCCGGACGGCGCGATCCAGGAAAACAAGCAGCGGCGGCGGCGCGAGCCTTCGGCGGCCGTGGTGGACCTGCTCAAGACGCTGTTGCGGCTGAAATCAGAGAGCGCAGGGGTGGCGCCGCGCCTGATTGCCAATTCGGAAGATATCGAGAAACTGGCGGCGGAAGAAGACAGCGAAGTCGCCGCCCTGAAGGGATGGCGCAACGAGGTGTTCGGCAAGGATGCCGTGGCCCTGCGCAGGGGCGAACTGGCGATCGCGCTGGAAAAAGGCGAAGCTGTGGTTGTGGAGCTGGAAGGCGAAGACTGATTGGGATTGGCCCGGCTAGCGCGGGCCATCAGGACAACAGGTTCGCTGGTCCGTGATTGTGACTCTGGATGGCCCACGTAAAGTGGGCCATGACACGTTTGGACGATGGGAGAGAAAAATGAAGAAGATCGCGATCGCGGCAACATTGGTTCTGGGCATTACGGGCGCGGCTTTGATGTCGACAGCCGTTCCGGCCGGGGCGCAGACGCCGCAGCCGGCGGACTGGATCACCATCGTCCTGACCGCCGACATCGCCAAGCCGGCGGATGTGGCGTGGGAGAAGATCGGCGGCAATGACTGGTGCGCCATCGCCAAGTACCTGGATGTGAAAAGCTGCGATATCGTTTCGGGCAAGGGCGAACTGGGCAGCGTGCGCACGATCAATGGCAATATCGTGGAAAATGTGGTGGCGCGGACGGCGCATTCCTACACCTATGCCCAGCCCTTCACGCCGATCTTCTATCACGGCACGCTGGCGGTGGAGCCGGTGGACAAGACCCACTCCAAGCTCACCTACAGCCTGATCTGGAACCAGACTGCGGTGGGCGATGCGGCGGCACAGGCGGCGGCGCGCGACGGTCGCCGGACGCGGTTCCAGGCGGCGGTGGACAAGATGAAGGCGGCGGCGGAAGCGAAGTAAGGCGCGGGAAAGCCGTGAACGCCGGATATCCATTTATCGAATTGCTGTTTTCATCCGCGTGATCTGAGGCCCGCGACCGTTCCGGACGGCGCGGGCCTTAGTGTTTCTGACAGCCGTGCGGATTCCGCACAAACGGTGGAAAAACAGAACGCCGATCAAGCCAATTAGGACGTTGTGGTGGTCGTTGCCACCGCAACCGGAGTCACTTTTTCATCGGACGAAGCAATTGCGATCGTTGCTACAATTCCTGCCATCACACCCAGGAATACAATGGTCGGAACGTCGCCACCCATCTGAGCCTGCATAACACCCGCCGGCTTCCCCGGAGCAAGCGAACTATCTGCGGCGTAGGCCGACGCAGACGCGAAAAGCGAACATGCCAGAACTGTTGCTGCAATGCGGCGCATCGAAAACCCCTTAAACGTTTGTTTCACGGTAAGTTTGCTGCGACTGCAAAAAAAGTCAATGTGTGACTTGGTACGGTGAGAACAATTATAGGAAAGATTTCCCATTGTTATACTTCCCGTACCAAGGATCCTAAATTACCAGCCCTTCAACCGCCCGGTTGCGACCATCGGGCAGCCCAGCGCAACTGCCGCTGTGACAAATCCAAGCTTCCAGCCATCCATGCCGACCTGAGATGCCAATAAATATGCTGCTGCGCCTAGCAGTAGGCCACCTACACCCCGGATACCTTCGCTCATTTTTACCTCGGTTTTTTGCGTGGCGGTTTAGCAAAGCTGTCCCAACAGACTCGCACTTTCAGGTCGGTCACACGAACGCGCGTGAGGAAATGCGGCGGCGTGCGGCACGGCGCAAAAGGAGCGCGCCTAGGCCTCGTCCAGGTTGAGACTTCCGGTCTGCATATCGGCGGGTTCTTCGCCGGTGTAGGGGTCTTCGTCCGGGCCCAGTTCTTCGCTGGGGTTGGGGACGTCGAAGCCGCTGGGGGGCATGGCTTCGAGGAAGCCGGCGGCCTTGAGCTCGTCGGTGCCCGGCAGGTGGGCGACGCTTTCCAGGCCGAACTGGACCAGGAAGGGTTCGGTGGTGCCGTAGGTGACGGGGCGGCCGGGGGTGCGCTTGCGACCGCGGATCTTGATCCAGCCGATCTCCATCAGCATGTCGATGGTGCCCTTGGAGATGGCGACGCCGCGAATGTCTTCAATTTCGGCGCGGGTGACGGGCTGGTGATAGGCGATGATGGCCAGGGTTTCGATGGCGGCCTTGCTCAGGCGCTTCTGTTCGGGCTGTTCCTTGCGCAGCAGGAAGGCCAGGTCTGCGGAGGTGCGGAACTGGTATTTTCCCGCGACCTTGCAAAGGTTTACACCGCGCTTCTCATAAATCTCTTCAAGCGTGGCCAGCAGGCCCGGAACGTCGGCACCTTCCGGCAGGGAAGTTGACAGCGCTTTCACGTCGAGCGGTTCGGAGGCCGCGAACAGCAGCGCCTCGACCATCCGCAGATGTTCAGGGTTCTGTTCGGGGGTGCCGCCCACTTCGACTTCAGAGGTCAGCTCGGTTTCTATTGTCTCGATCATCTTGGCTACGCTGCTCATCTTAGGCTCCCGCCTTCTGAATTATTGGGGGGACACGGCGGGGACGTCCGTGCGGTTTCCGTCACGGACGAATATCTCGGCAAAGGGGGCCGACTGCTGGAGCTGAAGCTTGCCGTCGCGGGCCATCTCCAGGCAGGCCAGCAGGGTGGAGGCCACGGCGGAACGCCGCCTGCCCGCGCCCTGCCATTCCAGCGGCAGGAGGCGCGTCAGGGCGCTCCAGTCCTGGATCTTGCCCAGCATGCGTTCCAGCCGCTCGCGGGCTTCCTCGATCTGCAGCACGATGGGCGCAACCGGGCGATAGGTGGTGCCGCCCATCTTCCTCACCCGCTCGGTCGCATAGGCGCTGAGCAGGTCGTAGAGCGTGTCCTTGTAGGTGCGCAGCTTTACGACATTGACGGGTTCGGGATTGCCGCGGCCAAAGACGTCGCGGCCCATCCGCTCGCGCCCCATCAGGCGGGTGGAAGCGGCGCGCATCGCGTTGAGGCGCTGCAGGCGCCAGCGCAGGCGAGTCGCCATCTCGTCGGCGCTGGGCTCGCTGGTGTCGGCCTTTTCCTGCGGCAGGATCAGGCGGGATTTCAGATAGGCCAGCCAGGCGGCCATCACCAGGTAATCGGCCGCCAGCTCCAGGTTCAGCTTCTTGGCGCCCTCGATGAACTCCAGATACTGCTCGGCCAGCTTGAGGATCGAGATCTTGGCGATATCGACCTTCTGGTTGCGGGCGAGCGTCAGCAGAAGGTCCAGCGGGCCTTCAAAGCCGTCCACGTGCACCAGCAATGCCTGATCGTCGGCGACGATGGCGGTGGATTCAAATTCGTCGAAGCTGGGGGCGGTTTCGGTCATGCCACAGCTCCCATCAGGGCGGCCAGGCGGGCCTCGGCCGCGTCGGCATCGAACGGCGCGGGCGCATGGAGCTGGGCGAGCGCCTGCTCGCTGCGCTTTTGCGCCAGTCCTTCCAGAGGTTTCACTTCCGATGCCACTTCGCGCATTTCGTCCATATCGCCATTGCAGTGCAAAACCAGGTCGCAACCCGCAAACAGGGCTGCCTTGGTTCGCACCGACAGGGGTCCTTCGAGCGCCTTCATGGAAAGGTCGTCCGACATCAAGAGCCCCTCAAATCCTATCTCACCGCGTATCACATCCCGAATGACTTTGGGGCTGGTGGTGGCAGGACGCTGTGGATCAATCGACTCATAAACAACATGCGCGGTCATCGCGATCGGGCAGTTTTCCAGGCTGCGAAAGGTGACGAAATCACTGCCGGACAGCTCGGCCTCGGTCGCGGTGACCCGGGGCAGCGCCAGATGGCTGTCGGCCCCTGCCCGGCCATGGCCGGGAATATGCTTCATGACCGGCAGGACGCCGCCGTCCAAAAGACCGTCGATCTGGGCCCGCCCCAGCTCGATGATGGTGTGGGGGTCGTGGGCGAAGGCGCGGTCGCCGATTATGTCATGGGCGCCGGGAACCGGGACATCCAGCACCGGCAGGCAGTCCACATTGATGCCCAGGCTGGCCAGGTCGTGGGCGATCAGCCGGGCGTTAAGGTAGGTCGCCTCCTTGGCGGCTTCGGGGTCGGCGTCGTGCAGGGCCCCGAAACGGGCGGCGGGGGGGCGCTGGCGCCAGTGGGGCGGCTTGAGGCGGGCGACGCGGCCGCCTTCCTGGTCGATCAGGATCGGGGTGTTGGCATCGTCAACCGTGGCGCGCAGTTCCTGCACCAAAGCAATGACTTGCGCCGGACTGCTGATGTTTCGCGCGAACAGGATGAAGCCCCAGGGACGGGCTCCGCGGAAGAAATCCCGCTCGGCCGCCGAGAGGGTCTCCCCGGCGCACCCGTAGATGGCACGGCTGCGCATGGCTATTTCCCGAGGAAGCAGCTGCCGCCGTCCGCCTTCAGGCGGTCGCAGGTGGCCGCAGCGCCGTCCTTGTCGCTAAAGCCAGCGATGCGCAGGCGGTACCAGGTGCCTTTTTCGCCCAGGTCGGCCTGCTGGACGTCCGGGGCGTAGCCCGACAGCAGGGCGGCGTGCTTGGCCTTGTAGGCCTTCCAGGCGGTATCAGCGTCGGCCTGGCTCTTGTAGGCGCCGATCTGCAGCACATAAGCCCCCGTGGCGACAGGCTTGGCCGCAACGGGCCCGGTCTTGGTGGCGGCGACCGGAGCGCCCAACTGGCGGGGGGCGCCCGTGGCCGGGCCGGCCTGGACAGGCGCGGCGGCGGGTTTGGCCGGTGGCGGCGGGGCGGTGTTGGCCTGCTGGATCAGGGCGGCCACAGACTTGGCCGGGGGCGTGGCAGCAACCTTGGCCGGCGCAGGCTTGGTGACTGGCGGTGAGACGACCTTTTGCGGCTCCGGCTTGGCGGGCGCGGCCATCTGCGGCGCGGGCTTGGGCGGGGCCGTTTCGGCAGCCGCCAGCTTGGGCGTTTCGCCCGGCGCGGTAGAAGCCTTGAGGTCAGGCGCGGGTGTCTGGCCGGCGGATTGTGCGGGGGCATTGTCCGCGACATCGTCGGACGGCGCAGGCTGTTCGTAAATCTTGAAGCCCTGATAGGGGACGTTGTTGCCGCCCGCCTGCGACGGGGCCACGCGCTCGGGCCCTGCGGCAGCGGTCAGCACAGGGGTCTCGCCGCGGCCGCGCGCCACACCCTGCGTATAGGCCAGCCACACCACGCCGCCGAACATGGCCAGCACCAGCAGCGCCAGCACGATCAGCAGCGGCAAGCGCGAGCCTTCGACATCGTCATCATCTTCGGAGCCGTCGAACACCCGCACTTCGTCGCTGGGTTCGTAAACGCCGCGCTCAAAATTGGCCATGGAAGTTCCCGAATCTGCTGGCGGGGATAGTAGCACTCTGCGTCCCGCGAATCATGGGGAAGTGGAGCCCGGTTCCTTGGCAAAAATGCGGGCATATTCGGACAGGGCGAAGCGGTCGGTCATGCCGGCAATGTAGTCACGCGCCACGGTGCCGGAGACACCCGCCCGCGCAGACTGTTCCCAGTCGGCTGGCAGCAGGCCGGGATCGGCGACAAAGGCACCGTAGAGGTCTGTGACCACGCCCTGGGCGTGATTCATCGAGGCCATGACGCGCGGGTGGCGGTACATGCGCGACATCTGGAAGGATTTGAGCGCTTTCAGCTGGTCGAACTTGGCGGGGGAGAAGGCCGCCATCGCCCTGCCCGCTTCGCGCACCTGTGCGGCGGTCTCGACCCCGGCGAGATTGGCGCGGGTGGTGGTGGTGACATCCTCCATCAGCTCGCTCATCAGGGTACGGATCAATTCGCCGATGAAGCGCGACAGTTCGAGATCGCCGAAACGTTGTTGCACAGCCTGGGCATGGCGGCCTACCAGCGGCCAGTCCTGCAGGTCGGTCACCGTGAAGAGCCCGGCACGCAGGCCGTCATCGATATCATGGTTCACATAGGCGATATCGTCAGAGAGCGCGGCGAGCTGGGCTTCCAGCCCTGGCCAGCCGGTGAGATCGAGCGGCCAGCGCTTGTCGAAACTGGTGATGGGGCCCGGCGGTTCGCGGAGCAGCGGGCCATTGTGCTTGACGATTCCTTCCAGGGTTTCCCAAGTCAGGTTCAGACCATCGAACGCGGCATAGCGATGCTCAAGCTTTGTCACCAGGCGCAGGGCATGGGCATTGTGGTCGAAGCCACCAATGTCCCTTGTCACCGCGTTCAGGGCTTCTTCGCCGGCATGGCCGAAGGGGGTGTGGCCAAGGTCGTGGGCCAGCGCCACGGTCTCGGCCAGGTCCTCGTCGGCGCCAAGGGTGCGCGCCAAAGTGCGGGCAAGCTGCGCCACTTCCAGCGAATGGGTGAGACGGGTGCGAAAATAGTCGCCTTCATGTTCCACGAAGACCTGGGTCTTGTGCTTGAGGCGGCGGAAAGCGGTGGAGTGGATGATGCGGTCATGGTCGCGGCTGTAGCAGCTGCGGGTGGCGCTTTCGGGCTCGGGGAAAAAGCGCCCCCGGCTGCTGGCCGGGGTGGCGGCATAGCCGGCATGCGGCCCGGAACGGCTGACAATCGGGCCCAGCAGGTGTCCCGGAGGGTTGGTTTCGACCATGGCGAGGACTACATAGAGAGTGCGTCCCAGACTGCAAGAGTTCCCACATGACCGCCATGCCCGTTACCCTGTCGGCCCGCGCCGCCAAGCGCATCACCGAGATCCTGCAAACCGAGGCCCAGCCCACCGCCTTGCGGGTAGCGGTGACCGGCGGCGGCTGTTCGGGCTTCCAGTATAATTTCGCGCTGGATGACGCGCAGCTGGACGAAGACCTGGTGGTGGAACGCGATGGCGCCAAGGTGCTGATCGATCCGGTGTCGCTGGATTTCCTGGCGGGTTCGGAGATCGATTTCACCGACGACCTGATCGGCCAGGCCTTCAAGGTCAACAATCCCAATGCGACCGCCTCCTGCGGCTGCGGGACAAGCTTCACCGTATGAAGATCGCCACCTGGAATGTGAACTCCGTCAAGGCGCGGCTGGAGCCGGCGCTGGCCTGGCTGAAGGACGCCAAGCCGGATGTCGTGTGCCTGCAGGAAATCAAGACGGTGGACGAGAATTTCCCGCTGCAGCCCTTCGAGGATCTGGGCTATAACTGCGCCGTACACGGACAGAAAAGCTATAACGGCGTCGCCATCCTGTCCAAGCTGCCGATGGAAGACGTGACGCCGCGTTTGCCTGGCGCGGATGATACCGATGATCATGCGCGCTACCTGGAAGCGGTGATTTCCGGCAAGAACGGGATCGTGCGGGTGGCATCGATCTATGCGCCCAACGGCAATCCCTTTCCCGGCCCCAAGTTCGAATACAAGCTGGCCTGGCTGGAGCGGCTGCGGCAGCACGCCAAGGGCCTGCTGGCGAATGAGGAGCCCGTCGTGCTGATGGGCGACTACAACATCATCCCGCAGGATATTGATGCGGCCCGACCCAAGGCCTGGGTGAAGGACGCGCTGTTCCAGCCGGAATCCAAGGCGGCGCTGCGGCGGATCGAAAATCTGGGCTACACCGATGCCTTTCGCGCGCTGCACCCCGGGGCCGGGCATTACACCTTCTGGGATTATTTCGGCTCGTGGGAGCGCAACAACGGGATCCGCATCGACCATGTGATGCTGTCGCCGCAAGCCACCGACCGGTTGAAGGCCTGCGGTATCGACAAGCCGGTGCGCGGCGCCGCTGAGAAGCCGTCGGATCATGTCCCGGTGTGGGTGGAACTGAATATCTAGGTCGCCACGGCTTTGCCCACGCTCCTGTCTTTTTGCGGCCCCATTCACGGTTATACTGGCGCCATGCCGGTCCGCGCAAAATTCCTGATCGTCGCCTGCTCGCTGTTATGTGCCGCGCCCGCCTGGGCGGCCGACAAGCGGGTCTACCAAATCGACAGCATTATCGCGACCGTCAAGGGCCGCACCCTGGTGATCCAGGCCAAGGGCGCGGTTTCGACCGGGGGATGGAAGTCGGCGCGTTTGCATGTGCTGCACAATGACGGAAAGTTGCTGACGGTGGAGTTCGTCGCCGTGCCGCCGCCATCCGGCATGAATGTGATCGAGGCGCTGGTGCCAGTGGAAGCACACCTGACCGTGAAGGGGCATGCCCCCGCGGTGCGGGCGGTTGCCGAGGCCAATGAAATGACCGTCCAGGTTTTGCACTAAAACAGGGCGTATTTCCTGGCATTGATTTTTGGGTGGCGCTTCGCCATCTAGTTCCCATGCAGATAGATGTGATCTCCGATACCGTGTGTCCCTGGTGCTTCATCGGCAAGCGCCGGCTTCAGCGCGCCATGGATGCGCGTCCCAGCCTGGTTTTCGACGTGAAATGGCGGCCCTACCAGCTTGACCAAACGGTGCCGCGCGGCGGCAGCGATCGCCAGGCCTATATGCGCGCCAAGTTCGGCGACGATCCGGCAAAGATCGTGGAAATGTACAAGCTGATCGCTGCCGAGGGCGAGAAGGAAGGCATCGCCTTTGATTTTGCTGCCATCGCACGTCGCCCCAACACGCTGGATTCCCACCGACTGATCCGCTGGGCCGAAGCCGCCGGCGTGCAGGATGATGTGGTGGAGCGGCTGTTCATCGCCTATTTCGAAAATGGCGAGGATATCGGCGATGTGCGCGTGCTGGCCGATATTGCCGACATCTGCGGCATGGACGGCGTCGAGGTGGCGCAGATGCTGGATTCCGATACCGACCTGAACCTGGTGATGCGCGAAGACCAGATCGCCCGCGAGATGGGCGTGACCGGCGTGCCGGCGATGATCTTCGGCAACAAGCTGGCGGTGTCGGGCGCGCGCGAGCCCGAAGTGCTGGCGTCGGTGATCGACCGGGTGACGGAAATGGCGGCGGGCGAACCGCAGGTCGCGTCTGATGATGACGACGACGCCGAGGATGAGGAATAGTGGCGCTTAATTGCCGCTATACGCGTACCAGGTCAGCCAGCCGGGATCGCGCATGTCCAGGCAGACCACATCGGTCCGCTTGCCGGTGCCCTTGAAATCCACGGTGTGGCAGGCGGCGGGCGCCATGTCGTCGTCCATCTGGTAGCGGGTCCAGCTCTGCCCGGTCGCATCGGCCGCCTTGTAGAAATAGAGACTCTGGCTGGAACGGTTTCCGCCCGCCACGATCTCGTCCGTGCCGTCGCCGTCCACATCCAGCAGGGTCAGGGCATGGCCGTTGGCGAGCTGGTCGTCGATCACCTGGCGGGTATAGCCATTTTTTAAGTCCGGCATGTGCACCACCACCATGTTGCCGTGGAACGGCTCGATGGTGACGTAGAAGCGCTTGCCCCCGACGTGGCCGAACACCACATCGCTGGAACCGCCGCCGGGCCACGGCGCATCCAGGCCCTTGGTCAGCGGCGTGCGTACCCAACTGCCGTTTTTGTACTCATGGATGTTGGTGCCTTCATAGCCGCTGGTCATCACAGCGTCGCCTTTGCCCGAGTAAGGCTGGATGTTAAGGCCGTGGCTGACGCCGTGATTTTCCAGCGTGATGGTTTCGCGCTTCCAGCCATTTTCGGGGCGATAGACATACAGCGGCGTCACATTGTGGTCGGGATCGGGAAAGCCGGTGGCGGTGCCCGCCAGGATGGGCGCGATGACCAGCGCGGGTTTGCCATTGCCCGAAATGTCGGCGAAGCGCACGCGGTGGTCGGACGGCACATTGTCGATCACCCGTTCGATCTTCCACGGGCGTGTCGGATCGCCGTCGTGATGCAGGATCGCCACCGTGCCCCGATCCTTGTGCGGATCGGTGTTGAAGCGATACGCCAGCGCAATTTCCGGGATGCCATCGCCGTCCATGTCCGAAGCGTCCATATAGACCGGCTTGGGTGCATCCTTGGCGGTGATGATGAGATGCGGTGTCCAGTTGGGATTTTCGTACCAGGTGATCGCGCCGGCGGTGAGGCCCAGCGCGGCCACGTCGAGCTTGCCGTCATGGTTCATGTCCACCACGACAAGCGAATAGCCCTGCCCGATGCCGGTGGCGATGTGGTGGATGGTGAACGGCGCGGTGATGGGCGGCTTGTTTTGCGGCGGCGAGGTCTGGGCGGAAGCCGGCAAGGCGAGCAGCAGGGCTGCGATCAGGACAAGGCGCATGGCGTTTCCCGTTCTTGTTGTTGGGAGGACGCTAGGCGATTTTGAGAAAGTGTGAAAGCGCGGGCTAGGCCGCGTCGGCAACCACTTTGTTGCGGCCGGTGCGCTTGGCGCGATACAGCGCCTGGTCGGCGCGGTGCAGCAGGGTTTCGGCAGTGTCACTGGCGCCTTCGCAGCGGGCAATGCCGATGGAGATGGTGATGTTGAGCTGACCGGGCGCGCGGCTGATCTGGATCGGCGTGGTTTCGATCGACTGGCGCAGGCGCTCGGCGATGTTGGTGGCAAAGGCGATGTCGGTGTCGGGCATGGCGACAACGAACTCTTCGCCGCCATAGCGGCAGGCGAGATCAATGCCGCGGGTGTTGGCGGCGATGCGGCCGGCAAATTCCTTCAGCACCTCGTCGCCGATGTCATGGCCGTAATTGTCGTTGACCTGCTTGAAGAAGTCGATGTCCATGATGACGAAGGCCAGCGGGCGATCACCCTTCTTGGCATTGGACATCAGCGTGTCGAGATGGCGGCTCATGTAGCGGCGGTTGTGCAGGCCGGTGAGCTGGTCGGTGATGGCCATTTCCAGGCTGAGCTGGACATTGTGGCGCAGCCGGTCGGCATAGCGCTTCTTGCGCAGCTGGGTGCGGACGCGGGCCACCAGTTCGTTCTTGTCCACCGGGCGGGTGAGGTAATCGTTGACGCCCATCTCGAGCGCCTGGGTCAGCTTGCGGCGGTCGCCATCGCTGACCACCACCAGAATGGGCACATGGCGGCCTTCGGGCAGCGAGCGCAGCTGGGAGCACAGGCGCAGGCCATCAAAGCCGCGCATGCCGAGCGAGACCACGATCAGGTCGTAATCGCCGCCCTTCACGCGCACCAGGGCTTCCTCGAAGGTATCGGCGGAGGAGACTTCGTGCTTGGGCTGCAGCGCGCTAGCGAACCAGGCAACGGATTCGGCGCGGTCCTCGATCACCAGGATGCGGCCCGACTGGTTGTTCTCGATCAGTGTCTCGGCCGGATCAATCAGGCCCATGCCCTGGCCGGTGGATTCGCGCATGCGAAGCTCGTCGGTCATCATCTTCAGGCGCACCAGGCTGCGCACCCGTGCGAACAGCGCGGAATCGTCGACCGGCTTGGTGAGGAAATCGTCGGCGCCGGCTTCCAGGCCGGCAACGCGGTCGGATGGCTGGTCGAGCGCGGTGACCATCACGACGGGGACATGCGCGGTGCGGGGATTGGACTTGATGCGGCGGCAGACTTCGAAGCCGTCCATGCCGGGCATCATCACGTCCAGCAGGACGATGTCGGGAATGCCCTCGTCCATGCGGGCGAGGCATTCCAGGCCGTTGAAGGCGGTGATGACCTCGAAATACTCCGCCGTCAGCTTCGCTTCCAGAAGCTTGACGTTCGAGAGGATGTCATCCACGACAAGGACACGAGCCGTCATGGCGTTATCCGATAAAGCGCCGAACGGTATCCAGGAAGCTGGTGACCGAAATGGGTTTGGAAATATAGGCCTCGCACCCGCCCTGGCGGATGACGTCTTCGTCGCCCTTCATGGCGAAGGCGGTGACAGCGACGACAGGAATGCCCTTGAGCGAATCATCTTCCTTCAGCCATTTGGTGACTTCCAGGCCGCTGACTTCCGGCAACTGGATGTCCATCAGGATCAGGTCGGGATGGTGTTCGCGCGCGATGTCCAGCGCTTCCATGCCGTCCTTGGTCTGCAGGATATTGTAGCCATGCGCGTCCAGCAGGTCGTGGAAGAGCTTCATGTTAAGCTCATTGTCCTCCACGATCAGGACGGTCTTGGTCTTGGCATCCATCAAGGAACTCCCGCAGCACTGGACCCGGCCCGGCAGGGGCTCTGGCTGTTTTCGCCAGTATTAGGGATTATCTCTTAACGCTCCCTTGACGATGGCACTCAATGACCCCTGAAAACGCGGAAATACTGGCTTTGGAAGGCCTTGGCTGGCTGGCCGGGGAGGAGGACGGCATCCAGCGGTTCCTCAAGCTTTCCGGGATCGATCCGGCCGAATTGCGCCAGGCGGCCGGTAATCCGGAAACCGGTGTGGCGGTCCTGGACTTCCTGCTGGGCGATGAGGAGCTGCTGCTGGGCTTTTGCGCCCATGCCCAGATTTCGCCCAAAGTATTGCATCTGGCCCGGCATCGGCTGGGCGGAGAAACAGAATGAGCCCCCCTTCCATGCGTATCGGCATAGACTTGGGCGGCACCAAGACCGAATTGCTCGCCATGGCGCCGGACGGCGCCGAGCTGTGGCGCAAGCGGGTGCCGACAGCGCGCGCATATGACGGAACAGTCCTGGTTATCGCGGACCTGGTGCAAGCCGCCGACGCCGAGACGGGGGCGCGCGGGAGCATCGGCATTGCCATCCCCGGCTGCGAGACGGCAGACGGCACCATCAAGAACGCCAACTCGACATGGCTGAATGGCCGCCCGCTGCGCGCGGACCTGGAGCGGGTGCTGGGCCGCGACGTGCGGCTGGCCAATGACGCCAACTGTTTTGCGCTGTCCGAAGCCAGCGATGGTGCGGCAGCCGGCGCCGGCGTGGTGTTCGGTGTGATCGCCGGCACCGGGCTGGGCGGCGGTGTGGTGGTGAATGGCCAGGTGCTGGGCGGCGCGCATGGCGTGGGCGGCGAGTGGGGGCACATTCCCCTGCCCGCGATGACTGAGGCCGAATGGGCCGATGCCCAGGCCTGTTTCTGCGGACGGCGCGGCTGCATGGAAAGCTGGTGCTGCGGGCCCTCGCTGGCGAACGAATTCCAGCGCACCACCGGACGTCTGGCAACGACAGAGGATATCGCGACATCGCGCGGCGACGCGGAACGCGCGGCGATGGACCGCTGGATTGACCGGCTGGCGCGCGGGCTGGGCACCGTGGTCAATATCATCGATCCAGACGCCATCGTGCTGGGGGGTGGGTTGTCCAACATTGCACGGCTGTATGACGACCTTCCGCCGCTGGTGGAGAAATACGGTTTCACATTGGGCGGACCGCCCAGGATCGTGAAAAACATGCACGGCGATTCAAGTGGCGTGCGCGGAGCGGCGTGGCTGTGGCCGGCGTAACGCAGTGGCCCGCCTTCTGCCGGGAGTGCCTGTCGGATGCGCGGGCGGATGCGCCCTGCCCGTCGTGCGGATCGACGCGGGTCATTGCGCATCCTGAGCTGGAGACCCTGACCATCGCGCACATGGACTGCGACGCTTTCTATGCGTCGATCGAAAAGCGGGATGATCCATCGCTCAAGGACAGGCCGTTGATCGTGGGCGGGGAGACGCGTGGGGTGGTTTCCACCTGCTGTTATATCGCGCGCACCTATGGCGTGCGTTCGGCCATGCCAATGTTCCAGGCGAAGAAGTTGTGTCCGCAGGCGGTGGTGGTGAAGCCGCGCCATGCCCATTATGCGGCCGTTGCGCGCCAGATCCGCGGTTTCATGGAGGAGCTGACGCCGCTGGTGGAACCGCTGTCGCTGGACGAAGCCTATCTCGATCTGTCGGGGACAGACCGTATCCATCACAAAAGCCCGGCGCGCAGCATGGCGGGGCTGGCGGGGCGAATTGCGCGCGAGATCGGCATCACCGTCTCGGTCGGGCTGTCGGGCAACAAGTTCCTGGCCAAGCTCGCGTCCGAACTGGACAAGCCGCGCGGCTTTGCGGTGATCGGCATGGCAGAGGCGCGGTCCTTCCTGCGCGACAAGCCGGTGGGCATGATGCGCGGTGCTGGCAAGGTGATGCAGGCGCGGCTGGAACGGGATGACATCATGACCATCGGGCAACTTCAGGACGCAGACGCGCGCGAACTGGCGCACCGCTACGGCGCCACCGGGCTTTGGCTGCATCGCATGGCCAATGCCCAGGACAGCCGCAAGGTGGATCCCGGCGGCGAGATGAAGACGATCTCGTCGGAAACCACCTTCAACAGCGACCTGTCCAAGCTGGCCGACCTGGAAGGCGTGCTGTGGCGGCAGGCCGAGCGGGTCAGCGCGCGGGCCAAGGGCTATGGGCTGGCGGGAAAAACCATCGTGCTGAAGCTGAAAACCAGCGACTTCCGGCTGCGCACCCGTTCGGCCTCACTGGACGCGCCGACCCAGCTGGCTGACCGCATCTTCCGCACGGCGCAGGCGGCGCTGAAGCGGGAGGCGGACGGCACCCGCTTTCGCCTGCTGGGGGTGGGGCTGTCCAACCTGGCGCCGGCGATCGGCGCCGATCCCGCCAGTCTGATTGACATTGCGGGCGACAAAAGGGCGGCGGCGGAACGGGCGATGGACAAGATCCGGTCGAAATTCGGCGGCGAATCCGTGGGAACGGGTCGCACGTTCAAAAAGCCCCGCGCATGATATAGCGTGGTGGTCCCACCTTCGGAGTTGTCATGTCAGTCATCGAAGACCATCTAAAAGAACTCGGCATCACCCTGCCCTCGCCGCCCATGCCGGTCGCCAGCTATGTCCCCTGCACGATCAGCGGCAACATCGTGTTCGTCTCCGGCCAGATTCCCATCGCGGACGGCGCCATCAAGTATGTCGGCAAGCTGGGCGTGGATGTGCCGCTGGAAGCCGGCCAGGCCGCAGCGCAGCTTTGCGCCATCAATGTGCTGGCGCAACTGAAGGCCGCGATTGGTGACCTGGACCGGGTGACTCGCTGCCTGAAGCTGGGCGTCTTCATCAATGCCGCGCCCGACTATACCCAGCAGCCCGAAGTGGCCAATGGCGCGTCGGACCTGATTGCGGCCGTGTTCGGCGATGCCGGCAAGCATGCCCGGGCCGCTGTCGGGGTCGGTTCGCTGCCACGCGGCGTGGCGGTGGAAGTGGACGCCGTCTTCGAGATCAAGTGACGGCACGCCTGATTACCAGTGCGGCGGAAATCGGGGGCGAACGCTGGAACGCGTTCGCCAATCCCGAGAGCGTGTCCGATCCGCACCCCTTCACGACTTATGAATTTTTCCACGCGCTGGAAGCATCGGGGTCGGCCTGCGCGGAAACCGGCTGGCAGCCGGCGCATCTTCTGACGCCCGACGGCCTGATGCCGCTGTACCTGAAGAGCCATTCGCAGGGCGAGTATGTCTTTGACCATGGCTGGGCCGAGGCGCTGGAACGGGCGGGTGGCGATTATTACCCCAAGCTGCAATGCGCCGTGCCGTTTACGCCGGTGACCGGGCGGCGGCTGCTGGGGGACACGAAAATCCTGCTGAAGACGGCCGAGGCGGCGGTGAGCCGGATCGGGGCATCGTCGCTGCACATCACGTTTCTGACTCGCGAGGAATGGCAGGCGGCGGGGGACGCGGGCTATCTGCTGCGAACGGGGCAGCAGTTTCACTGGGAAAATCACGGCTATGCCTCGTTCGACGAATTCCTGGGCGAGCTGTCATCGGCCAAGCGCAAGAACTTGCGCAAGGAGCGCGCCAGCGTGCGGGCGGCGGGGGTCACCTTTGACTGGCTGACCGGCGCGGACATCACCGAGGCGCATTGGGACCAGTTCTTTGATTTCTACATGGACACCGGCGGGCGCAAGTGGGGCACGCCGTACCTGACGCGCGAGTTCTTTTCGCGGCTGGGACAGAGCCTTGGGGCACAGACGCTGTTGATCCTGGCCCGGCTGGACGGCAAATGCATTGCCGGCGCGCTGAACCTGTTTGGCGAAGGCGTGCTGTTCGGGCGCAACTGGGGATGCAGCGAATATGTCCCCTTCCTGCATTTCGAGACCTGCTATTACCAGGCGATCGACTTTGCCATTGCGCAGCGGTTGAAACGGGTAGAAGCCGGGGCGCAGGGCGAGCACAAGCTGCTGCGCGGTTATCTGCCGGTGCCGACCTACAGTGCCCACATGATTGCCCACAAGGGGCTGGCGCGGGCGGTGGACGACTATCTCGCCGCCGAACGCGCGGCGGTGGCGGAGCAAATGGCGGAATTTGCGGCGCATGCGCCGTTCAGGAAGGGAAACTAGAATGGCCTATGACGACAACAATGTGTTCGCGAAGATCCTGCGCGGCGAGATGCCGTGCGTGAAGGTCTTCGAAGACAACAAGACCCTGGCTTTCATGGACGTCATGCCCCAGGCCGAAGGTCATGTGCTGGTGATCCCCAACGAGCCGGCTGCGAACATCCTGGAACTGTCGTCGGCGGGGGCCGCGGCGATGATCACCACGGCGCGCAAGGTGGCGCTGGCGATCCAGGCGTCGCTGGAGCCGGACGGTATCGTGCTGACCCAGTTCAACGGCGCGGCGGCGGGGCAGACGGTGTTCCACGTCCATATCCACATCATCCCGCGCTATACCGGCGACAGGCTGGCGCCCCATGCGCGCAACATGGTAAGCGGCAAGATACTGGAACCCATCGCCGCAAAAATACGGAGTGCCCTATGATTCTCGAACGCGCCCTCATCACCGTGAAGCCCGGCCAGGCCGAAGCCTTCAAGGCCGCCTTTCCAAAAGCGCGGCCGCATATCGCCGCCGCCAAGGGCTTTCACAAATGCGAGATGCGCCAAGGGATCGAGAACCCTGAAGACTTCCTGCTGCTGGTGTGGTGGGAAACGCTGGAGAACCACACCGTCGATTTCCGCGAAAGCCAGGCCTTCCAGGAATGGCGCACCGTTCTGGGCCCGCTGTTCGCCAGCCCGCCCGCCGTGGTGCACCACGACGAGCCGCTGTAGCGGCTAGGCCAGGTGGGTGAGGACATGCACGGCAGCGTGCAGGCTCATCAGCCCGAAGGCCGCAGCCAGGACCATGTGCAGGACGTTGCTGAATTTCTCGCTGTGCGGGGTGGTGGTGGTCAGACGATCAAGCATGAAAAATACTCCTTGGGGTTAATGCCCGCAGAGTAAAGCCTGCATCTGTCGCAGTGGTGTGCGCGTTTGCGCGATAAGCATCAGCGCGTGTGTGCGGAACGCATTCGCCGACAGTTTGCGCGGACCCTGAATGGGCTGTTCATCCGAGGGCCGTCAGCGCGGCATGCCGTCGAACTGCCTGAGACCGGGCGGGATGGTGACCCAATCCGGGGCATCGCGGGTGAAGATGGCGATGCGCGGCTGGAATTGCGCAGGATCGTCCAGCGAGCCGGCATAGATGGTGTGGCTGTCGGTCTTGCCCAACTCGCCCCCGAACACCAGGCCGCCGCAGACGACACAGCTGTTGCGCACGGCCTCGCGCCCATCGGCATGGGCTAAGCGGTGCACCGTCCAGCGGCCGCTGATGGTGAGCGCGGCGGCGTCAAAGCCCATGAAGGGAATGAAGCCCGAGCCCGATGCCTTGCGGCAGTCGGCGCAGTAGCAGAGACCTGTCCATTTGGGCGGCGCCGTCGCTGTCCAGCGCAGGTCGCCGCAGAGGCATCCACCGGTGATCGTGTGTGTCATGGCCTACCAGTATCCGATCATGCGACCGGCGGTGATCGCCGTCAGCCAGAAAGTTAGCGAGAGGCCGGCGCCCAGCGCAAGGCGGCGCTGTTCGCGCGGCATCAGGGCGCGCACCGGATGCGCGCGCCAGGCTTCGGAACGGTGCACCAGCCAAACATTGGCCAGCGCCAGGGCGATGGCGGGAAACTTGATCAGCAGGAAAGGATTGCCGACATAATCGCCGGCCTTGACCGAGAGCATGGGAATGCCGCTGGCCACGGCGATAACGAAACCGGCCATCGCCAAGGTCGTGGTGGGCCGCGAAATATTTGCGAGGGGGATGGTGCGCCACGCCCCCAGCAGGCGCAGATCCAGAAGCGCGATGGCGCCGAACAGCATGATGATACCGAGGATGTGCACCAAGTTGATGATGCCATAGCTCCACACGCCCAGACCGCGTGTGAATTGGCCGAGCGTGGAGGCTTCCAGCCAGGGGAGAAAACGCGCGAGAGTCACGCGCTATTCGCGGTCGGGATAGACGTGATACTCGGCGGCGCCGTGGCGGACATAGATGGTCTTCATCTCGTGCCGGCCGGGTTCGGTGCTGCGATTGCCGCGAACGGTAACGGTGGCGCCCACCGGGATCAGGCCTTCCTTCAGCCCCGAGCGAGCGGCACGCGGCGGGGGTGCCAAGGTGATGTCCCACAGCTCGTTCTTCACCTTGATCTTCATGGTGGCGTGCGGGCCCGCCATGTTGACGCCTTCGACCACCGTGCCAGTCAGATCGGAGATTTTTTCATCCTGCCCGCTCCAGCCGTGATGGGCCAAGGCGGGGGTCGCAACGAGGACGGCTGCAAAGGCCAGTGCATGACGCTTCATCGGCAACTCCCTATTTGCTGAGATCGGCTTCCTTTTTCTTTGAAGCCTTGGACTTCTGCGCGGATTTATGCGGCGCGCGCGGCTTGGCTTCCGCGGCGGGGACGAATTCAAAGGCCAGCTTGTCCTTTTCGCGGTCCAACAGGATGCGCACAGTGCCGCCGTCCTTCAGCTTGCCGAACAGGATCTCGTCGGCCAGCGGCTTCTTGATGCTGTCCTGGATGACGCGGGCCAGCGGACGGGCGCCGAAGGCTTCGTCATAGCCCTTCTCGCCCAGCCACCTTGTCGCTTCGGGCGTCAGGTCGAAGGTCACGTCACGGTCGGCCAGCTGGGCTTCCAGTTCCAGCACGAACTTTTCCACGACCTTGTCGATGGTGCTGCGGTTCAACGGCGCGAAGGGAATGACCGCGTCGAGACGATTGCGGAATTCCGGCGTGAACAGCTTCTTGATGGCTTCCTCGTCCTCGCCTTCGCGCTTGCCGCGGCCGAAGCCAATGGCGTCCTTGGCAGCATCGGAGGCGCCCGCATTGGTGGTCATGATCATCACCACATTGCGGAAGTCGATCTTCTTGCCGTTGTGGTCGGTCAGCCTGCCGTGGTCCATAACCTGCAACAGGATGTTGAACAGGTCGCCATGGGCCTTTTCGATTTCGTCCAGCAGCAGCACACAGTGGGGATGCTGGTCGATGCCGTCAGTGAGCAGGCCGCCCTGGTCGAAGCCGACATAGCCCGGCGGCGCGCCGATCAGGCGCGACACGGTATGGCGTTCCATATATTCGCTCATGTCGAAGCGCAGGAACTCCACGCCCAGCACGCTGGCCAGCTGCTTGGCGACTTCAGTCTTGCCGACGCCCGTGGGACCTGAAAAAAGATAGGAGCCGATGGGCTTTTCCGGCTGGCGCAATCCGGCCCGCGCCAGCTTGATCGCCGAGGCCAGCGCGTGGATGGCGGCATCCTGGCCATAGACCACCCGGCCGAGATCGGCTTCCAGGGTCTTGAGCGCTTCGGCATCGTTCTTGGAGACCGACTTGGCCGGAATGCGCGCGATCTTGGCGACGATTTCTTCCACATCGCGCACATTGACCACCTTCTTGCGGCGGCTTTCCGGCAACAGCATCTGGGAGGCGCCCAACTCGTCGATCACATCAATCGCCTTGTCGGGAAGCTTGCGGTCGTTGATGTAACGCGCCGAGAGCTCGACTGCGGTCTTAATCGCGTCGGGAGTATATTTGACCTTGTGATGGTCCTCGAAGGCGCT
>JBBQHU010000002.1:0-109874 GCA_038324265.1 Micropepsales bacterium | reverse complement strand
AGACATCCTCCGTTGGCGGACGCAAGACGGCCCGCTAGGATGGCGCAAAATAAGGGGATGGCGGTGGAGACGATTTCCACGAGTTGCGTGATTGCGGGCGGTGGCCCCGCCGGGATGATGTGCGGCTATCTGCTGGCCCTGGCCGGGGTGGACGTCACGGTGCTGGAAAAGCACAAGGATTTCCTGCGCGATTTCCGCGGCGACACGGTGCATCCCTCCACCCTGCAGGTACTGCATGAGCTGGGGTTGCTGGACGAGTTTCTCAAGCTGCCGCACACCCGCATCCGCACCGCCAATATCGAGATCGGAGATGAGCATTTCACCGTCGGCGATTTCGGCCGCCTGCCCACGGTCGCCAAGTTCATCGCCCTGATACCGCAATGGGATTTTCTGGATTTTCTTGCCCAGCAGGCAAAAAAGCTGCCCAACTTCCATCTGCTGATGCAGACCGAAGCCAAGGACCTGATCGCACAAAATGGCCGCATCTGCGGCGTGCTGGCGACGGGACCCGGGAGCGTTGGCGACAGCCAGAGCGACCCAAAAAAAGTAAATATTCAAATCAAGGCGGGTCTGACTATCGCTGCCGATGGACGCCATTCCACCTTGCGCGACAAGTCCGGCCTGAAAGTGGAAGACCTGGGCGCGCCGTTTGATGTCTTATGGCTGAGCCTTCCGGTGCTGCCGGGCGATCCCGCCGACCTGATCGGCAAGATCCGCGACGGGCAATTGTTTGTGATGATCTATCGCACCGACTATTGGCAATGCGCCTACCTGATCCCCAAGGGCGGCTTTGACACCATCAAGGCGGACGGATTGTCCAAGTTTCGGGGTCGCCTGAAACAGATCGCGGGTTTTGCCGCGGGGCGCATCGACGAGGCGATCAAGGATTTCGACCAGGTCAAATTGCTGACCGTGACGGTGGACCGGCTGGAAAAATGGGCGCGGCCTGGCCTGGTGTGCATCGGCGACGCCGCCCATGCCATGTCGCCCATCGGCGGCGTGGGCATCAATCTCGCCATTCAGGACGCGGTGGCAACCGCCAACATCCTGGCGCCGGTGCTGACCAAGGGCGTGCCGACCTTGCGCCACCTGAAGAAAGTGCAGAAGCGCCGGCAATTCCCCACCCGGGTGATCCAGGCCTTCCAGGTGGCGGCACAGAACGCCGTGCTGGCCCCGACCATGGCCGCCATGCAGACGCCCAAGCCGCCATTGTTCGTCAAGCTGTTGAATGGCTGGCCTTGGGCAAGACAGTTCCCCGCCCGCTTCATCGGCATGGGCCTACGCCCCGAACATGTGCGGCTGCGCTCCGTTCGTTCTGGGCGCTGAACTATTGCTGCGTTGCGGCGACGAATGTCCGTTCCCGGTAGAGGTGAATGGGACTAGCCTTTGGTGGTGACCAACGCGGGAGCCGCCCAATGGCCGTGGTTCATCATCCGATTGCGTCTTCCAACAAAGAACAGAATCGCTGCGCCTTCATGTTCTGCATGACATGGGTGGGCTTTTTCGCCTTTATCGGCTTGATCACCTGGATAGGCAGTTCGCTTTAGCAGCGACACTATTCAACAAACGCGCGCATCCAGCGCGAGGAATTTTGTGGCCTGAGCAGGAGCGGACAAGCGAAGTGGACACTTGAATCCATGAGCGAGTTCGCGACGCACTCAGGACGCAAAAGGGCCGCGCTGGTCACATCTGCATCGTCCATCCTTCTACACCCATCGCCGCCTGACGCACAGCTTCGCTGAGCGTGGGATGCGAATGACAGGTGCGCGCGATGTCTTCGGATGAAGCGCCGAACTCCATCGCCAGCACCACTTCGGCGATCAGGTTGCCGGCTTCCGGCCCCAGGATGGCGCAGCCCAGCACCTTGTCGGTCTTGGCATCGGCCAGGATTTTCACCATGCCGTCGGTGGCCATGATGGTCTTGGCGCGGGCATTGGCGGTGAAGGGAAACTTGCCGACCTTGTACTGGATGCCGGCGGCCTTCAGTTCTTCCTCGGTCTTTCCGACGGTGGCGACTTCGGGGAAGGTGTAAACCACGGACGGGATGGTGTCGTAGTTCACGTGACCCGCCTTGCCGGCGATGATCTCGGCGCAGGCGGTGCCTTCGTCTTCGGCCTTGTGGGCCAGCATGACACCTTCGCGCACATCGCCGATGGCATAGATGTCCGGCACATTGGTCTTGAAGTGATTGTCGGTAACGACGCGGCCGCGCTTGTCCATCGCCACGCCCACTTCGGCCAGGCCCAGATTGCCGGTGAAGGGAATGCGGCCGATCGAGACCAGCATGACGTCGCATTCGATGACGGACTTGTCGCCGCCCGCCGCCGGTTCGACCGTGACCTTGAGGCCGGTCTTGGTCTTTTCCACGCCGGTGACCTTGGTGGAAAGCTGGAAGGTGAGACCCTGCTTGGTCAGGATGCGCTGGAAGGCCTTGGAAATCTCGCCGTCGATGCCGGGGGTGATGCGGTCGAGGAATTCGACCACGGTGACTTCGGCGCCAAGACGCTTCCACACCGAACCCAATTCCAGTCCGATCACGCCGGCGCCGACGACCAGTAACTTCTTGGGGACCGAAGTCAGCGCGATGGCGCCGGTGGAGGAGACGATCTGCTTTTCGTCGATGGTGACGCCGGGCAGCGGCGCGACATCGGAGCCGGTGGCGATGATGATGTTCTTGGCGGTGAGGCTGCGGGTCTTGCCGTCGGCCATCTTCACTTCGACCTTGCCGGGGGCGGTGATTTTCGCTTCGCCCACGATGGCTTCGCTCTTGGCCTTCTTGAGCAGGAATTCCACGCCCTTGGTCAGCTCGCCGACCACCTTGGATTTCTGCGCCATCATGGCGGGGAGATCGAGTTCGACCTTGGCCTTGATGCCCAGCTTGGCGAAATCGGTTTCGGCTTCATGGAGGCGCTCGCTGGCATGGAGCAGCGCCTTGGAGGGGATGCAACCGACATTGAGGCAGGTGCCGCCGAAGGTGCCGCGCTTGTCGATGCAGGCGCTGGACAGGCCCAGCTGGCCCAGCCGGATCGCCGCATTGTAGCCGCCGGGGCCGCCCCCGATCACGATCACGTCAAAACTGTCAGCCATGGCCTGCTCCGCTTGAGATGGCCGGAACATAAGCATCCGGGGCGCTGGGAAACAGCCCAAAAACGCATAGCGGCGCGGCTTTTTGCCTACACCTGCGGGGGATTTTCCCGCAGGTCGGGGTCCGGGAAGACCAGGTCCACCACCGTGCCCCGGCCGGGCGCGGACTGGACACTGGAAACGCCCCCCAGCTGCAGCCCGAAGGTCTTGATCAGGCGGCTGCCGACGCTCTTGTTCTGTTCGTCCATGGCAAAGCCGATGCCGTCATCGGCGATCGCCAGCTTCAGCTTGCCATCCGACAGGGTCTGCATGGTCACACGGATCATGCCCCGGCGGTCACTGGGATAGGCATGCTTGAAGATGTTGGTCAGCACTTCGACCGTAAACAGCGCCAGCGCCACCGCGACACTGCCCGCCACCACCCGGCTGGGGACGTCTACCTCCACCCGCACCCGGTCGTTGCTCATGCCGCCGGCGATCTGGTGGCTGAGTTCTTCCAGAAGCTGGCGGATATCGAGGGTGGACTGGTCTTCCAGCTCGTTGAGGATGCGGTGGACCAGCGCCAGCGCATTGATGCGGGTCTGGGCCTGCATCAGGGCTTCCTTGGCGCGGACGTCCTTGACCTGCTGCGCCTGGATGGAGAGCAGGCTCATCACGATCTGAAGATTGTTCTTCACCCGGTGATGGATTTCCTTGATGAGGGTGGTCTTCATCTCGACATTCTCGCGCAGGCGGCGGTCGCGGTCCTGGATGCCTTCCGCCATTTCGCTCAGCGCGTCGCCCAGCAGGCGGAATTCCACGGGCGCATCGGCAAGATCGGGACGGATGGCGTAATGGCCGCTGCGATAGGCGGCGGCGATGCGGCGCAGATAATTGATCCACTGTGTCACCTGCCGGTCCGTGGCCAGCCAGATCGCCACCCAGGCAAAGCCGATCATCAGGATGGGCAGCAGGAAATCCAGGCCGACATGCAGATAGGTGGGGCCGAAGAGTCGGCTTTCGCCCATCGCAAAGGCGACGAAGGTGGAGTTGCCGGTCAGGGGGGCGTTGCCGAAGCGCCATTTGTCGCCGCGCAAATCGATCGCGGCATAGACATCTTCCGCACGCGCCTTGCTGGCGATCGCGGCCCTGGCGATGGCCGCGCCGACATCGACATCGTTTGTGGCGATGACCTTGCCGCTTCTGTCATAGACCGCCACAACTGCACCCTTGGGCAGCTCGCTGGCGCGCATCATGTAGTCGATCCAGTGCACATCCAGCGTGATGGCCACGGCGCCGTCGAAGCTGCCGTCGGGCTTGTGCAGCCCCAGCATGCCGGCGATCACCGGCTGGCCGGTGACCTTGCTGATCAGCTCGTTGCTGACGGCCATCTGGCTGGAGCCGCGCGCGTCTTTGAAGACCTGGTAATCGGCGACATTCAGCCCGCGGGCCAGCGCCATGGCGGAGCAGGTGACGCGACCCTGGGCATCGATGCGTACCAGATTGGAGAAATAGCGCACCCCGATCAGGGTATCGGCCAGGACGCCGTCGCAATTGCCGTTCATGCCGCGCACTTCGGACAGCGAGCCCACCGCGCGCAGCACCTGTTCGGCAGCGGATAACAGGTTCTGGTCGCTGGCGGCGACGGTACGCGCGGATTGGATCAGCCGGTCATGGACGTTGGCAATGTCGAGCCGCGCCCGTTCTATGCCCTGGAACAGCGAGACACAGATAACCGGAATCAGCGCAAGCGTTATGATGACCTGGAGCCGCCGGCGCAGGGTCCAGCCCGGCTCATGAGTTGTCATGACGTGAAAATTACTTGTCGCGCTTTTTTCCGATTTGTTCGGAGCGGCCAGGGCTGAGCTCATCAAGCTGCGCCATGATCTCACGTGCTGCCCCTCCACCGGCGGGCCGCGACACGTCACCCAGACTGTCGCCGCCGTCCAAAATCTCTATCAGCGTCTTTCGTGCGCGGGCAACCCGGCTTTTCACCGTGCCTACGGCACATTTGCAGATCGCGGCGGCGTCTTCATAGGAAAAGCCGCCCGCGCCCACCAGGATCAGCGCTTCGCGCTGTTCGTCGGACAGGTGCTTGAGGGCGCGAACCGTGTCGGACAGTTCGGCGCTGTGAACCTGGTCCTCGCCACCGCCGGGAATGCGTTCGGCAGCGTCCTGGTCCCACGGCGCCTGGCGCCAGGCGCGGCGGCGATCAGAATAAAACTGGTTGCGCAGGATGGTGAACAACCAGGCCTTGAGGTTGGTGCCCGGGATGAAGCTGGCGCGGCTCTGCCACGCCTTGACAAGGGTTTCCTGGGCCAGATCGTCCGCGGCTTCCTGGTTGCCGGTCAGCGAGCGAGCAAAGGCGCGCAGGAACGGCACCAGGCCGAGCAGTTCGGACTTGAAGTCCGGATTTTCGGGACGGGGCGTCTGGGTAGCGGGGGCGGATGTGTGCATCACGACACCTTTTTCCCTTCGTTCGCCTCATCGATCTTCTTGAGCAAATCCATGAAATCTTCGGGCACAGGCTCCTGCGCCACATCGTCATACATGCGGCGCAGCTCGCGACCGATAGCCCGTTGCCGGGCACGGATTGCACGCGCCTTTTCCGTGGGTTTTTCCTCAGACACGGTGGTATCCCATTGCTGCGTCATAATTAACCGAGCCGTTTCCTGGTTTTCCGCACATACCCAAAGATGGGTGGCGCGGGATGAAATTTGCGTCCAACAACCCCATTGCCAGTTCCCTTCCCGTAAGTTCCAAACGAACTGCCCTTATGATGGTTCCGAGTTTGGGGAACTTTTTTGATGGACGGAAGTTCCTCCTCTGAGCTTTATCTCTCTAGGGCCGCCCCAGCCCGGATTTTCCCGGGGGGGCATGAAGGAGCCGTTGCCATGTCCATGTCGCAAACCCTTGCGCCGCATCTTCCCTATTTGCGCCGTTATGCCCGGGCCCTGACCGGGTCCCAGAGCAGCGGGGACGCCCATGTCCGGGCCGCCCTGACCGCACTTCTCGCAGGCGATCAAAGCCTGATGGAGGGGGTCCCGCCGCGCGTGGGCCTTTATCGGCTGTTCCATGCCATCTGGCAGTCGGGCGCCGAACATTTTGACGATGAGGCCCAGGCCCCCCTGGCCGGCGGCGGAAAATCCCCGGAAAGCCGCCTGAAGTCGCTGTCCGCCTCCAAGCGGGCTGCCCTGCTGCTGACGGCCGTGGAAGCCTTCAGCCTGGAGGAAGCCGCCTTTATCATCGACGAGACCCCTGAGGCGGTCGAGGCCGCCATCCTGGGCGCCCAGAAGACCATCGACACCCAGCTTGCCAGCCGGGTGCTGATCATCGAGGACGAGCCCATCATCGCCCTGGACCTGGAAAACCTGGTCACCGAGCTGGGCCACAAGGTTGTCGCCATTGCTGCCACCAAGGACGATGCAGTGGCCAAGGCCAAGTCGGAACGTCCCGGCCTGGTGCTGGCCGACATCAACCTGGGCGAAGGCGGTTCGGGCATCGATGCGGTGAGCGAAATCCTGGCCAGCTTCGATATCCCGGTGATTTTCATCACCGCCTATCCGGAAAAGCTGCTGACCGGCGAACGTCCGGAGCCGACCTATCTGATCGCCAAGCCGTTCCTGCCGGAAACCGTGCAGGCCACGGTCGGTCAGGCACTGTTCTTTCATCCCGTTGCCAAGGAAGCTGCCTAGGCTAGGCTTTGGACGACCAGCGTCCTTGGCGCGTTAAGACATAAAAGCAGGAGAATTTAGACATGGCCGCCAAGAAGAAATCCGTTGCCACCGGCAATATCGAAGCCCGTCTGGCCGCACTGCGCGCCGATATCGCGGCGCTGCAGGGCGACATGAAGGGCCTTTATGGCGATGTCAGCGAAGTGGCGTCGGAACGCGCCGCGCTGGCGATGCGTTCGGCCGAGGACATCGCCGACCGCGCCGTGGCGCTAGCCGAGGAAGCCGCGCGCGAAGGCAAGGAAATGGCGCTGGAATACAAGGAAGAGGCCGAGGAATGGGCCGAGGAAAATGCCGAGGAACTGCGCAGCCACGTCCGCGCCCAGCCCCTCACTTCGCTGCTGATTGCCGGTGGCGTGGGCGCCTTTCTGGGCGCAATTTTCCTGCGCAGGTAATTCCCCTTTAAAGCCCCGCCGGCGTATAACCGGCGGGCAGAAAACGGGGTTCACATGTTCGCGCGACTGACCGCCAAGGCCGTTATGGCGTCCATTGCCATTGCCATGGCGTTTTTCGGCATTGGCCTTCTGGGCATGGCGCTGGCTGCTGCCCTGGTGGCGGCGCTGGGCACGGTGGGCGGATATGCCCTGGCGGGAGCGGTTCTGCTGCTGCCGCCGTTGGGTTGGGCCGTGATTACCCATATGAAGCGCCCGCGCCGCCCGCCGCCGCAGCAGAATAGCGAGCTGACCCGGGTGCTGTTTGCTGCCATCGCGAAGGAAACCCCCTGGATGGCCATCGTCGCCGCAGGCTTGGCGGGTGCCGCCAATATGTTCCTGAATCGCAACAAGCCCGCCAAATAGCCCCTTTTCCCGCCATCTTCTGTGGATGGAAGGGAACCCAGCCCCCGCCGAGACGTTTTTATGACCTAGACTTTCTGGGAGCGAAAAATGCTGGGTTGGGCACTTACTTTTCTGATCCTCGCGCTGGTCGCGGGTTACATGGGTTTTTTCGGACTGGCGGGCCTGGCGGCCACCATCGCCAAGCTGTTGCTGGTGGTTTTCCTGATTCTTCTGATTGTCAGTGCTTTTTCGGGCGCCCTGCGCGGCCGACCGCCGATCTGATCACCGTGCTCTGATCACCGTCACAAGGAGATCTGTCATGCGCATCCCGGCTTTCCTGATCGAACATCCCGTCGAGGCGTTGATCGCTGGCGCGTTGCTGCTGGCGCTTGTGTTCGGTTCTTCCGATCGCCACGCCGCGGAAGCAGCGCAGCCCGCCCTGTTGGCACAAGCCGGCAACCTGTAAAATAATTTGGAAAGTCCGGAACGCTTTTTTTGGCTGGCCATTATATAGAACGAGCGGACGTCCGATCCGGAACGCCCCCAGCCCCTTCGACAGCCCGTTTTGGGTGTCCGCTCTCTAAACCCCGCTTCGGCGGGGTTTTTCTTTTCAGGGCATCTTGCCGATTAGAGGCTGCTTCGGCTTGCCGGCGGGATAGAGCATGTAGAGCCCGCCCGACGGCGACTGGAGCTGGGTCGGAAATCCCAGATAGCCGAACTGCTGCTGGATCAGAGGGTGCTGGTCGCGGCGGAATTCCACCAGGTAGACGGGACGCTTCAGATCCTTGGCAGCCGGCGCATCGCGATAGCGCTGCGGCTGGTTCACCTGCACCACCTTCAGCCCTGGCTGGGTGAAGCGCAGCCAGGCGGTGGTCTCATAGTCGGTGGTGAGGATGGCGTCGAACATGTGCGCCTTGACCATCACGCCTGCGACTTCGGCGATGGGCGCGAAATCGCGGCCCAGGATGCGCGCCAGCGGATCTTTTTTCAGCGGGATCACGCGCCATCCTGCCTGCGCGTAGGTCAGCAGCAGCAGCAGCGCTGCCACGGGCGCGGCGGCAAAACAGACCCAGCGCCACCAGCCCGTCACCGCATAAGCACGCGCCGCCAGGATGCAAAGTGCAGGATAGAGAAAACAGGGCCAGTTGCCCTGGACCCGGTCATGCAGGGAATGTTCGAGAAAATAGGCGACACCGGTCCACACCAGCACTGTCAGAACAAACCGATCGTCGCCGCGCTTTGTGCCATGCCACAGGCCGCACACCATCAGGAGGAAGATCACCGGAGTGGCGAGGCCGAGTTGTGCGCCCAGGAATTCCAGCGCGAAGCGCGCCGTCAGGTGACCGCCGCCGACGCGGCCGAACTGGAAGGCGAATGTCTCCCACTGGTGCTGCGACTGCCACACAAGATTGGGCAGGAAGATCAGCAGCGCCAGCGCCGCGCCGAGATAAGGCCAGGGGGATTTCAACCAGTGCCGATGCCGCACATCCGCGAGCAGCCAGATCAGCGTGCCCAGGCCCAGGAACAGTGCGGAATATTTCGACAGCAGGCCAAGACCGGCGGCGATACCGACGGCCAGCCACCAGCGGCCGTTGCCGCTGGCCTGCACCCTGCTGAGGAAATAAATGAAGGCTGCGCTGGTGACGACGGAGGGCATGTCCGGCGTCGCCGCCAGCATTTCCACCGAGACCATCAAGGTGAGATTGAAGAACAGGACCGCGAGCGCGGCGCGGTTTTCGTCCTTGAGGATAAGCGCGGCGCTGCGCCAGACAAACCAGCTTGCGGGCAGCGACAGCACCACGCCTGCAAGCCGCACGCCCAGCGGCGTGTCGCCCGCAAGCACTGTGCCGGCGCGGATGGCCCAGGCAATGGCGGGGGGATGATCGAAATAGCCCGACGCCAGATGCTGGGACCACAGCCAGTAATAGGCTTCGTCCGCCGACAGCGGCAGCGCCGCCGCCATGAACAGGCGCAGGGTGATCAGGAACAGGACCAGTGCGAGCGCGAGACGCGAGGGGATCAACGCGCGCGCCAGACAAAGAGTGTTGACATGGCGTAGTTCCACAACGCGCTCATCACCGCGCCGACCGCGCCGGCCACCCACCAGATGGGACGTTCGACATACAGCCAGCCCGCAAGGTCCACATTGGCCAGCACGCCCACCGAGCCGATCAGGCAGAACAGCACAAAGCCCTTGAGCATGGACCAGCCCTTGAGGCGCCGGTCGCGATAGGTGAGCTCGTTGTTCAACAGGAAGTTGCTGGTCATGGCGACGAAGGTGGCGGCGATCTGGGCGGCGCGGAAGAGATCTTGCTGCGGCGGCAGGAAGGTCAGCAGCAGCCCCAAGGTCAGCAGATGCACGAACAGGCCGATGGTGCCGACGATGGCAAAGAAGATGAAGCGCGGGTCCACCAGGTCGCCGGTCATCTTGGCCAGCAGCAGGCCAAGGAATTCCACCCCGATCTGGGCGTTGAACTTGCTTTCGCCGGCAAAGCGCTCGCCGAAACTGTAGGGCTGTTCGGCGATGCGCAGCTTGCCGCCGCCGGTAGCGGCGATATCGAGCAGGATCTTGAAGCCCTGGGGCGAGAGGCGGGGCGCCAGCTCGTCAAAACGGTCGCGGCGCATCATGAAGAAGCCGGACATGGGGTCGGACAGAGGCACGCCCACCAGCCGGTGGGTCAGCTTGGTTGCCAGCCGCGAAATCGTGCCGCGGCCCTGGCTGAAACTGGCGGCGGATCCGCCCTCGACATAGCGGGTGGCGGCGACCAGATCGGCGGCGCCGCCGGTCAGCTTGGCCAGCATGGCGGGCAGCACTTTTTCGTCATGCTGCAGGTCGGCATCGATCACCGCCACAAAGGGCGCGGCGCTGGACAACATGCCCTCGATGCAGGCCCCGGCCAGGCCGCGGCGACCGACCCGGCGCAGGCAGCGCACCCGGGGATCCTGAACGCCGATCTCCTTCACCGCGGCGGCGGTGCCGTCGGGGGAATTGTCGTCCACGAAGATGGCTTCCCAGTCGATCCCGGCCAGGGCAGCGTCCAGCCGGCGCACCAGTTCGGCCACGTTTCCGCGCTCCTTGAAGGTCGGCACAATGACGGAGAGCTGGGGCAAGGCGGAACCGGTAATTTGTGGCTTAGGTGACGGCCGGGGACCTACCCGTCAAGAACAGATGTTCCCTGTGGGAAATAAGTAACCAAACCAGCTTGTTGGGTCCAGCCCGGCCCCTGCCATGAAACCGGTCGCACAACCATGCGTTGGTACAGTATGAGCATTGGCGCCACCCCCCTGTCATCCATCCCGATCCCCGGCCTGCCGGCCGACCATACCGATATGCGGCTGGCGACGCCCCGGGTGCTGGTGGTGGAGGACGAGATGACGGTGGCTGATCGAGGACATGGTCAGCGAACTGGCCTATGACGTCGCCGCCGTGGTTCCCCGGCTGGAAGACGCCATGCGTCTGCTGGACAGCGACACTTTCGATATTGCCATGCTGGACGTGCACCTGAACGGCAAGACGGTGTTTCCCTTCGCCGCCGAATTGCAGACGCGCGAAATTCCCTTCCTGTTCGCCACCGCCTATGGCCCGCGCGGCATCCCGCCGGAATTCCAGCAGCATCCCGTGCTGCAAAAGCCGTTCGGCCCGGTTGAACTGCGCCGCGCCCTGGTCACGCTCGCCGGCACGCACTGACGCTTTTCTTTAGCCGTGCGAGAAGATCGCGTAGAGCACAATCCCCGCGATTACCGCCAGCGCCAGACTGATCTGCAGCACATAGCGCATTACACCGAGTTCCTTGCCACCACGGGCGTCCTGGGCGTTCAGGATGATCTTGTGGTCGTCGTGCTGTGTCATCTCGGAAGGCCTTTCACTCTGCAGCGTGATCGTGCGGGGTCAGCCGGTGTTCCAGTTCCGCGATCATCGCGCCGACCTCCTCTCCGTCCTGGGTCCTGCCGCCGGGCCAGGCGCGCAGGATCTCCAGTCGTTCGATATCGCTGAAACGCCGATCGCGCAGAACGTCGCCCGGCATCCGGTAGAAGCGGGTCGGATTCTGCACCATGTCGTCCAGCAGCTTCTTTTTTGTCACGGCGGTCCTCAGATTCGTCCCACAAGGGCCAGCACCAGAACGATCACCAGCACCAGGCCCAGGGCGCTGGAGGGGTAGTAGCCCCAGCCGCGGCTGTGCGGCCAGGACGGCCAGGCACCGAGCAGCAAAAGCAGGAGAACCACGATCAGAATTGTTCCGAGCATTTTGAAATCCTTCTGTATCTAATGAGACGGGAACACCCGCGAGCCGCGACGGTTCCGTGGCCTTTGGATGGTTCCATCGCGATTGTGCGGGAACGACTGCATTGGCGATACCGTTTTATGGGGGAAGCATTTTGCGAGAGAGATTCCCATGAAACATCTATTGATTGGCGGCACGGCGTTGGCGATGCTGGCTGCTGTTCCGGCGCTGGCCAGTTCGGAAATCGAAACGACGCGCCAGTTGAACTTGCAGGCGGCGCGCGCCGCCGCGCCGAGCCAGCCTTCGCCCGCCGACAAGGCCGCCCAAGCGATGCCGCCCAGCGCGGCGCCCACCATGCCAGTTCAGACCGCCGCAGAGACGCCGCTGTCTGAAATGCGCAACCCGCCACGCAAGATCGCCATTGCCAATGTGCTGGATTCGAGCGGCACCATCGTAGGTGCGGTACAGAAGGTGGAAGTGTCGCCGCAGGGCCAGCCGACCAAGGTGGCGGTGGCGCTGTTGGGCAAAGGCGACAAGCTGGTCGTGCTGGACGCCGATTCGGTGACCTATGATCCGGCGAAGAACGAGATCCAGTCCACCGGCAACCAGATCAAGGCCGAGATGTAACAGCAGGGGTCTATCGCGCCAGGCGCAGGGCGGCAAATGCCGCCGCGCCGCCGGTGACGCCTGTCAGGAAAGTTCCCCAGGCCATGTCGATCAGCGACACCTTCAGCGACCAGACCTTGAGGGTCGCCAGGTTGGTGAGGTCGTAGGTGGCATAGGCGAAAAAGCCAAACAGCGCCCCGAACAGGACCGCGACTTTCCAGTCCCCACTGGTCAGCGCCGGACGCACCGCGAACACCAGGATTCCCACGATATAGAGCAGGTAAAAACAGACGGCCGCCGTCATATTGGGATTTTCGGCCATAACGGGCCCCAGGGCGTGACGATAAATCGGCCCTGACGTGTTGGAGAGCCAAAGGAAGTCCAGCCCCCCCATCACCACCACGCACACGCCATACGCAATCAGATATGCCATGCTGCACCTCTTGCTTCTGACTCGTTTACGCGCGGGCACGCCTTTTGGATCGGTGATCCGCCCTGTGCGCGGACCCGTAACACTGGTCATAAAAGGGCAGACCAATGGCCAGAATCGCAATTATCGGCACGGGAATTTCAGGACTGGGCAGCGCCTATCTGCTGCACCGGGATCATGACATCACGGTTTACGAAAAGGCGCCCCGCATCGGTGGCCACAGCCGCACCGTCACGATCGACTATGACGGCGTACAGATTCCGGTCGATACCGGATTCATCGTTTTCAACCGTCCCAATTATCCCAACCTGACGGGCCTGTTCGCGCACCTGGGCGTCGCCAGCCATGCCAGCGACATGACCTTTGCCGCCACCATCAAGAGCGGCTGGCTGGAATGGGGCGCGCGCGACATCAATTCGGTGATCGGCCAGCGCCGCAACCTGCTGCGGCCGCGCTTTGCGCTGCTGGTGCGGGACGTATTGAAGTTCAACGCCCGCGCCGAGGAGACGGTGAAACGCCATCCCGGCCTTACCCTGGACGGCCTGATCCGATTCCTGGGGCTGGGGGAATGGTTTCGCCGCTATTACCTGCTGCCCATGTCGGGCGCGATCTGGAGCTGCCCGCCGTCGGAGATGCTGAACTTCCCGGCCAGTACCTTGGTGCGGTTTTTCGCCAACCATCATCTTCTGTCCCACAAGGGGCAGCCCCAGTGGCGCACCGTGACCGGCGGCAGCCAGGAGTATGTCCGCCGCCTGTCGCAGCCCTTTGCGAATCGCATCCGGGTCAATTGCGGCGCCGTGTCGGTGACGCGCCCGAGCTTCGGCCCGGCGCGCGGCAAGGTGCAGGTGCGCGACAGCCAGGGCGGGGCGGAGATTTATGACCATGTGGTGATGGCCAGCCATGGTGACGAGACGCTGGCACTGCTGCAGGACGCCAATGGAGCAGAGCGCGCGGCGCTGTCGCCGTTCCGGTACCAGAAGAACACCGCCGTCCTGCACCGTGACACCGCGATGATGCCCCGGCGCCGGCGCTGCTGGGCGAGCTGGGTCTATAATTCGGACGGCGACTTCCTGCATCCCCAGATCGGCGTGACCTATTGGATGAACCTGTTGCAGGGGATCGACCATAGTCGCCCCCTGTTCGTCAGCCTCAATCCCGCGCGCGCGATCGCGGAAGAATTGGTCTTCGACCGCGCGCAATTTGATCATCCGGTGTTCGACAAGGCCGCCATCGCCGCACAGGCGCTGGTCACGGGCCAGCAGGGTGTGCGTGGGACCTGGTTTGCCGGCGCCCATCTGGGCCACGGCTTTCACGAGGATGGCCTGGCCAGTGCCGTTGCGGTGGCAAGAGGACTGGGCGCAACCATTCCCTGGGGCGCTTCCGGGGACAGGCCGGCGCTGGCTGCAGCGCAGCAAAAGGCGCCAGGGACACGCCTGCCGGGATTCCAGGATCCGATGCCGGCGGAATTGTTTTGAGCCGCTGCCGGTCGTAACCTCGGCTCTGTCCTTTTTGTGGGAATATCCGTGATGTCCTTGATCCCCGCATCCTACATCGAGAAAAGCTGGCGCAAGGCCATCTCGTCGCTGGAATACGGCACCCTGGAATTCATCTCGCCCACCGGTGAGGTGACCTTGTGCAAGGGCACCCATCCCGGCCCCGCGGCGCGCTTTCACATCCATGAATGGGATGTGCTGCGCCGGATCATGGCGCGCGGCGATATCGGGCTGGGCGAGGAATATATCGCGGGCGCCTGGGACACAGACAGCGTCGAGAATCTGGTGGCGGTGTTCCTGCTCAACCTCGATCACTTCGACAATTTTTCCGACGGAAACCTGCTCAACCGCATCGGCTTTGTGATCCACAATGCCTTTGTGCGGCGCAATTCGCTCAAGGGGTCGTCGCGCAACATCAAGGACCATTACGACGTCGGCAACGACTTCTATTCGCTGTGGCTGGACCCCAGCATGACCTATTCCTCGGCGTTGTATAACGGCACCGGCGATCTGTATCGCGCCCAGCAGAACAAGTATGAGCGCATCCTTTCCAAGTTCAGCGAGAAGAAGGCCAGCGTGCTGGAGATCGGCTGCGGCTGGGGCGGCTTTGCCGAGCGCGCGGCGGCTGACCACCATCATGTCACCGGCCTGACCATTTCGCCTGCCCAGCACAAGTTCGCCACCAACCGGCTGAAGGGCGCGGCCGACATCAAGCTGGAAGACTATCGCCTGTCCAAGGGCACATTCGACAATATCGTCTCCATCGAGATGTTCGAGGCGGTGGGCGAACATTACTGGCCGGCCTATTTCGCAACCGTGGCCGAACGGCTGAAGCGCGGCGGCCGCGCCGTGATCCAGACCATCACCATCCAGGATGAGCTGTTCGCCGGCTATCGCACCCGCAGCGACTTCGTCCGCCACTATGTCTTTCCCGGCGGCATGTTGCCCAGCCTGCAGCGCTTCCGCGAGGAGGCCGAGAAAGCCGGGTTGAAATTTGCCGGCGCCTTTGGCTTTGGCAAGGACTATGCCCGCACCTTGCGCGAATGGCTGGTGCGGATGCAGGCACAGGAGACGGCCATCCGCGCCCTGGGCCATGACCAGCAATTCCTGCGCAACTGGGAATTCTATCTGGGGATCTGCGCCGCGACTTTCGAAGTGGCACGCACCGATGTGGTGCAAGTGGAGCTGGTAAACGCCTAGCTGATCACTTCGTCAAAGCTGAGCCGGGCATCAAACAGCGAGCGGACCACAAGCTGGATGCGGGTGGAGACGCCGAAGCGGCGTTTGGCGTCCTCGATATGCTTGTGGACGGTGGAGTCGCTGATTCCCAGCATCTGGCCGATCTCCCAGTCGCTCTTGCCCTGGGCCACCAGCGCCACGCAGTCGCGCTGGCGCGGCGTGAGATAGGGACCCACCTTTTCGGCGGCGGTCTGGGGCCGGCGCATCTTTTCGGCCGCATCGAAGGCCAGGGCGCCGACATAGTGCGCCGCCGCCAGCGAGGCCAGCGGCAGCGCCGCGCTCTTTTTCATCAGGAAGGAACAGGCACCCGCAAAGACGCTGTAGCTGCCGGCATCGTCGGCGCCGCGGGCGCGGTGGATCGGCACCGTTACCGCCGCCCCCAGCCCTGCCAACGCAGCGGCGTCCAGGAATCCATGCTGGGCCGGGGTGCAGGCGATCAGGCGCGGAATATCGGACCACAGGAACGGCGCATAGCATTGCGAGGCCGCCGCCAGCGCGGCATCGCCGGAAACACCAGATGTTGCGGCCTGCCAGGCCGACGGCATGTCGGCCAGCCACGCGGCACCGCACGCGCCCTGCAGAATCAGGTGATGAAAGCCCAGACCCTGGACCGCGCCGGCCAGGACCAGGCGCAGCGTTTCCAGATCGCGCGCCGCACTTACGGCGCGGGAAAAATTCTGCACCAGTTCGCTCATGGCGCACTGTATAGCGGGGCATTGCCGGCACGGAAGTTTTACATTTGCGCCGCACACCGCCACCATGACGCATGCCAGCAAGGAAACGCGCCCGTGACTGACAAGACTTCCCTCCAGGTTCTGGCGATGTGTGGTTCGCTGCGCCGAGGATCGTTCAACCGCATGGCGATGAACGCCGCCATCGCACGCGCGCCTGCGGGCATGACGATCATCGAAGGTGCGATCGGGGATATTCCGCTTTACAATGAGGATGTGCGCGATGCCGGCGAACCTGCGGCTGTCGCCACGCTGAAGCAGCAGGTCAGGGATGCTGACGCTTTGCTGTTTGCCACCCCGGAATACAATTACGGCATGCCGGGCGTGCTGAAGAATGCCATCGACTGGGTCTCGCGCCCGCCGTCCAGCTCGCCCTTCGACGGCAAGCCGGTGGCCATACTGGGCGCCAGTGCCGGGATGATGGCGACGGTGCGCAGCCAGCTACAGCTGCGCCAGACCTGCCTGGCGCTGAACATGCTGCCGGTGAACAGGCCGGAAGTGCTGATCGCCCAGGCGGGCGGCAAATTCGCCGAGGATGGCAGCTTGAAGGACGAGGCCACGGGCAAGTTCATCGGCCTGCTGATGCAGGCGCTTTACGACTGGACTTTGCGATTAAGGGCCTGATAGCGCTCACCTTACGGCGACGACCATAAATCCGCTGGATTCGGGTGCCAATTCCGGTATGTGAGGGACGTGTTAGGGGCACCAAGAAAAAGGTTTTTTCCATGCTTGGCAAAACTGTGATCGCGCTGGCGCTGCTGGCTGGCTCAACCGTGGCGGCTGTGGCGGCGGGCGACGCCAAGGCGGGGGCCAATGTTTTCAAGCGTTGCGCCGTCTGCCACACCGACGACAAGGATGGCGGCGACGGCCTGGGCCCCAACCTGTTCGGCATTTCCGGTCGCAAGGCAGCCTCCAAGCCGGGCTTTTCCTATTCCGCGCCCCTGAGCAAGTCAGGCATCGTCTGGAACCAGGCCAACCTGACCAAGTGGGTCGCAGGCCCCGGCCGCATGGTTCCAGGAACCAAGATGCAGTTCGCCGGCATTACCAGCAAAACCCAGCAGGCCAACGTCGTCGCCTTCCTGATTTCGCTGAAGTAGCCCCCAATTTTACCTCCCCATGCGCGCTTAGCGCGCTCAGATGAGGAGGTGGCCGCAGCTGGCCCTCGGGTCAGCGAAGGCCGGATGGGAAGTGCGGCGGGATGACGCAGTGTCACGAATTTACCCTGTCTGCTGCAATGCAGCGGACGGGATGCTGCTTTCGTTGACAGTGGGCTTGCCACACGCCTAGTTTTTGCGCCGCACAACAGCAGGACGGGGGGCCTTTCGAGGCCCGAATGGCGTCCATTGGGAATCAAAGAAACACCATGAAGGTTCTGGTGCCCGTCAAGCGGGTGATTGACTACAATGTGAAGGTTCGGGTTAAGGCCGACCAGAGCGGCGTGGACATGGCCAATGTGAAGATGTCCATGAACCCGTTCGACGAGATCGCTGTCGAGGAAGCCGTGCGCCTGAAGGAAAAGGGCAAGGCGAGCGAAGTGGTGGTTGTCTCCATAGGGCCGCAGCAAGCTTCTGAGACTATCCGCACCGCCCTGGCCATGGGCGCCGACCGGGGAATCCTGGTCAAGACCGACGGTCCGGTTGAGCCGCTGGCGGTCGCCAAGATTTTGAAGGCGCTGGTGGACGAGGAACAGCCCGGCTTTGTCATCACCGGCAAGCAGGCGATCGACGACGACGCCAATCAGGTGGGCCAGATGCTGGCCGCCCTGCTGGGCTGGCCGCAGGGCACCTTCGCCCATGCGCTGGAGCTGGCCGATGGGTCGGCAAAGATCAGCCGCGAGATTGATGGTGGGTTGCAGACCGTCGAGGTGAAAATGCCCGCGGTGATGACCACCGACCTGCGGCTGAACGAGCCGCGCTATGCCTCGTTGCCCAACATCATGAAGGCCAAGAAGAAGCCCATCGCCGAAAAGTCTCCGGCCGATCTGGGCGTGGATGTCACGCCGCGCTTCAAGGTGCTGAAAGTCAGCGAGCCGCCCAAGCGCGGCGGCGGCGTCAAGGTCGCCAGTGTCGGCGAATTGCTGGACAAGTTGAAGGCGGACGGGGTGCTGCCATGACCAGTCTTGTCATCGCCGAGCACGACAATGCGTCGCTGAAGGACGCCACGCACAAGACGGTGACCGCGGCGGCCGCGATTTCTAGTCCAGTGCATGTGCTGGTGGCGGGCGAGAATTGCGCGGCGGTGGCCGAGGCCGCTGCAAAGATTGCGGGCGTCGAAAAGGTCCTGCTGGCCGATAGCGCGATCTATGCCAGGCAACTGGCCGAGCCGATGGAAGCGCTGATCCTGTCAGTGGCGGATGGCTATGACGCGATCCTGGCGCCGGCCACCACCAGCGGCAAGAATGTGTTGCCGCGCGTGGCGGCGAAGCTGGACACGCCGCAGGTGTCGGAAATCATCAAGGTGGTTTCGCCCGACACCTTCGAGCGGCCGATCTATGCCGGCAACGCCATCGAGACGGTGCAGGCCCCGGCCGGCAAGAAGATCATCACCGTGCGCACCACGGCCTTTGCAGCCGCAGCAGAAGGTGGCAGCGCAACGGTCGAGAAAATTGCCGCCGCTGCCGATCCGCAGCTTTCCAGCTTTGCCGGCGAAGCGCTGTCGAAATCGGAGCGGCCCGAGCTGACCTCGGCCAAGATCATCATTTCCGGTGGGCGTGGGCTCGGTTCCGGCGAGAATTTCAAGTTGATCGACAGCATCGCCGACAAGCTGCATGCCGCCGTGGGCGCAAGCCGCGCCGCCGTGGATGCGGGCTATGTGCCCAACGATTACCAGGTGGGCCAGACCGGCAAGGTGGTGGCCCCCGACCTGTACATTGCGGTGGGCATTTCCGGCGCGATCCAGCATCTGGCAGGCATGAAGGATTCGCGCGTCATCGCCGCGATCAACAAGGATGAAGACGCCCCCATTTTCCAGGTGGCGGACTACGGACTGGTCGCGGACCTGTTCCAGGCATTGCCGCAAATGGACGAAGAACTTGCAAAGCGCGGCTACAAGTAAAGGCGAACACCATGACAGTTGAGAAAATCGGCGTCGTCGGCGCGGGACAGATGGGCACCGGGATTGCCCATGTGCTGGCACTGGCGGGCTATGACGTGGTGCTGGACGACATCAACAAGGATGCGCTGGGCAAGGCCATCGAGCGCGTGCAGAAGAACATGCAGCGCCAGGCCGCCAAGGGCGTGATCCAGGAAGACAAAATCGCGCCGGCACTGGCACGCATTCGCATCACCCAGACCCTGGACGACCTCAGGGACCGCGACCTGGTGATCGAGGCGGCGACCGAAGACGAAGTCATCAAGAAGAAGATCTTCCAGGACCTGTGCCAGCGGATCTCGCCCACGGCGATGATCGCCACCAACACCTCGTCCATTTCCGTGACGCGCCTGGCGTCTGTCACCGACCGGCCCGAGATGTTCATCGGGCTGCATTTCATGAATCCGGTGCCGTTGATGCAGCTGGTGGAAGTGATCCGCGGCATTGCCACCAATGACGCGACCTTCCAGTCGGCGCTGGAGATCGTCAAGCGCGTGGGCAAGACCGCCGCTTATGCCGAAGACTTCCCCGCCTTCATCGTCAACCGCATCCTGCTGCCGATGATCAACGAGGCGGTCTACACGCTGTATGAAGGCGTCGGCAATGTGGACGCCATCGACACCGCCATGCGGCTGGGCGCCAACCATCCCATGGGCCCGCTGCAGCTTGCAGACTTTATCGGCCTGGATACCTGCCTGTCGGTGATGCAGGTGCTGTATGAGGGCCTGGCGGATTCCAAGTATCGCCCCTGCCCGCTGCTGGTGAAGTATGTCGAGGCCGGCTGGCTGGGTCGCAAGACGGGTCGCGGCTTCTACGACTATCGCGGCGAGCATCCGGTTCCTACCCGCTAGGAACGCGGATCTTTTGCGTTGTGGGTTGGACTAAGTCCCGGAAATTCGCTTGAAGTATTTTACCGCTTCCGGGCTGTCCCACTCGGCGGGGCCTTCGGCTTTGGCAATGATCTTTCCATCCGGGCCGATCAGCACGGTCATGGGCAAGGCATAGGCGCCGAAGCTTTTCATCATCACGACATCGGTGTCGCGGTAGAGCGGCAGCTTGATCTTGTGGCTGCTGATGAATTCGGCAACGTCGACCTGGCCCCGGTCCATGTTGACGGCGAGCACCCGGATTCCCGGTGCGAAGACCGACAGGCGCGCCAGTGCCGGGAGCTCGGCGACGCAGGGCGCACACCAGGTGGCCCACAGGTTCAACAGCACAAAACGGCCCTTGAAGCCGGAAAGCGGGAAACGCGTGCCCTTGGCGTCGGTAAAGGCGACATCGGGAGCGGATTTTGGGGTCTTTTCCAGCCTGAGGGCGGCCAAAGACGGCGGCGGCTCCATGCCCTGATGGACAGAAAGCAGCCCCCTCGCATATAGGATGCCACTGGCCAGCGCGATGATCACGGCCAGGCTTATGATGATCTTCTTGGTCATTGGTTACCGGATGAGAAAATGAGCACGAACAAGATGTGGGGCGGACGGTTTGAATCCGGCCCTGCTGCCATCATGAGGGAGATTACCCCCTCGATCGATTTCGACAAGCGCCTCGCGGCGGAAGACATCGCGGGTTCCCGCGCCCATTGCCGCATGCTGGCCACCGAAGGCATCATTTCCAAGGATGACGGCCAGCAGATCCTGGCCGGCCTGGACACCATCGAAAAGGAGATGGCGGCCGGCGAATTCGTCTTCAAGCGCGAGCTGGAGGACATTCACCTCAATATCGAATCGCGGCTTGCCGAGCTGATTGGGCCCGCGGCAGGACGGCTGCACACCGCGCGCTCGCGCAACGACCAGGTGGTGACGGATTTTCGGCTGTGGGTGCGCGCCGCCTGTGAGCGCGCCGATCACGGCCTGCTGGAACTGCAACGGGCGCTGTTTTCCCAGGCGGAAAAGCACTTCGATACCATCATGCCGGGTTTCACCCACATGCAGGTGGCCCAGCCGGTGACGTTCGGCCATCACATGCTGGCCTATGTCGAGATGTTCGCGCGCGACCGCGGACGTTTTGAAGATGCGCGCAAGCGGTTGAATGAATCGCCCCTGGGTGCAGCTGCTTTGGCCGGAACGTCATTTCCCATCGACCGCGACAATACGGCGCGTACGCTGGGTTTTGCGCGGCCGATGCGCAATTCCATGGACGCAATTTCGGCGCGCGACTTTGCGCTGGAATATCTGGCGGCCTGCACCGTCTGCGCCGTGCACATGTCGCGGCTGGCGGGCGAACTGGTGCAATGGTCGACGCCGGCCTTTGCCTTTGTGAAGCTGTCCGATGCCTTCACCACCGGTTCCTCCATCATGCCGCAGAAGCGCAATCCCGATGCGGCCGAGCTGATCCGCGGCAAGACAGGACGCGTGCTGGGCGATTTCGTGGCGCTGGCGACCGTGGTGAAGGGGCTGGTGCTGACCTATGGCACCGACCTGCAGGAAGACAAGGAACGGGTGTTCGACGCAGCCGACACCGTGGAGATTTCGCTGGCGGCCATGGCGGCGATGATGGCCGACCTGACGGCCAACCCGGCCAAGATGCGCAGCGCCTGCGAGGCGGGATATCCCACCGCCACCGATCTGGCGGACTGGGTGGTGCGGGAGCTGAAGAAACCGTTCCGCGAGGCCCATCACATTGCCGGTTCCATCGTGAAGGCGGCGGAAGATGCGGGCGTGGGCCTGGACGCGCTGCCGCTGGCGGCCATGCAGGCAATCGAGCCCGGCATCACCGATGCGGTGTTCGCGGTGCTGTCGCTGGATTCCAGCGTCAATTCCCGCATGAGCCTGGGCGGCACCGCGCCGGCGCGCGTGAAGGAGCAGCTGGCCTATTGGAAGGGGCATCTGAAATGAGAGCTTTGCTGATCCTTGCCGCCGCCGCCCTGATGCTGAGCGCCTGCGGCGTCAAGAATGACCTGGTGAAGCCCAATGGGCAGACCACGCCGCGCGAAGAAAAAGACCCGTCCAAGCCGCCTTATCCGCTGGGCCGATAGGCGTGAACCATTTCGACTATACCGATGGCGTGCTGTGCGCTGAGGGCGTGCGGCTGGACAAACTGGCCAAGCAGGTCGGTACGCCTTTCTATTGCTATTCCACCGCGACCCTGGAGCGTCACTACAAGGTATTTGCCGGTGCCTTGCCACAGGGCTCGCTGGTCGCCTATGCGGTCAAGGCCAATGACAATCTGGCGGTGCTGAAGACGCTGGCAAAGCTGGGCGCGGGCGCCGATGTGGTGTCGGGCGGCGAACTGGCCAAGGCGCTGGCGGCGGGAATCCCTGCGAACCGGATCGTGTTTTCCGGTGTCGGCAAGACAAAGGCTGAAATGCGCGCCGGGCTGGAGGCGGGCATCTATCAGTTCAATGTCGAGAGCGAGCCGGAACTGGTGGCGCTGAACGAGGTGGCGCTGGAGGCGGGCAAGCGTGCGGCGGTGTCCTTGCGCATCAATCCCGACGTGGACGCGCGCACCCATGCCAAGATCAATACCGGCACGGCGGAGACCAAGTTCGGCATTCCCTTTGCCCATGCCCGCGAAGCCTATGCCCATGCCGCGACCTTGAAGGGCGTCGAGATCGTGGGGGTGGATGTCCATATCGGCAGCCAGATCACCGAGCTGGAACCCTTCGAGCAGGCCTTCACCATCGTTGGCGACCTGATCGCGACCCTGCGCGCCGACGGTCATGCCATCTCGCGCCTCGACCTGGGGGGCGGGCTGGGTGTGCCGTATGAGAACAACAATGAACCGCCGCCCGATCCGCGCGCCTATGGCGCCATGGTGACGCGGGTAACGCAGGATTTCGGCTGCAAGCTGTCGTTCGAGCCGGGGCGGCTGATCGCCGCCAATGCCGGGGTGCTGGTGTCGGAAGTGATCTATGTGAAGCGCGGCGACGCCAAGACCTTCCTGATCATTGATGCCGGGATGAATGATCTGGTCCGTCCCGCCATGTATGACGCCTTCCACGAGATTGTGGCGGTCCGCCAGCCGGTGCCGGGTTCCCCGCGCCCCAAATATGATGTGGTGGGGCCGGTTTGCGAAACCAGCGACCTGTTCGCCAGTGATCGGCCGTTGCCGGAACTCAAATCGGGCGATCTTGTGGCCATCCTGACGGCAGGGGCCTATGGCGCGGTGATGGCGGGTGATTACAATGCCCGTCCGCGCATCCCGGAAGTCTTGGTCGCGGGCGAACAATGGGGCATCGTGCGCCCCAGAGAGAGTTATGCCGACCTCATTGCCAAAGACCGCATTCCCGACTGGCTGGTGGACTGAACCGTTACAGCGTTCCATCGCGCTTGCCCGCGCGGTGCTGGTGGTCGAGCTGGTCCTGCCGCTGCTGTGGCCGGCGGCGGGGTTCGCCGGTTTCTACCTGGCAATGGCGCTGACGGGCATTTTCGCATTCATCCCCTGGCCGGTGCAGGCGTTGCTGCTGGCGGCCACCATCACCGCCTGCGCCTATAGCCTGGCCGAGGGTTTTGCCGATTTCGTCTGGCCGCGCGGCCTGGACGCGGCGCGTCGGCTGGAGCGTGACAGCGGGCTTGTGCATCGCCCGGTGTCGGAGCGCGGCGACCGGCTGGTGGGCGATGATCCCTTTGCGCAGCAATTGTGGACACTGCACCAGGCGCGCGGGCTGCCGGCGAAATTCCGCCTGGGCCCGCCGCGCGCCAACATTGCCGAACGCGATCCCCGTGGTCTGCGCTGGTACGTGCTGATCGCGCTGACGGTCGGGGTGGTGTTTGCGCGCGGCGATACCGGCGCGCGGCTGATCGCGGCTTTTGACAGCGGCGCAGGGTCGTCCGCCAGCCTTGATGCCTGGATCGACCCGCCGCCCTATACCGGCCTGCCGCTGACCACCTTGCGGATCGGCGATGATGGCATCGTCATGGTGCCGCAGGGATCGGTGCTGAATCTTCGGGTGCATGGCGCGCCGCGCACGCCGGGACTGGCAGCCGGCAGCAACACCGCGCCGCGCTTTGCCGGCGAGGAGGGCGAATATTCCAGCAATGTGATCCTGAAGGACAGCGCGCGGGTGCGGGTACAGGTGGGCGGACACGCCATCGGCCACTGGACCATTGACGCGGTGCCGGACGCGGCGCCCGCCATCGCCATGACAGTCGCGCCGCGGCGCACCGAACAACTGGCCACCCGCTTCACCTTCAAGGGCCATGACGATTACGGTGTGGCCAAGGTGCATGCCGTGCTGGTGCCTCCGCGTGGCAAGCCGCTGGTGGTGGACCTGCCGCTGGGCCAGGTGCTGAAGGATGTGACGCAGGATTCCTATGTCGATCTCACCAGCCATCCCTATGCCGGGCTGACGGTGCAGGTGCATCTGGAAGCGCGCGACGCCATCGGCCAGTTGGGCGCCAGCCGCACCGTCAGTTACAGATTGCCGGCGCGCGTCTTTACCGACCCGCTGGCGCGCGCGCTGATCGAGCAGCGCCAGCAGCTCGCCACCACCGACGCGGCGGGGCGCAGGATCGTACTGCTGACCCTGGACGCGCTGACCATCGCGCCGGACCGCTTCTATGACGGCCAGAGCGACATTTTCCTGGCCCTGCGCAGCGCCTATAACGGCGTGCAGAACGCCAGGCATGAATCCGACATCAGCCATGTCCAGACCCTGTTGTGGGAAACCGCGCTGAAGCTGGAGCGCGGCGGTCTGCTATCGGCGGCGGAGGAACTGCGCAAGCTGCAGATGATGCTGACCGCCGCGATGGCGGCCGGTGCGCCGCAGGAGGTCATTGACGAACTGCTCAAGCGTTATGACGAGGCGATGAAGCGCTATGTGGCGGCGCTGGCCGCCAACCCGTCGCCACAGAGCATGGAGCCGCCATCGCCCGACGCCAAGACGCTGGGCATGAACGATGTGCAGACCCTGCTGCAGATGATCCAGAAGCTGAGCCAGGCCGGCGACCGCCAGCAGGCAGCGCAACTGCTGGCCATGCTGCAGTCGATGCTGGAGAACATGCACATGCAGCAGTCCGCGGGCCAGAGCGCGCAGGACAAGGCCAACAATGAAGCGCTGCAGAAATTCAGTGACCTGATGAGCAAGCAGCGTTCGCTGCTGGACAAGACCTTCCGCCAGCGCCAGGGCACCGATGGCAACAAGCCTGATCCCAAGGATGGCGGCGCGCAGGGCCTGGCCAAGCAGCAGCAGGACCTGCAGAAGGAATTGCAGGATGCCCTGAAGGGCATGGACGGCAAGTCGGCGCAAAAACTGCGCGAGGCCGGCAAGGCGATGGGGGAAGCGGGGCGCGCGCTGGGCCAGCAGGATCTGGAAAATGCCGGCAGCGCGCAGAACCAGGCGCTGGAAGCCATGCGCCAGGGCGCACAGGCGCTGGCGCAAGAGGCACCGGGCGGCAAGCAGGCCGGCGGAAAAGATCCGCTGGGCCGGGGCAACGCACCGCTGGGCAATTCGGGGGTGAAGATTCCGGGCGCCACCGACCTGGCGCGGGCGCGCGCTATTCTGATGGAGCTGCGCCGCCGCGCCGCAGAAATGAACCGGCCGCAATCGGAGCGCGATTACCTGGACCGGTTGCTGAAGGCTTTCTAGACTTTGCCGATATAAGGCAGGCCGCGATACTTGCCCGCATCGTCCATGCCATATCCGATGACGAAGTCGTTGCCGACCGGAAAGCCGACATAGTCGGCATTGGCGACGCGATCGGCGCGCTGCTTGTCCAGCATCACCGCCACCTGCACGCTGGCCGCGCCTGCGGCCTGGATCAGCGATACCGCCTTGGCGACCGTGCGCCCTGCATCCAGGACGCCGTCAATCACCAGCACATGGCGGCCGGTTATCTGTTCGGAGGGGCCAGCGACCATGGAGATGGCGCTGGCGACGCGCTTGTCGCCATAGGAGCGCAGCCAGATCATCTCCACTTCCATCGACACGCCTTCCCAGGCCAGCGCGCGCAGCAGATCGGCGGCGAAGACAAAGCCGCCCACCAGGACCGGCATGGCGATGTCGGGCACCAGCGGGGCGCTGGCAATTGTGCGCGCCATGGCGCGCACCCGTTCCTGGATCTGTTCGGCGGAATACAGGACCTCGGGAGGCGTCATGTGCCGTCCTTGGCGAAGCGCACTTCCAGATGCCGCGCGGCTGCGGGCGGGCTTGAAAGACGCGTGGTGAAGGGCACCGACTGGCCCGCCTTGAGCGTGGCGGCAGTGGGCTTGAAGGTCCAGTGATAAAGTTCGTGATTGTTGGAATCGCTGAGGGTGACGCGCACCGTCTGCGGCACCGGCAGTTCGCGCGCGCCGGTATTGACGATGACGCCGGTCACCGCCAGCACGATCTGGCCATCCTCGCTCTCACGGCGATAATCCACCTGGCGAAAATCGATGCCGCTGGAATTCACTTTCAGGCCCAGGCTGGAATAGACGCCGGCCGATTGCGGCCAGATCACCGCAATGTCCTGGCGGTATTTCAGCGCCGAATAAGCGATCAGCAGCACCACGGCGATCAATCCGACCCAACCGGCAGCGACGGCCAGCTTCGGGCCCATCGGGGCACGCGGCTCGGCCACGGTGGCAGCGGGCGCATAGGCGCGGATGGAGGACGGGCTGTTCACCGGATAGGGGGTTTGCGGTTCCGGTTCGGGCTGGGGGATCGCCTCGGGGATGGAACCCTGCTCGGGCTCATCAGGTGTCTCTGCCACCTGGTGCCAGCTGTGGCTGCACTTGGCACAGCGCACGGTGCGGCCGGCTGCGGGAAACTTGGCCCCGTCCACCGAATAGCGCGTATCGCAGTTGGGACAGGTGAGAATCATGCCGGCCTGTTGAAATATCAGGCGAAAATAGGGGCCGGGGGCCATGACCGCAAGGCGCCTGATGGCTATGGTCCGGCAATGGTTCGGTTCGAAAATGTCGGCATGCGCTATGGCACGGGGCCAGAGGTGCTCAAGGATGTGAGCTTCTCGCTGGAGCCGGGCTCATTTACCTTCCTGACCGGCCTGTCGGGGGCGGGCAAAACCACCCTGCTGAAGTTGATCTATGTCGCCGAACCGCCGTCGCGGGGACTTATCACCCTGTTCGGCGCCGAACTGGCCACGGCCAAACGCCGCGACCTGCCGGGCCTGCGCCGCCGCATCGGGGTGGTGTTCCAGGATTTCCGGCTGCTGGATCACCTGTCAGCCTATGACAATGTCGCCCTGCCGCTGCGACTGGCGGGCAAGAAGCCGGCGGAATTCTCCCATGACGTGCGCGAGCTTTTGTCCTGGGTGGGGCTGGGCGACCGCATGGATGCGCGCCCCGCCACCCTGTCGGGCGGCGAGCAGCAGCGCGTCGCCATCGCTCGCGCTGTGGTGGCGCGGCCGGATCTTCTGATTGCCGACGAACCCACCGGCAATGTCGATCCCGAAATGGGTGCGCGGTTGATCCGCCTGATCGCAGAACTGAACCGGCTGGGCACCACGGTGCTGATCGCCACCCATGACCGCGCCCTGATCGAGGCGACGCGGGCGCGCGAGATGCGGCTGATCGAAGGCCGCCTGGTCGAATTGAGGGCGGCATGAGTGATCGCGCCACCTATATTCTTCCGCGCGACAAGGGCGCTGCGCCGCTGGATTTCGTCATCGCGGTGATGGCCTTTTTGGCAGCGCTGGCGCTGGGCGCCTCGCTGGTTGCGGACCGCGCCGCGCAAGGCTGGCAGAGCGGATTGTCGGACCGGATCACCGTGCAGATCATGCCGCCCGAAGAAGGTGACGCACGCGCCGGGCTGGAAGCAGAAACAAAAACGGCGCTGGCGCTTTTGAACCGCACGCCGGGCATTGCCCATGCGCGCCTGTTGTCGGATGCCGAGATCAATGCGCTGGTCGAACCCTGGATCGGCAAGAATGGCGCGGTGTCGGGCATACCCCTGCCCCGGCTGATTGATGCCGCGATCACGCCGGGCGCGCCGGTCGATACCGCCGCGCTGGGCGCGCAGCTCAAACGCGCCGCGCCGCACGCCACGCTGGACGATCATCGCCGCTGGCTGGCGCGGCTGAAAGGCCTGGCCGATGCGGTGCGCTGGTCGGCCTATGGCATCTTGCTGCTGATCGCGGGCGCCACGGCGGCGGCGGTGTCGTTCGCCACCCGCGCAGGCCTGGACGCCCATCACGAGATGGTGGCCCTGCTGCACCAGATGGGCGCGCTGCCGGGCTTCATCGCGCGCGCGGTGGAATGGCACTATTTCGTCTCGGCGCTCTTTGCCGCAGCCCTGGGAACGCTGTTTGCGGCGTTATTCTTTCTGGGCGCCGGGGGATTGGAAATATTCGGGCTTGAGGCCGTTCCCTTCCTGCCCCCGCTGTCGCTGAAATGGACCGAGATTCCATGGCTTGCGGCGGTGCCGGCCGCCACCGCATTGATCGCCTGGGCGACGGCGCGCGTATCGGTTTTGTCGGTGGTCAAGGCTATTTATTGAGGTCCTGGCTTTGCTATCCTTGACCCAAGGCATTGGAGCTTTGAAAGTTTGCGCGTTTTCCTAGGCATCGTGTTTGTGCTGTTGCTGGGTTATGCGATCAGCTTCGTGCTGTTCGTCAGCAATCTGCCGAGCCCGCCCGAGATGCTGCCCCAGGCTGACGGCATCGTGGCGCTGACCGGCGGCGATGAGCGATTGGATACTGCCGTGGCGCTGCTGGAAAAGGGCGTCGGCCAGCGGCTGCTGATCAGCGGCGTGTCGCTCGCGACCACCAAGGCAGATCTGGAAAAGCTGTCGGAAGGAGGGCCGCGATTTCGCTGCTGCGCCGATCTTGGCTATACGGCGGAAGATACGCATGGCAATGCCGAGGAAGCCGCGCAATGGGCGCGCGAGAATCATTTCGGCAGCATCGTCATTGTCACCGGCCGCTATCACATGCCGCGCACCCTGCGCGAATTCAACGCCGCGCTGCCGGACATCACATTGATCGCCTATCCGGTGGACCAGGCCGGCATTGATCTAAGCGGTTGGTGGCGGCATCCGCGCACGGTGGGGCTGCTGCACCGGGAATATGCCAAGTATCTGGCCAGCATTGTGATGACGCGGCTGCGGTCATGACCGGTGTGCGGTCCCTGTTGTTCCTGGTGTGGTTCCTGGCCGTCACCACGGTCCTGTCGCTGGTGTTCCTGCCGGTGCTGCTGCTGCCGCGCGGCGCAACCATCTGGCTGGCGCGGGTGTGGTCGCGCGCCACGTTTTTCGGGCTGAAACTGTTCGCCGGGATCGACTGGGAAATTCGCGGGGCACCGCCGCGCGGCCCGGTGCTGGTTGCCGCCAAGCATATGAGCATGTGGGACACGCTGGCGCTGTATTTGGCACTGGATGCGCCGGGGATCGTCTTGAAGCGCGAGCTGCTGCGCATTCCTTTTTATGGCTGGTTTTTGTGGAAGAGCGCCGCCATCCCGATCGACCGCGGTGCCGGGGCCAGCGCCCTTCGCAGGATGGGCGCGGCGGCGAAGGCGGTGCTGGCGCAGGGGCGGCCCATCCTGATCTTTCCGGAAGGCACTCGCAAAAAGCCGGGCGATGCACCGGACTACAAGCCGGGGGTGGCGGGGCTTTACGGCATGCTGGATGTGCCTTGCGTGCCGGTGGCGCTGAATTCGGGGGCCTATTGGACGGGCTTTACCAAGCGGCCGGGGATCATCGTGCTGGAATTTTTGCCCGCAATCGCACCGGGGCTGAAGCGCAGCGAATTCATGGCCTTGCTGGAGACCCGGATCGAGAGCGCCACGGCCGCACTTTTACCCTGAGATTTCAAGCGCTTGCGGCGGTTGTCCGTTGGGCAACCATGCCTATCTATAGGAGTGGCGAACCCCCGTACGATATGGTTGTTACCTGCTGATGAGCGCGATTTCCCAAAACGTCTGGGACATGAAGTACCGGCTGAAGGCGCCGGACGGCACGCCTGTGGACCGCGACGTGGCCGACAGCTGGACGCGCGTGGCCATGGCGCTGGCGCAGGCGGAAGCGCCGGAGCAGCGCGTCGCGCGCGCCCGCGAATTCGCCCACGCCCTGGCGGGCCACAAATTCCTGCCGGCGGGACGCATCCTGGCGGGCGCCGGCACGGCGCGCGACGTGACGCTGTTCAACTGTTTCGTGATGGGCACCATCACCGATTCGATGGACGGCATCTTCAGCGCCTTGCGCGAAGCGGCGCTGACGCTGCAGCAGGGCGGCGGCATCGGCTATGATTTTTCTACGCTCCGGCCCAAGGGCGCGGCGGTGAAAGGCGTGGGCGCGGATGCATCCGGCCCGGTCTCGTTCATGGATGTGTGGGATTCGATGTGCCGTACCATCATGAGCGCGGGATCGCGCCGCGGCGCCATGATGGCGTGCCTGCGCGTTGATCATCCCGACATCGAGGATTTCATCACCGCCAAGCGTACCCCGGGCCGGCTGAGCAATTTCAACCTGTCGGTGCTGGCGAGCGATGCCTTCATGGCGGCGGTGGCGGCCGATGCCGACTGGCAGCTGATGTTTGGTGGCGTCACGTATCGGACGGTGAAGGCCAAGGCGCTGTGGGATACCATCATGCGCAGCACCTACAATTATGCCGAGCCCGGCGTGATCTTTATTGACCGCATCAACCAGCAGAACAATCTGGGCTATTGCGAGACCATCTCGGCCACCAATCCCTGTGGGGAACAGCCCCTGCCGCCTTATGGCGCCTGCCTGCTGGGGTCGATCAACCTGGCCAAGCTGATCCGCAACCCGTTCGAGGACGATGCCGCGCTGGACATGGCGGAACTGGAAAGCCTGACCGCGACCGCCATTCGCATGATGGACAATGCCATCGATGTATCGCGCTTTCCGCTGGAAGAGCAGCGCGCGGAAGCCAAGGCCAAGCGCCGCATCGGGCTGGGCGTTACGGGCCTGGCCGATGCGCTGATCTTCTGCAAGCTGCGGTACGGCTCGCCGGGCAGCATCGCCCTGATTCAGAAGTGGCTGTCTGCGATCAGCCATGCCGCCTATCGTGCCAGCGTGGCGCTGGCGAAGGAAAAAGGTGTCTTCCCGCTTTTTGACATGAACCCCTATCTGGCGCGGCCGCATATCCAGGCGCTGCCGGCCGACATCTATGACGCCATCGCCCAGCACGGTGTTCGCAATGCGCTGCTGACGTCCATCGCGCCCACCGGCACCATTTCGCTGTTCGCGGACAATGTCTCCAGCGGCATCGAGCCGGTGTTCGCCTTCCGCTACAAGCGCAAGATCCTGCAGCCAGACGGCACGCGGACCGAGGAACAGGTCAGTGACTATGCGGTGCGGGCCTTTCACGCCAAATTCGGCGAAGGTGCCGCCCTTCCCGACTATTTCGTCAGCGCCCAGACCCTCTCGCCCGCCGATCACCTGGCAGTGCAGGCGGCGGCGCAGCCCTTTATCGACAGCGCCATCTCCAAGACCATCAATGTCCCGGCGGCGATTTCCTTCGAGAGTTTCGCCCATGTTTATGTCGAAGCCTATGAGAAGGGTTGCAAGGGCTGCACCACCTATCGGCCCAATGACGTGACGGGATCGGTGCTGTCGGTCGAGGAGCCCGCCATTGCCGAGGCGGCGAGCGACCCGCGCGAGCCCGAACTGCCGCTGCCCCTGCCGGAGCCGCGCATATCGCAAGGCGGCGGGGATGTCGTCTACATGACACGGCCGCTGGACCGGCCCGAAGAGCTGCTGGGCCGGACCTACAAGATCAAGTGGGCCGACAGCGATCACGCTTTTTATATCACCATCAACGATATCGTGAAGGATGGGCGGCGGCGGCCCTTCGAGGTCTTTATCAATTCCAAGAACATGGAAGCCTATGCCTGGGCGCTGGCGCTGACGCGCATGATCTCGGCAGTGTTCCGGCGCGGCGGCGATGTCAGTTTTGTGGTGGAAGAGATGAAGGCGATCTTCGATCCGCGCGGCGGACAATGGATGAACGGCCGCTACGTGCCCTCGCTGATGGCTGCCATTGGCGAAGTGATCGAAAAGCACATGGTGGAAATCGGATTCCTGCGTCCACGCGCGCTTGGTATGTCGGGCGGGCCGGTGGGTATGCCCAGCCCCCATGACCTTCCGGTGGAAGGCGCGCGTGCGCGGTTCTGCCCGCGCTGCAACGACGCCAGCTTCGTGAAGATGGAAGGCTGCGATTCCTGCCTGTCTTGCGGATATTCCAAATGCGGTTGAGCTATTCGAGTCGCTTCTGGCTGTATGCGCCTATCGCCGCGTTTGCAGCGGTGGCTGCGGCGGTGATGATCCACTGGTGGATCGCCGCCGGGGCCTTCGAGAAAAAGCTTGCCGCCATGCGCGGCCATGAAGCCGTGCCCGGCGTAACGCTGGACTGGGCCAGTGTCGCGGTCGGTGGATTTCCGTTCCGACTGGAAGCGAACTTCACCGATTTCTATGTCCATGGCGCCGGTGCGCGCGGACCCTTTTTCTGGCGCAGCCCGAAATTCGCGCTGCACGCCCTCACCTATGGCCGCGCCACCACGGTGTATGAGGCAACCGGGCCGCAGCACCTGGAATGGGTGGCGGGCGACGGCAAGCAGCATGAGGCGGATTTCCTGCCCGGCACCATGCGCGGCAGCAGTGTCGTCGCCAAGGGTGGACTGGCGCGATTCGACCTGGATATCGTGGATGCGGCGGGCAAGGGCTTCCTGGCGCGGCGGCTGCAATTTCACATGCGGCGCGATCCGGATGGCCGCGACCTGGACCTGATGGTGAAGGCTGACGCTTACGCAAGCGGCGGGGCCAAGCCAAAACTGGTGCAGGCCTATGTCACACTGACGCAAGCGGACACGCTGACGCCGCTGCTGCAAGGTATCGCCTATTGGCCGGAAGCGGTGCGCGCCTGGCACGGCCATGGCGGCCAGATGAAACTGGACAAGGGCGTCGAGCCCGACATGGCGGCGCGGGCGCTGTCGGCGCTTTACTAAGTCCTTCCCCGCACGCGCGGCAGTGCGTTTGCACGGGGAGGTGGCCGTAGCTGGGCCTCGGCCCAGCGAAGGCCGGAAGGGTTAAGTGTTGCGGCCGAAGTTCGGTGCGGCGCTGTCCTGGCCGACATCGATGATCGCCCGGCGAATGGCGCGGGTGCGGGTGAAGAAGTCGAACAGCATCTGGCCGTCATTGTTGCGGATCGCCCGCGTCAACTGGCTGAGGTCTTCGTTGAAGCGGCCCAGCACTTCCAGAACTGCCTCGCGGTTGTTCAGAAAGACGTCGCGCCACATGGTGGGATCGCTGGCGGCGATGCGGGTGAAATCGCGAAAGCCGCCGGCGGAATATTTGATCACTTCGCCTTCGGTGACCTGCTCCAGATCATGCGCCGTGCCCACGATGTTGTAGGCGATCAGATGTGGCAGGTGGGAGGTGATGGCCAGCACCAGGTCGTGATGGCCCGCGTCCATCACATCCACCTGGCTGCCCAGCCCCTGCCAGAAGGCTTTCAGCTTGGCCACTGCGGCTTCGTCGCTGCCGGGGACGGGCGTGAGGATCGCCCAGCGGCCGTCGAACAGGCTGGAAAAGCCAGCCTCAGGTCCGCTGTACTCGGTGCCGGCGATGGGATGGGCGGGAATGAAATGCACCCCCGGTGGTACATGCGGGCCGACATCGCGGACCACGGCGCCCTTGACCGAGCCGACATCGGACAGGATGGCGCCCGGCGCCAGATGCGGCGCGATCAGCGGGGCGATGGAGCCGTAGGCGCCGACGGGCGCACACAGGATCACCAGCTCGGCATCCTGCACGCAGGTCGCGATGTCGTCGGCGATGACGTCGCAGAAGCCGATCTTGCCTGCGCGCAGCCGCACATCGGGATTGGCGTCGAAGCCCATCACCTGGGTGGCCAAGGTGCCGCGCCGCGCCGCGTGCGCGATGGACGAGCCGATAAGGCCAAGACCGATGATGGCGACCTTGTTCATCAGCCCGCCATGAACTGTTGCAGCAGCGATACCGCCAGCCGGTTCTGTTCTTCGGTGCCGATCGTCATGCGCAGGCAGTCGGGCAGGCCATAGCCGCCCACCGGACGCAGGATAACGCCGCCCTTGTTGAGGAAGAGATCGGCGGCGGCGGCGTTCTTGTCGCCTTTGGGGAAATGGATCAGCACGAAATTCCCCACGCTGTCATCGACGCGAAGCCCGGCCTTGCGGATTTCGGCGGCAACCCAGGACAGCCAGGTGTTGTTGTGCTCTACCGCTTTGCGGACGTGATCGTGGTCGCGCAGGGCAGCAGCGCCGGCCAGCTGCTGGTTCAGGGCCGTATTGAAAGGCCCGCGGATGCGGTTGATCACATCGCAGATGGCGGCAGGACCATACATCCAGCCCACCCGCAGGCCGGCCAGGCCATAGAGCTTGGAGAAGGTGCGTGTCATCACGACATTGTCGAACTTCGACGCCAGTGAAATTCCGGTGTCGTAATCCTTGGCGGTGACGTATTCGCCATAGGCGGCGTCGATCACCAGCAGCACATTGCCCGGCAGGCCGGCATGCAGCCGCTCCATCTCGTCGCGGGTGAGATAGGAGCCGGTGGGATTGTTGGGATTGGCGATGAAGACGATGCGCGTCTTGGGCGTCACCGCTGCCAGCAGCACATCGACATCGGCCTTCAGGCCGGTATTGCTGTCGCGCTCGGGAACCGTCACGGGCACGGCGCTGTTGGCCAGGGTGGCGATTTTGTAGACGAGGAAGGCGTGCTGCGTGAACAGCGCCTCGTCACCCGGTTGGAGATAGGCATTGGCCAGCATGGTAAGGAGGGCATCGGAACCGTCGCCGGAGGTGACGATGCGAGCCGGGTCCAGCTTGTAAACCTCCGCGATGGCCTCGCGCAGGATACTCGCCGAGCCTTCCGGGTACAGCGCCACATTGGCCTTGGCCTCGTCCAGCGCCGCCAGCGCCTTGGGCGAGGGCCCCAGCGGGCTTTCGTTGGAAGACAGTTTGAACACCTTTGCGACACCGGGCACGGCGGCGCGGCCGCCGACATAGGCGGTGATGTCCAGGATACCGGGCTTGGGCTTGGGCTCAGGCTTCATGTCAGCACTCAAAAAACGGCGGTATTGATAGGGCGGGCGGGCGCCAAAAGCAAAGCAGGCCTGCCATTCGTTGACTCGGGGGCAACGGCACCTTAGCTACGCATTCTCAAGGATTTGGCCAAGCATTCCGCATGACCGAGGCACCCCGTTTCCTGCACGCGATCAAGGCCCCGGCCGCCAATGCCGGGCGGGCGGTGACGTTTGACGTGCCCCTGGCGCTGGATTGCGGCCAGAGCCTTTCGCCATTTACCGTCGCCTACATGACCTATGGCACGCTCAATGCGGCCAAGAGCAATGCGGTTCTGATCTGCCATGCCCTGACCGGCGACCAGTTCGTGGCGTCGGATCATCCGGTGACGGGCAAGCCCGGCTGGTGGACCAGCATGGTGGGACCGGGCAGGCCGATCGACACCGACCGCTTCTTTGTCATCTGCGCCAATGTGCTGGGCGGCTGCATGGGTTCGACCGGTCCGGCGGAGATCAATCCGCAAACCGGCAAGCCGTGGGGCACGACATTTCCGCTGGTCACCATCCGCGACATGGTGCGGGCGCAGAAGCGGCTGATCGACCATCTGGGAATTGAAAAACTGCTGGCGGTGGTCGGCGGCTCGATGGGCGGGATGCAGGTGCTGCAATGGGCGGCGAGCTATCCCGGCTGCGTGCGCGCGGTGGTGCCGATCGCCTGCGCCGCGCGGCATTCGGCGCAGAACATCGCCTTCCACGAAGTCGGACGCCAGGCGGTCATGGCCGATCCCGATTGGCATGGCGGCGAATACCAGCTTGCCGGCACCAAGCCGTCCAAGGGCCTGGCCGTGGCGCGCATGGCGGCGCACATCACCTATGTTTCGGAGATGGCGCTGCAGAAGAAGTTCGGGCGCAACCTGCAGAACCGCGAGGCGGTGTCGTTCCAGTTCGCGCCGGATTTCCAGATTGAATCCTACCTGCATCACCAGGGCGCCAGCTTCGTGGACCGCTTTGATGCGAACTCCTATCTCTACATCACCCGCGCGATGGATTATTTCGACCTGGCCGAGGACCATGGCGGGCAGTTGTCAGATGTCTTCCACCTGAATTCGGCGCGTTTCTGCATCATTTCCTTCACCAGCGACTGGCTGTTTCCGCCGGTGGAGAACAAGCGCATCGCCCATGCGCTGAACGCGGTGGCCGCACGGGTCAGCTTTGTCGAGATCCAGAGCGACAAGGGGCATGACTCCTTCCTGCTGGATGAGCCGGAGATGTTTGCCACTGTGCGCGGCTTCCTCAATCATGCGGCGCAGGACGTGACATGAGTTCGTCAGCCTTGCGTCCCGACCTTGCGGCGATTGCCGACATGATCCGCCCCGGTGCGCGGGTTCTGGATGTCGGCTGCGGCGACGGCGCGCTGCTGGAGCATCTGGTCCGGACCAAGGGCGTGGACGGGCGCGGCATCGAGATCATCCAGGCCAATGTGAATGCCTGCGTGGCGCGCGGCCTGGCCGTAGTGCAGGGCGACGCCGACAGCGATCTTGTCGATTATCCGGCGCAGGTGTTTGACGCGGTGATCCTGTCCCAGACCATCCAGGCGACCGAGAAGCCGCGCGCGGTGCTGAACCATCTGCTGCGCATCGGGCGGCGCTGCGCGGTGTCGCTGCCCAATTTCGGATACTGGAAAGTGCGCGGGTCTTTGTTGTGGGGCGGGAGGATGCCGCGCACCCAGGAGCTGGGCTATGCCTGGTGGGAGACCCCCAACATCCATCTGTGCACCCTGGCCGATTTCGTGGACCTGACGCGCGAATGCGGGGCGACCATCGTGGAGGCGCATGCGCTGAATGATTCCGGGCGCGCCAGCCGGATGGACCCGCAGAAGCTGACCACCGGCTATCTGGGCCCGAATCTATTTGCGCAGGGCGCTATTTTTCTTCTGAAGAAAAATTAGAAGCGGAGCCGCGAGGCGGAGCGGAAAAATTGAGATCACGCACCGTCTGCAGCGCGGCTTTGGCGGGTTGTGCCAGGCCCGGGGTGGCGGCGGCGTAGAGCGACTTGGTGGCTTCCACCACATGCACGCCGCCGATGGCGGGAAACAGTTTCGCACCGATGCTTTCCCAACCATGCGCGCGCAAGGGGCCGAAGGGGGGCGCGTAGAGCGCCCGCTCCCAGTGCACCGGTTCGAACAGGGCGTCCCGGAGCAGGCGGTCGAGTTCGGCGTGGCTGAAGGGGCGGCCATGGCCGAAGGGCGAGCGGTCGAGCTGCGCCCACAGGCTGGCGCGATTGGGAGCGATGAGGAGAATGCGCCCTTCCGGCGCCAGCACCCGCCACAATTGCCGGAGCACGGGGCGCAGCGCCTCCGCCCCCTCCAGGCCATGGATGATCAGGATGCGGTCGAAGAAGACATCGGGGAAAGGCAGCGCATCCTCGGCACAGACCAGGCGGGCATGGCGCGACCTGGATTTGGTCGGCACGCCCAGCTGGGCGGGCATGGCGGCGATGGCGCGTTCCGCATCAAAGCCGCGCATGTAGGGCGTTCCGTAGCCATAGGCCAGCAGGCGCAGGCCCTTGACGTTGGGCCAGGCGGCGCGGATTCGCAGGGCCAGGACATGGCGCGCCCACTGACCCAAGGGCTGTTTGTAAAACGCGGCCAGATCATCGCCATTCTGCAACATGACGGGAGTCTAGAGCGCAAAAGCGTTTGTGCCCAGATGCCGGTTTGCTAGGGTTCGCCGCCATCTGGAGACGCCATGAGCACCGAGATCGAAATTGTTCCCTGCCTGTCCGACAATTACGCCTATCTGGTGAAGTCGGGCGATTATTGCGCCGTTGTGGACCCGTCGGAACCGGCGCCCGTGCGCGCGGCGCTGGCGCGGCGCGGCTGGACGCTGACCCATATCCTCAACACCCATCACCACCTGGACCATACCGGGGGCAATCTGGAGCTGAAGAAGGAATTCAGCGCCATCGTGGTGGGGCCCGGCAAGGATGCGGCGCGCATTCCCGGCATCGATGTCGGGGTGGAAGAACGCACGGGCTGGGAATTTGATGGCCGCACGGTGGCGGTTCTGGAAGTGCCGGCGCACACCAGCGGCGCCATCACCTTTGTGATCGACGGCAACGCCTTTACCGGCGACACGCTGTTCACGCTGGGCTGCGGGCGCCTGTTCGAAGGCGATGCGGCGATGATGTGGACCAGCCTGTCCAAGCTGATGACGCTGCCGGACGACACGCTGATCTGGTGCGGGCATGAATATACCCAGAGCAACGGCAAGTTCGCGCTGACGCTGGAGCCGGGCAATGGCGCGCTGCAGGAGCGCATGGTTCTGGTGAATGCGGCGCGGGCCGCGGGCAAGCCGACGGTACCGGCGACCCTGGGCACGGAGAAGCTGACCAATCCGTTCCTGCGGCCCTATTCGGTGGAAATCCGCAAGAGCCTGGGCATGGAGACGGCGAGTACGGTTGAGGTGTTCGGCGAGATCCGCGAACGGAAGAACAACTTCTAGGCGATCAACGCGCCTTCTTGGAGTCGTCCTTGTCGAAGGGCGAGGTGACCACGTCGGCGGCGGTGCCGACGACGCTGCCGGCAGCACCCACCACGGCCGAACCGGCGCCCACAACCGCAGAGCCCGCGTCATAGACGAGGCATCCCGACAGCATCAGGGAGGCGGCGGTAATGACCACAAGGGTCGCGGGAAGGCGGAAATTCATGACTGGCCCCATTTGCCCGAGGAATTGACAGCGGGGCCACCATACAGCCCCAATGGTCAAGGGAAGGTAACTGATTGCGGGGTAAGGGTGTCTGAAATCCTGTTCACGACCCGGCTGTACAAGGCCCGGATTGCGCCGCCGCGGGGCCTGGAGCCTACCTGCCTGGTGATTGCCGCCGAGGACACCGCCGGGCGGCGGTGGAGCCGGGAACATGGCTATGGCGGCTATACCTCGTATGCCTCGCTGAACGACCTGACCTTGCGGGCCAGCATCTTTGCCGATCTGGAGCGCAGCATCGCCAAGCATGTGACGGGGTTTGCGCGGGAGCTACAGTTCGAGATGGGCGGAAAGAAGCTGAAGCTCGACAGCCTCTGGATCAATGTGATGAACAAGGGGGCGATCCATGCGCCGCACATTCATCCCCATTCGGTGATCAGCGGGACATATTATGTGACGGTGCCGCCGAAGTCCGGCGCGATCCGGTTCGAGGACCCGCGCCTGGGCCTGATGATGGCGGCGCCGCCACGCAAGAAGAATGCGCGGCCGGAAAATCGCAGCTTCGTGGATGTCGCGCCCAAGGCAGGGAGCTTGCTGCTGTGGGAAAGCTGGCTGCGCCACGGCGTCGAGCCGAACGGGGCGCGGGGACAGAGGGTGTCTGTCAGCTTCAACTACAGTCTGGACTGAGGCGGCGCCGTCACGAAAGCGGTGTGCGATCAGAGGCTTGCCGATTATTCGTTTTTCACTTTTCAGGTACCCCCTCCCCCCAACGGGGGCGGATAGGGAGGGCTTGTCCAACAGGGGTTTGCGGCGCGCGGTCATGCGCGGAAGTCTAGGCAGTTGGCTTGTGGAGAGGGAGGTGGATATGATTTAGCGGGTGACATACAGATGAAATGGAAGAGAGCTTCGTAAGAAGAGGCCACGCTTTCAGAAAGAGAATATCATGACCATCTTCGCCGCCTCATCCGAAATCCAGATGCTGCTCTGGTCCGTCGTTCTCGGTCTCGTGCAACTGATGGTCGCCACTGTCATGGCGACGCGCGAGCTTGGCACCAAGTGGAACATGTCGCCGCGTGATGAACCGACCAGGCCGGTGTCGGTGGTGACCGGGCGGATGCTGCGGGCGTTTGGGAATTTCAAGGAGACGTTTGTCTTCTTTGCCGTGGCGGTGCTGGCGGTGACTTTGCTGGGCAAGGGCAATGCGACTTCGGCGCTGGGGGCGCAGCTTTATTTCTGGGCGCGGGTTGTTTATGTGCCGGTCTATGCGGCGGGGATACCGGTGCTCCGCACGCTGATCTGGCTGGTGTCGCTGGCGGGCATGGTGATGGTGCTTGTCGCCGCGCTGTAAGGAAAATGGCCCCGCCATTGCTGACGGGGCCGTGATCGTTTTCAGGCGGGGCGATTACAGGCGATAGGTTTCGCGTTCCTTGCGGACCTGGTCGGCGGTGTAGCCGGTGGCGGCGGGGTCGTAGCCTTTCCAGCCGCTTTCGCGCCATTGGGATTCGCGCGACGTCACGTCGTAGGAATCCTTGCTCAGGATGGCCTTGTAGCGCGTCACTTCATCGTCGGGCACTTTCGCCGTAACAATGGCACCGCCGCGGCGGACGGCTTCGGCATAGAGGGCGGCGTTTTCCTTGCTCTCGCCCGATTCCACCAGTGCGCCGATGATGCCGCCGGCGGCACCGCCGGCAACCGCGCCGGCCGCCAGGCTGGCAAGCCAGCCCATCGCGACCACCGGGCCGACGCCCGGAATGGCGAGCATGCCGAGGCCAGCCGCGACGCCGGCCGCACCGCCCGCGATGGCGCCCATGCCGCCGCCGGTGACGGCACCTTCGGCGCGGTCGTCCCTGCCGTCGCGATCCTTGTCATGCAGCGGATTGACGTCGCTGCTGCCGGGCTTGTGCCAGCCTTCGGCATTGCTGGCGACGATGGAGATGGCGCTGTCGCCCAGACCGGCGGCCCTGGCATCGCGCACGGCTTGTTCAGCAGAGGCGTAGTCGTAATAGACATGGGTGATGGTCTTGGTCATGAGAGTTTCCTTTGCTGGATGCGGTTAGTTGACGTTGCCCTGGTAGTCGAGGCTGACCGGAACGGACTTGCCGTCCTTCATCGCCATGCCGCGCCAGATGCCGTTCTTGTCTTTCTTGAGCTCGCCCACCTGGGTGTAGCCCTTGTCTTCGATATGCGACTTGGCTTCGGCCATGGTGAAGCTGTTGGCGCCTGCGACCGGCATGGACGCATTGTTCTGGTTCATGGATTTGACGGCGGGATTTTGCGGGCCGTTTTGTGCCGGGGTCATGGCGGTTTGGGCGAAGGCGAGCGTGGTGCAAAGGCCCAGCGCTGCGGCCGTGATGAGGGGTAGGCGCATTTTTCTCTCCTGATTTTGTTTGCCGTTATTCGTGCAGACCTAACTCCCGATAATGGGGAGCGTTCCTTGCGCACATGGTACGGCTGCGCACCAAAGCGGTGCTTCAGGAGATTTGCGATGATGACGTTTCGGACAGACGCGAAAGGCGCGGCAGGTCAGCTTGCGGCGGGGACGCCGGCGGACATGCGCGCTTCGGTGATCATGCGCTGCAACTGATGCGACATGGAACGGCTGGAAAGGAAATGGGCGTTGCCTTCATAGCCTTCGGCGTCGAGCTTGGCCGACAGTTCGGCGATGCTGGCGACTTCCGCGCTCTTGGCGATCTGGAAGGCGCGTTCGACAATACCAGGACGTTCTTCGGCCATCAGCGCGCCCTTTCGGCGGAATCGGATTCCAGCACAAGCTTGGAATTGACATTGAGGACTTCGGTGGAGGGCATGGCATTGGCGCAGCCGGCGCAGATGATGACCGGATTTTCGCGCAGCCAGCGGACCGTGTGATAGGCCGACTTGCCGCACCGGGCGCATTCGCAATGAAGTTCGATCTCGCCCTGCAACATGGTCATCCTGAGAAGTTCCGCCTGCTCACCAGGCGAATGGCCATTATGCGCCTTTGTGGCCCAGGAAGCCAATGCAACTATCGGGACGCTGACTTGCAGAGACGCAAGCGGGTCACGTGATGTTACCAGGCCTCGCAAGCCCCTGATGTACCTAGGATGGGGCGGCGATAGGGCCTACAAACGCGCAGCACAGAGGGTGGTCCATGGCATATCGGGTCAATGCGCACTTTGCCGACGGTTTCCTGAACGGATGGCTGAGCGATGTCATTGCGGCGCCGGTTCCGCATTGCGGCCAGACCATCAGCGTTAACCGCTATGGCCGGGAGGTGGCGATGTGCGTCACCGCGGTGTGGACGCCATCGGCGCAGAAGGCGAGCGGCCCCGAGGTCGTCATGGTGGAAGCGACCGAAACGGAAGGCGCGGGCGGATGAGCATGACGCCGGAGACGAATTTGACGGCGGCACAGTTCGCCACGCTGGAAGCGATCGGCGAAGGCCATGGCCCCTATTGCGGGCGGATTGCGATTGCGGACCTGGCGGTGCTGTTGAAGCTGGATTTCATCCGGGCGGAGGGGAACGGCTATTCGCCGACCATCGCGGGGATGTACCGGATCGTGAAGGGCGACTAGCCTGTTGCGTGTCATTCGCGGGGAGCCGGGCGTTCGCGGAACGTTGCCCGCCGTTCCACTTATACCCCTTGGCGGGAATATAACGTGCTACGGTGCGGGGCGATGAACGTTCATCGCGAGGTCCGAAACATGGCTTTCGCTTTGCGAGCCTGACGGGTCCTGGAAAGGGGCAACCATGGTTCCCCACTCGCCTGACGTGCCGCACGCTCTTGCGCTGGCCGTAATCCTGTCTTCTACCGCGCCGCTGCTGCTGCTGGACCATGACCTGAAGGTGGTCGCGGCCAGTGCATCCTTCTGCCAGACATTCCAGCTTGATCCGACTGCCATGCGCGGCGTGCCGCTGTACCGGCTGGGCAATGGCGAATGGAGCGGGGCCCAGGTGCAGTCGCTGCTGAAGGCGACAGCTTCGGGTTATGCCGAGGTGGCCAATTACGAGATGGACCTGGTGCGCGATGGCGTGGCGACGCGCCGGCTGGTGCTGAATGCCCGCAAGATGGATTATGGCGAAGGTGCCGATACCAGGCTGGTGCTGTCGGTGGCCGATGTCACCGATGCGCGCATCGCCGACAAGTTGCGCCAGAGCCTGGTGCAGGAAAAAGACGTGCTGCTGCAGGAACTGCATCACCGCGTCGCCAACAGCCTGCAGATCATTGCCAGCGTGCTGATGCAGAGCGCCAAGAAGGTGCAATCGGAAGAAACCCGCATTCACCTGGTGGATGCGCACCAGCGCGTGATGTCGGTGGCGGCGCTGCAAAAGCAGCTGGCGGCGTCGAAGATGGGCGATGTCGCGCTGCGGCCCTATTTCACGGCCCTTTGCGAAAGCATCTCGGCCTCGATGATTCCCGATCGCGCGCTGGTGTCACTGGTGGTAACGGCCGATGAGAGCATCACCTCCGCCGATACCTCGGTCAGCCTGGGCCTGATCGTCACCGAGCTGGTGATCAACGCCCTGAAACACGCCTTCCCGGACAATCGCGGCGGGCATATAGACGTCGGCTATCTGGCGCGCGGCGCGGACTGGACACTGTCGGTGAATGACGACGGGGTGGGGATTTCCGCCAACGCGGAAGTCGCCAAGCCCGGCCTGGGCACCGGCATCGTGGAAGCGCTGGCGCGCCAACTGGATGCGAAGGTCGCTGTCGCCACCAGCGACGCGGGGACCAAGGTCTCCGTCGCGCATGTCTATGCGCCCGTGCTGGTGGAGCAGGCGGCGCACGCCGCAAGGCCGGTCTAGAGACAGCCTTCAGGCGTGGCGGCGCTTGATGATGGCGGTCATCTTGTCGGGGAGCTTGGAGACGGTGTGCTCGCGGTCCCAGGCAATCTTGGCTTCCGCGAAAATCGCTTCCTGCGCCTCGCGCGGCAATTGCGGCCAGGCGGCGATCACGCCGGCGCCCAGACGGCGCACCAGGCATTCGTCCTCGGCCGGGTATTTGAACTGCTTTTCTTCGGCGAACGCCATGTGCGCTCTTTCCTTTCCCAATGTTGAAACCAAGAGCGCGGGAAGAAGCGGGAACTTCTTCGCAGCACGCGGATGTGGAGAACCCCAGCTCAATCCACCGCCCAAGCCTAGTGCAGATGGCAGGGCGAAGGGAACGAAAAAAGCGTAAGGGCCCTAGCGGCCTTTTTTCTTTTGCGCCTTGCGGGCGGCATAGCGCGCGTCGCGCTTGGCCTTCTGTTCGATTTCCAGCGCTTCGGCAGCGGCGACGGCGGCAACGTGATCCAGTTCGGCCTGGGCCTTGGCTTCCTCTTCCTCGCGCTTCTTCAGTTCCTCGGCGGCGATGCGCTGCTTTTCGGCCTCGATGGCGGCCAGGCGCTTTTCCTCGGTGCGCTTGGCGGCGCGTTCCTCGCGCGCCTTGGCGATGGCGGCACGCTCCCCGGACTTGGCGGCGAAGTTTTCCTTGGCGGCTTCGGCACGAGCCTTGGCCTTTGCCAGCATTTCGCTGCGCGCCTTGGCAGCGGTGTCCATACGGTCGTTGTATTTGGTCTCTTTGAAGCCGGACATGCGTTTTTCTTATGTTTCCATGATGCGAAGGTTGGGAGCCAGATGGCCCGAATTTGCGCGGTTGTTGTCGTCCACCAGGACGACGCTGGGTTGCCAGGCCCTGGCCTGCGCCTCGTCCATGCGGGCATAGGCGATAATGATGACCAGGTCACCCTTTTGCGCCAGGCGGGCGGCGGCGCCGTTGATGCCGATCACGCCGGCACCGGCAGGGGCGGGAATGGCATAGGTGGTGAAACGGTCGCCATTGTTGATGTTGAGCACATCCACCTGTTCGTGCGGCAGGATGCCGGCGCGATCGAGCAGCGCGGAATCCACGCTGATCGAACCTTCGTAATGAAGGTCGCACTGGGTCACCGTGGCGCGGTGAATCTTGCCTTTGAGCAGCGTGAGAAGCATCAGTTGTCCAGGAACGACCGCAGTTTGCGCGACCGCGAGGGGTGCTTGAGCTTGCGCAGCGCCTTGGCTTCGATCTGGCGAATGCGTTCGCGGGTGACGCTGAACTGCTGGCCGACTTCTTCCAGGGTGTGATCGGTGTTCATGCCGATGCCGAAGCGCATGCGCAGCACGCGCTCTTCGCGCGGGGTGAGCGTGGCCAGGACGCGAGTCGTCGTTTCGCGCAGGTTGGCCTGGATGGCGGCATCGATGGGCAGCACCACGTTCGGATCCTGGATGAAATCGCCCAGGTGGCTGTCTTCCTCGTCGCCGATGGGCGTTTCGAGGGAGATGGGCTCCTTGGCGATCTTGAGAACCTTGCGGACCTTTTCCAGCGGCATGGCCAGGCGTTCGGCCAGCTCTTCGGGCGTGGGTTCGCGGCCGATCTCGTGCAGCATCTGGCGGCTGGTACGCACCAGCTTGTTGATGGTCTCGATCATGTGCACCGGGATGCGGATGGTGCGGGCCTGGTCGGCGATCGAGCGGGTGATGGCCTGCCTGATCCACCAGGTGGCGTAGGTCGAGAACTTGTAGCCGCGGCGATATTCGAACTTATCGACGGCCTTCATCAGGCCGATATTGCCTTCCTGGATCAGGTCCAGGAACTGCAGGCCGCGATTGGTGTATTTTTTCGCAATCGAAATCACCAGGCGCAGGTTCGCCTCGATCATCTCCTTCTTGGCGACGCCGGATTCGCGTTCGCCCTTTTGCACGGTCTGCACGTTGCGGCGGAATTCGGACACCGACTGGCGGGTTTCCTGGGCCAGCTGCTGGATGTCGTCGCGGAAGAACTTGATCTTGTCGCGCTCGTCGGTGACGAAATCGTGCCAGCCCAGACCGGACAGGCGGCCGACGCGGCGCGCCCAGTTGGGGTCGAGCTCGTTGCCGAAATACTGCTTGAGGAAGTCGGCGCGGTCCACGCCATGGCTTTCGGCGAGGCGCAGCAGCTTGCCTTCCAGGCCCACCAGACGGCGATTGATGCCGTACATCTGGTCGACAAGGGCTTCGATGCGGTTGTTGTTGAGCTTGAGCGACTTGACCAGGTCCATGGTCTCGTTGCGCAGCTTCTTGAAGCGGCGTTCCTGACCGGTGGAAAGCTCGTCAGATGCCAGCGCGGCTTCCACGCTAGCGTCCTGCAGCTTGCCCAGCTTCTTGTAGAGATTGGCGATGGCGTCGAGCGAGGCGAGAACCTGCGGCTTGAGGGCCGCTTCCATCGCCGACAGCGGCAGATTGCCTTCATCGTCGAAATCGTCGCCGTCATCGGCGGCGGGTGTTTCGCCGCCTTCGGTGGTTTCGCCTTCGGCTTTCGGTTCCGCCGGCTTGGGCGGCGGCGGCGGCGGGGCGGGAGGTTCCGGCTTCTTGAATTCGGGGACGCCATTGACGCCATTGTTCAGGGGCTGGCCATCGGGGCCGACCGGCGGCGGCACATTGGCGGGCTGGCCATCGGGACCGGCGCCATACATGGCTTCCAGGTCGATGATGTCACGCAGCAGCACCTTGCCTTCGTTCAGTTCGTCGCGCCACACGGTGAGCGCTTCGAAGGTCAGCGGGCTTTCGCACAGGGCGCCGATCATCAGCTCGCGGCCGGCTTCGATGCGCTTGGCGATGGCGATTTCGCCTTCGCGGCTGAGCAGCTCGACGCTGCCCATTTCGCGCAGATACATGCGCACCGGATCGTCGGTGCGGTCATACTGTTCGCCCGACTTGGCGGTGGTGGCGAGCGCCTTGCCGGTGCCGTCGGCGGCGACGGGCAGCGCGCTTTCTTCGCCTTCCTCGGCTTCTTCGCTTTCGATGACGTTGATGCCCATCTCGTTGAGCATCGCCATCGTGTCTTCGATCTGCTCGGACGAGGTCTTGTCCGAGGGCAGCACCTTGTTCAGTTCGTCATAGGTGACATAGCCGCGGGTCTTGGCCTTGGCGATCATCTTGCGGACGCCGACATCCGACATGTCCAGCAGCGGGCTGTCGGCATCGCCGGGGGCTTCGCTCTCGCCGGGCTTCTTGGGTGCAATCTTGCTGCCGGGCTTGATCGGCAGAGGGGCGGCCTGGGCGGCCTTGGCGGGGGCGCCGGCGGGGGCCTTTTTGGCCTTGGCCTCGTCCTTCTTGGGGGCCTTCTTGGCTTCCAGGGCGGCGATCTGCGCCTTGGTCAGCTTTTCTGCCTTTTCCGCCTTGCCCTTGGTCTTGGCAGCAGCCTTGACCGGCCTGGCGGCAGGCTTGGCCGACTTCGCAGCCGCTTTCGCGGGCTTAGCAGGCGCCTTTTTGGCAGGGGCCGCCTTGGTGGCGGCGGCCTTGGCCGCCTGCTTTTTCACCGGCTTGGCGGTCTTCTTGGACTGACTCTTCGAGGGGGACGCTTTGGTCACTTTTGACTTTACCTGACGGGTTTGCGGACTTTGCTTAGGCGACCCGACCAGAAGGTCGAGCAGCCAGTTCGCGTAAGTCTTTGGCGGCATTCAGAAATCCGTTGTCCAAATCCACGTCCGGGTCACCAGAAGCGGGCTGTGAGACGGTGTAAGGGTGAGGCGCCCTCGGAGCGAAGCGGACGAGCAGGTCGGCCATTCCCTTACGCGAAAAATGGGTTTGAACCCCTGCTTTTTCAAGCCCGGAGCCGGTGGCGGCGAGGTTTAGAAGTTCATGGCGCAGGGAGTCAAGTTGGGCGTCCTGGAACGGAAGTTCCGCCAGCACCTCGGCATGGCGCAAAGCGAGGTCCGGTTCAGACACCAGCATGCGGCCAATCTCCCTTTCCTTGGTCTCCCGCGCCCCGGCCGCGACGGCCCGGACCAGCCGGTTGTCGCGCAGGACGGGCGACAGGGCCTCTGCTGAGCCCATGACGGGACGGGGCTTGAAGTCGCCCCGATACTTGCCGCCCTGGCGCCCAGAGGCGCTGCGCGGGGCGCCCTTCGGAGGCGAGGGCCGCTTCTTGAAACTGTCGAACACCAGTTGGTCGAAGCCCCGGCGGTAATAGTCGGCCACCTTGGAATCGGTGATGCGGTCGGTGATTTCCTTCAGGCTATGTTCCAGCCCGGCGCGGCGTTCGGGGGTGGTGAGATCCTTGCCTTCGGTCTCGGCCCGCCACAGCAATTGGGAGAGCGGCAGCGCCTGGTCCAGCAGCAGGGTCATGGCGCCGGCGCCGTTGTGGGCGATGAAGCTGTCGGGGTCTTCGCCCGATGGCAAAAACGCAAAGCGCAGCGAGTAGCCGGCCTTGAGATGCGGCAGCGCCATGTGCGCGGCGCGGTGCGCCGCCTTCACGCCGGCCGCATCGCCGTCGAAGGCGAGGATGGGTTCAGGCGCCGTGCGCCACATCAGGTGCAGCTGGTCTTCGGTGAAGGCGGTGCCCAGCGGCGCAACACTGTGGGCGAAGCCGGCGCGCACCAGCGCGATCACATCCATATAGCCTTCGGCCAATATGATGGTGCCGGCCTTGATGGCGGCGGCGCGGGCGGTGGCGAAGTTGTAGAGCTGCGAACCCTTGGAAAACAGCGATGTTTCGCCGGTATTGATGTATTTGGGCTTGGCGTCGGCTTCCAATGCGCGCGCACCAAAGGCGACGATGCGGCCGCGGCCATCGCCAATGGGAAACATCACGCGGTTGTAGAAGAAGTCGCGCATGGGGCGGCCATCTTCAGCCGGTTTTGCCAGGCCTGCTGCGATGATGTCGTCCTGGGTGATATTGTGTTCGGTGAGATGCTTGATCAGGGCGCCGTTGCCGCCGGGGGCATAGCCGAGGCGAAACAGTTTCGCCGCCGCGCCGTCGAGACCACGCCCTTTGAGATACTCGCGCGCCTCGCGGCCACCCGCCTCGAACAATTGCGCTTCATAGAATTTCGCTGCCAGCTCGACGACATCGTAGAGCGATTTTTTCTGCAGCTCGCGCGCTTCGTCTTCGGGCGACCATTTGGGCAGTTCGACGCCGGCCTCGGCGGCCAGCTTCTGCACCGCTTCGGGGAAGCTGAGGCCTTCGACTTCGCCCAGCCAGCGAAAGGCGTCGCCGCCCTTGCCGCAGCCGAAGCATTTGTAGGTGCGGCGCTCGTTCTCGACCTTGAAGCTGGGGGATTTTTCGCCGTGGAAGGGACAGCAGCCCCACATCACCCGGCCCTTGCGCACCAGCTTGACGCGGCGGCCCACCAGCGCGACCAGATCGGTCCGCTGCCGGATTTCCTCCAGCAATCCTTCGCCATAGCGCATGGGGGCAGTTTACGGGAAAGCCCGGGCAGGGTGTGCGGGATTCGTACTCCTGCGGAGGGCGGGAACCTGTGAATCCTGTGAGTCAGGGGCCGGAAACCCAAAAATCGGGTGGGTTTTGGGGCTCCACCCCCAATTGTCATGGCCCACTTCACGTGGGCCATCCAGGGTCACAATCACGGACTATCGAGCCTGTAGCCCTGGATGGCCCGGGCAGGCCGGGCCATGACAAGGAGGGTCAGAGCTTCTTGGCGAAATGGAAGGACGTGATCGGCAGGCCCAGCCGGAAATAGAATTTGTGGGCGCCGGTGCGCTGGGTGCCGGAATCGAGGGAGAAGGTCTCGCAGCCCTCGTCCCGCGCGCGTTGTTCCATCCAGGCCATGAGGGACTCGCCGAAGCGCTTGCCGCGCTGGTCTTCGCCCGTGACCAGGTCGTCGACATACAGCGTCTTGCCGGAGGACAGGCATTCCAGGATGCGAAAGCCGGAGACGGCGGCGACGGCGCCGCTTTCATCTTCGACATAGATCAGTTGCCATTTGTCGTGCCCCATCTGGCGGCGGGCACGGACCAGGAAGTCGGCCTCGTCGTGCAGATGCGGGCGCAACTGGCGCATCACCGCGAAACAGCGGCGAATGTCGGCGTCCCGCTCGGCGATCTTGACGAGGCTCACTTGCCGCTCAACGCGTCTTTCGTGGCGGCGCTGGCCTTGGAGAAGTCCATCTGGCCGGCGAATTTTTCCTTCAGCACCGCCATCACCTTGCCCATGTCCTTGATGGAAGTGGCGCCGGCCTCGGCGATGGTTTTCGCCACGGCAGCCTTCATCGCGGCGTCGTCCATCTGGGCGGGCATGAAGGTGCGGATGACGGCGATCTCCTCGCGCTCGCCGGTGGCCATTTCGGGGCGGTTGCCGGCGTCGAAGGCGGTGGCGGATTCCTCGCGCTGCTTGATCATCTTGGCCAGCAAGGTGAGGATGTCGTCATCGCTCACCAGGTCCTTGCTGGTTTCGCTGCGGGCGGCGATATCGCGGTCCTTCAGGGCCGCCAGGATCAGGCGCACGGTGGACAGGCGCCTGGCGTCCTTGGCCTTCATCGCCTCTTTCATGGCATCGGTGAGCTGGGCGCGCAGGGACATGGGAATCTCTCTGGTTGAACGGCGCGGAACCTAGCGGGAATCGGTGGATAATTCCAACCCGTTGAAATTGCACGATTAGTTCTGGTTGACGGCAAAGCCCCTCGTCCCTATTTTCGCGCAAATCCGAGGACCTCCCATGACCGACGCACCGAAAGCCAACGCCGCCCCCGCGGCGACCGCATTTTCGCGCGGCGGGTTGATGCTGGCGGACGGCACCTTCTTCGAAGGCACCGGCTTCGGGGCAGTCACCAGCGCCATCGGCGAAGTCTGCTTCAACACCGCCATGACGGGGTACCAGGAGATCCTGAGCGACCCCAGCTATGCGGGGCAGATCGTGGCCTTCACCTTCCCGCATATCGGCATCGTCGGGACCAATGACGAGGATATCGAGACCATCAATCCGGCGGTGCGCGGTCTGATCGTGCGCGCGGATGCCGAGCATCCGTCGAACTATCGCAACCTGCTGGCGCTGGACGCATGGCTGAAGAAGCACAACATCCCGGCGGTGGCGGGGATCGACACGCGGGCGCTGACATCGCTGATCCGCGAAAAGGGCATGCCGCATGGCGTGGTGGTGAATTGCGGGCCTTCAGGGGAATGTGATCGCGACGCGCTGGTTGCGCAGGCCAAGTCGTTCGCCGGGCTTGAGGGTTTGGACCTGGCCAAGGATGTGACCGCACGCCAGAGCTACAAGTGGGACGAGATGCCCTGGGCATGGGGCGAAGGGTATAAAAAGGAAGAGAAGCCGTCTTTCCGCGTCACGGTCATCGACTATGGCGTGAAGCGCAACATCCTGCGGCTGCTGGCCGGGATGGGCGAGGACATCACCGTGGTGCCGGCCAGTGCCAGCACCGACGAGGTGATGCGCAATGCGCCGCATGGCGTGCTGCTGTCCAACGGCCCGGGCGATCCTGCGGCGACAGGCGAATATGCCATTCCCACCATCAAGGGCGTGATCGACAGCGGCGTGCCGGTGTTCGGCATCTGCCTGGGTCATCAGATGCTGGGCCTCGCGCTGGGCGCCAGGACCCGCAAGATGAGCCAGGGCCATCACGGCGCCAATCATCCGGTGAAGGATTTGACCACCGGCAAGGTGGAGATCGTCTCGATGAACCACGGCTTCACGGTGGACCGCGAGAGTTTGCCGGCGGGTGTCAGCGAGACCCATGTGTCGCTGTTCGACGAGACCAATTGCGGCATCGCGGTGGACGGCAAGGACATCTTCAGCGTGCAGTATCACCCCGAAGCGTCACCGGGGCCGATGGACAGCCATTACCTGTTCGAGCGTTTTGCCGAGGCTGCCAAAAAGCGCGCCTAGACGGCTTTGCCGATCACAAGACCGATGCCGGCGGTGACCGCCATCGCAAACGCACCCCAGAAGGTGACGCGGATGGTGGGTTTGAGGATTCCGGCGCCACCGGTTTTTGCGCCGATCGCGCCCAGCACGGACAGATAGACCAGCGACGCGATTGTGACCGTCCATACGATGGCGGAAGGCGGGCTGAGCGCCACGGCCAGCAGCGGCATCCCTGCACCGGCGCAGAAGGTGAGCGCCGAGGTGAAGGCGGCCTGCAGCGGGCGCGCGGTGGTGATCTCGGAGATGCCCAGCTCGTCGCGGGCATGGGCGGTGAGCGCGTCTTTTTCCGTCAGTTGGCGTGCCACCTGATGCGCCAGTTCGCGGTCCAGGCCGCGTTTGACATAGATGCCTGCCAGTTCGCGTTCCTCGGCGTCGGGATCCTGGGCCAGTTCGGCCCGCTCGCGCGCCAGGTCGGCATGTTCGGTGTCGGACTGGGAGCTGACGGAGACATATTCGCCTGCCGCCATCGACATCGCACCAGCCACCAGGCCGGCGGCACCGGCCAAAAAGATATCGCTCTTGGTGGCGTTGGCCGCCGCAATGCCGACAATGAGACTGGCGGTGGAGACGATGCCGTCATTGGCCCCCAGCACGGCGGCGCGCAGCCATCCGATCCGCGACACCAGGTGACGTTCGTGGTGGGCGCGGGCATGGCGCATGGGCAGGCTTCCTTGTCGGTGGGTGCTAGACGGCCACCAGTTTCAGCGCCGACCATTCGTCGTCAATCGAAACAGCGCGGACACTGTCCAGGCCAAGCGTAGCCGCGAAGGCAACCAGGGGATCGCGGCCGACATCGCTTTTGCTGCCGGCGGTCTTCTTCTGCCAGCTTACCCAGATGCCGCCGCCCTTGGCTATGGCCTGCTGGGCGCGGGGAAGTTGGGTGTGGAGTTCCGCCATGGTGGTGACGAAGAGATGCACCAGCGACGCGCCGGTATTGGGCGCGCGCAACACGATGGTTGCGCCGTCGGGCAAGGGTCCGAGCAGGGCTTTATAATTTTTTGGTGCGGCAATGGTGGCGATGGTGTCGCCGGGTTTCACCAGCATCTTCATCGCCAGGGGCTTGTCCGAAGCAATCGCCATGCGGCAATGCTAGCGCCGGAACTCCAGCACGTCCAAGAGCGATTCCTGCACGGCGGGGATTTCCAGGCGCAGGCGGTTGTTGCCGATGCCGGTGAGGAGGCCGATCTGGTCGTCGGGGGTGACCTGTGCGCCCAGTGCGGGCGAGGCGCCGGAATAATTGTGCCAGGGTTCGCCCTTGGCGGAAGACGCGCCCAGATACACCCAGGCACCATTCTCAGGATACAGGAAGCCCAACATGCGCTGGGTGCCCTGCTTCTGCATGATCAGGCCGTAAGGCGTGCGGTGGATGTTGCAGTTGAACCAGCTGTCATAGACCATGTAGGAGCTCATGCGGCCCAGCTTGATCTGGCGGCAGCGCCAGTTTCCCAGCAACGCCTCGGCAGACACGCCGCGGCCTTCGGGCTGCATCAGGCTTGGCACGGCGCGCCAGTCGCCGCGGCCTTCGCCGCGCTGGGCATCGGCGATCGCGGCCGCGCGAATCTGGGGGAGCTGCACCAGCCGGTCGATATCGGCGGGCGACGCGTTTTCTTTCCAGCCGGCGATAGCCGGACTCGAAATCAGAAGAGGGGCAGCGGCCGCAAGGGCCACCGCCAAAATCAGACTATGTACTCGCACCATCGGGATGCTCCTGGCCATTTTCCCGTGGTGTCCATCCGTTCAGATCCGCGGTCGGCGGCATACCGATCACGTTGAAGCCGGAGTCGACGAAATGAATTTCGCCGGTGACACCACCTGCCAGGTCACTAAGCAAATACAGTGCCGCACCGCCGACATGGTTAAGTTCCACGGTCCGCTTGAGCGGGGCGTGGGACTTGTTCCATTTGAAGACGGTGCGGGCGTCGCCAACGGCTGCCCCAGCGAGCGTGCGCATGGGGCCGGCCGAGATGGCGTTGACGCGGATATTGTCGCGGCCAAGATCGGCGGCGAGATAAAGAACCGATGCTTCCAGCGCCGCCTTGGCGATGCCCATGACATTGTAATTGGGCATGACGCGCTGGGCGCCCAGATAGGTGAGCGTCACCATCGCGCCGCCATTCGTCATCATGGCAGCGGCGCGGCGGGCCACGGCGGTGAAGGAATAGCAGGAAATATCGAGGCTTCTGGCGAAATTGACGCGGCTTGTATCGACGTAGCGGCCTTTCAATTCGTCGCGGTCGGAGAAGGCCAGGCTGTGCACCAGGAAGTCGATGCTGCCCCATTGCTGCTTCAGGTCCGCGAAGGCGGTGTCGAGCTGCTCGTCGCTTTCGACATCGGCAGGCATGACGATGGTCGAGCCGATGCTCTGCGCCAGCGGGGTCAGACGCTTCTTCTGGGCGTCGCCCTGGTAGGTAAAGGCGATCTCGGCGCCGTGCTGGCTGAGGGTCTGGGCGATGCCCCAGGCGATGGAATGGTCGTTGGCCACGCCCATCACCAGGCCGCGCTTTCCGGCCATGAGTCCTGATTTGGCGTCAGACATGACCTGATCCAGCGGGGTTTTCTGTTCCATTCCGGGACATCACTTTTCGTAGCGCTGGAAGACAAGGCTGGCATTGGTGCCGCCGAAGCCGAAGCTGTTGGACAGTGCGGTGTTGATGGTGGCGTTGTCGATGCGGCTGCGCACGATGTTGGCGCCTTCGACGGCGGGATCGAGTTCCACGATATTGGCGCTTTCGCAGATGAAATTGTTTTTCATCATCAAGAGCGTGTAGATCGCCTCATGCACGCCGGCCGCGCCCTGGCTGTGGCCGGTCAGCGACTTGGTGGCGCTGATGTAGGGCGTCTTGGCGCCGAACACCGTCTTGATGGCATTGATTTCCGGAATGTCGCCGACCGGGGTCGAGGTGGCGTGCGGATTGATGTAATCCACCGGGCCTTTGACGCCCGCAAGCGCCATCTGCATGCAGCGCACCGCACCTTCGCCGGACGGGGCGACCATGTCGGCGCCGTCGGCGGTGGCGCCATAGCCAACCAGTTCGGCATGGATGGTGGCGCCGCGCGCCTTGGCGTGTTCGAGTTCTTCCAAAACCAAAATGCCGCCGCCGCCCGAGATGACAAAGCCGTCGCGGGCGATGTCATAGGCGCGCGAGGCGCTTTCCGGCGAGGCATTGTACTTGGACGACATGGCGCCCATCGCGTCGAACAGTTCGGACAAGGTCCAGTCGAGCTCTTCGCCGCCGCCGGCGAACATGATGTCCTGCTTGCCCCACTGGATCAGCTCAAACGCGTTGCCGATGCAGTTGGCGCTTGTCGAACAGGCGCTGGAGATCGAATAATTGTAGCCCTTGGTCTTGAACCAGGTGGAGAGATTGGCGCTGACGGTGGACGACATTGCCTTGGGCACCGCGAAAGGCCCGATGCGCTTGGGATTGGAATTCTGGCGGGTGATGTCGGCAGCCGCGACGATGGCCTTGGTGCTGGGGCCACCGGAGCCGGCAATGAGTCCGGTGCGCGGATTGGAGACCAGCGATTCGTCGAGCCCGGCATCGGCGATGGCCTGGTTCATGGCCACCCAGCAATAGCCGGCGCCGTCGCCCTGGAAACGGCGGGCGCGGCGGTCCACCACTTCGTCGAGATTGATCTTCAGCGAGCCATGCACCTGGGAGCGAAAGCCCAGGCGGATGTAATCTTCCGCCGCGACGATGCCCGAACGGGCTGTGCGCAGGCTTTCGGTGACTTCTTCGGCGTTGATGCCGATGGAGGACACGATGCCGAGGCCGGTAACGACCACTCTTCTCATGGGAAACCTTCTAACGCGTCAGGCCGAGGCCGGGGCCTCGGTGAACAAGCCGACCTTCAGGCCCTTGGCTTCGTAGATGACCTTGCCGTCCACCTTCATGATGCCGTCGGCAACACCCATGAACAGCTTGCGCATGATCAGGCGGTTGAAGTTGACGACATAGGTGATCTTCTTGGCGGTGGGCAGCACCATGCCGGTGAACTTGACCTCTTCCACGCCCAGAGCGCGACCCTTGCCGGGACCGCCCATCCAGCCGAGGAAAAAGCCGCAGAGCTGCCAAAGCGCATCCAGGCCCAGGCAGCCCGGCATCACCGGATCGCCGAGGAAATGGCACTTGAAGAACCAGAGGTCGGGATTGATGTCGAACTCGGCGATCACCTCGCCCTTGCCTTCAGTGCCGCCGTCGGCGGTGATCGAGGTGATGCGATCAAACATCAGCATCGGGGGGGCGGGAAGCTGGGCATTGCCGGGGCCGAAAAGCTCGCCCCGGGCACGGGCCATCAGGCCTTCGAAATCGAAACTGGAGGGGCGCAAGGGCTTGTCCACGTCTGGCGTCTTTCCTGGAAACACTTCCTTTTGAAGGAAGTTCTGGCATTTTCGCTGGGGGTTCCCTAGCCCAAAAGGGCCCAAAGGGCTACCGTGAAAGCCAGCCTTCTTGCTTAGAAGGGTTCTAACGTATATCTTGGCCCATTGTAGCAGGATTGGCCCCCGCCCGACAGGCGGACCGGCCCCTCAAGGAACAACCGCCTCATGGGCAAAGTCGTGTCAGAATCCCGGGATCTTGCCGCCATGGCCACCGCCAGGCTGCGGCATGCGGGCCTGCGCCCCACCCGCCAGCGGGTGGAACTGGCCGGGCTGCTGTTCAAGGACTGCGACCGCCATGTGACGGCCGAAAGCCTGCATGACGAAGTTGCCCAGGCCGGCGTGAAAGTGTCACTGGCCACGGTCTATAATACCCTGCACCAGTTCACCGGGGCGGGACTTCTTCGCCAGGTGATCGTGGATGCGTCGCGCAGCTATTTCGACACCAATACGGGTGACCATCAGCACTTCTTCCTGGAAGACGAAGGCATGCTGATCGACATTCCGGGCGAGCATATCGCGGTGTCGGGTGTCCCCAGCCCGCCGGACGGGATGGCGGTGGACCGGGTGGACGTCGTGGTTCGGGTCCGTCGCCAATAGCGCGATACTCTGCGAGTCATTCTCATACTTTAGAATAGTTCTAAGCCCGTTGACTCGGGCTGTCCGCAAGGCCAGTCTTCGCGCCTGATTTTTGGCAAGGAGACTCTTATGCCCGCACTCAAAGACACCAAGACCTGGGAAAATCTGAAGGAAGCCTTCGCCGGCGAGAGCCAGGCGAATCGCCGCTATCTGTATTTCGCGCAGAAGGCCGACGTGGAAGGCTTCAATGATGTCGCCGCCGTGTTCCGCTCGACCGCTGAAGGCGAGACCGGCCACGCCCATGGCCACCTGGAATATCTGGAAGAAGTCGGCGACCCGGCGACCGGCGAGCCGATCGGCGCCACCGACGCCAACCTGAAGGCTTCGATCGCGGGCGAGACCCACGAATATACCGACATGTATCCCGGCATGGCCAAGACCGCACGCGGCGAAGGCTTTGACGAAATCGCCGACTGGTTTGAGACCCTGGCCAAGGCCGAGAAGTCCCATGCCGGCCGTTTCCAGAAGGCGCTGGACAGCCTGAGCTCGTAATTTCGCGCGTTTGATTTTGGCCGCGCGAAGAAATTTGCGCGGCCATTATTTTTTCAGGACGGCCATTCTTTCAGGACATAATTGGCATGACCGGTGAAGGCAGCCTGGGTGCACCCACCCGCCAGATCATTGACTGGACCAATCCCGATTTCGCCGATCCGGTGAAGCTGGATGAAGAGATGCGGCGGGTGTTCGACATCTGTCATGGCTGCCGCCGCTGTTTCAATCTGTGCGATTCCTTCCCGCGTCTGTTCGACCTGATCGATTCCTCACCCGCAGAAGACGTCGAGAGCCTGGCATCGGAGGATTTCAAGCCGGTCGTGGAAGCCTGCACGCTCTGCGACATGTGCTTCATGACCAAGTGCCCCTATGTGCCGCCGCATCCCTTCATGCTGGATTTCCCGCACCTGATGCTGCGGCACCGTTTCGTGCATGAGGAAAAAGGCGCCTTCGTCCAGAAACAGCTGGCAGAGATGGACCGCAACGGCACGCTGGCAGCGCCGGTCGCGCCGCTGGTGAACTGGGCCAGCGCCAAGGACAACAAGCTGACCCGCCCAGTGATGGAAGCGGTCACCGGCATCGATGCCAAGGCAAACCTGCCGAAATTCGCCGGCCGCACCTTTGTCAGCGCGGCGAAGAAAGAAGAGGGCGTGGTCAACACTGCCGCGCCGGCTTACGGCAAGCGCAAGGCGGCGCTCTATGCCACCTGTTTCGTCAACTACAACAAGCCGGAGACGGGCATGGATGCCCGCGCCGTGCTGAACCATATCGGCGTGGAAACAAAGGTCGCCTATCCGGGCTGCTGCGGCATGCCTTTTTTGGAGCAGGCGGAGCTTTCACGGGTGGCGTCGAACGCCGCCAAGGTTTCCAGGGAACTGGTGAAGCTGATCGACGAAGGCTACGACATCGTGGCGCTGACCGCCTCGTGCGGCTTGATGCTGAAATTCGAATGGGCGCTGATCGCCCCCGACGACGAGAATGTGCGACGCGTGGCGCGGCACACCTTCGACATCGACCAGTATGTGGTGGATGTGGCGAAGAAGGAGGGACTGCCGGCCGGCCTTGCCGCCCTGCCCGAAGGCATCACCGTTCACCTGGCCTGCCATGCCCGCGCCCAGAATATGGGCCCCAAGGCGGCGGAAATGCTGAAGATGATTCCGGACACGCCGGTGGATGTGGTCGAGCGCTGCAGCGGTCATGGCGGCACCTTTGGCGTGGTCAAGCCGACCCATGATGTCGGCGTGAAGGTGGGCAAGCCGGTGTTCAAGGCCGTCAATGCCAAGCCGCGCGGGCACATCGTGTCGGACTGTCCGCTGGCGGCGCTGCACATCTTTGCGCACACCGACACGCCGGCGAAAGAACCGGAGCACCCGATCCAGATCATGGCGCGGGCGTTCCGCCTGAGAGAAGACAAGCAAAAATGAGCGAAGCACAGCGCAAGATCACGCCGGACGACCTGTTGCCGATGGGCGAATATGACCAGCAGCGCAAGGCGCTGAAGGCCAACCTGATCCCGGTGAAGAAGTTGCGTCGCATCGAGGTGGGGCCGTTCGCCACGTTCTATTTCGAGAATTACGCAACCATGTGGCTGCAGGTGCAGGAAATGCTGCGCATCGAAAAGGGCGGCGAGGAACAGATTGCGGGCGAGCTTGCCGCCTACAATCCGCTGATCCCGCAGGGCGACGAACTGATCGCCACCCTGATGCTGGAGATCGAGGACGAGACGCGCCGCAACAGCACGTTGCTGACCTTGGGCGGCATCGAGGAGACGGTGTTCCTGGAGATCGGCGGCGATGTCATCCACGCCACACCGACCGAATATGACGACCGCACCACGGCGGACGGCAAGACATCATCGGTGCACTGGCTGCGCTTCAAGTTGACGCAAGATCAGATCGCGCAGTTCTGCGGCGCCACCGCGCGGGTGGTGCTGGGCGTCAGCCACAAGAATTATGGGCACATGGCCGTGCTGGGCGCCGAAACCCGCGCCGCGCTGTCCAGGGATTTCGTCTGAGCGTCGATTGCGGCCTTGAGGAGATCTTCAAACTGGACGGCGCTGAAGCGGGCGCAGAGCAGGACCAGCGCAGGCTGATCGCGATCGTCGGCCAGCGGCAGGGCGCAGAATTCGCCGCTGAGAAATTTGCGGTCCACGCAATCGCAGCTGGCGATGAAGCGCAGCGGGCGGCCAGCATCCATCACCTCGTCCAGGCCGATCTGGAAGCGCTGGGCCGGGCCGGGCATCAGGCATTCGTTGAGCAGCTTGCCCGCGTCCTCGCCATAGACCTGGGCGAATTGGGTGCCCACCAGGCGGACACGCCAGGCACTGGGGCTGCCCTGGGCGACGCGTTCATAGAGCGCGATGTCGGGGAGAAAATCCTTCAGGCGCCGCGCCGTCATCGCACTGCGGCGCGGCAGCGCGGCGGTGCCGCGCAGCTCCTGCCACAGCGACAGCAGCGGTGCAAAGCCCGGCCAGTAAAACGCCGACGGCGCGTCACAGCGCGCCTGCCATCCCAGTTTGCGCGCATGAGCGTTATAGCTGTCGCCAGGCTGCATCATGCTCACCAGCCTGCCATGCCCGCGGTCAATAACCGGTAAAAGTCAGAGCTTGACCAGCCCCTGGACGATCGCCGCATAGCGCTCCGGGGTCAGGCGTTCATAGTACTGGCTTGCAGAATCAAAGACATAGAGGGGATCGGTGATGGTGGAGGGGTCAAAACCTTCGCGCACCAGATCCACCTTGCGCTGCTTGAAGGTGCCGGTGACGTCGATCTGCGGCGACAGGCGCAGGAAGATGGGACGGGCATAGGGCGCCAGCCGGGACAAGGTTCGCGCCGGCAGGTCGTCCAGGTTGAAATCGCCATCCACCACCAGCGCGGCCATGCCGGCGCGGCCGTCCACCCCGGGCACGGTCACGCCATAGACATTGGCTTCCAGGATGCCGGGCGCGAGGTTCAGCGCATCGCTGACCTCGCCGGTGGAGACATTCTCGCCCTTCCAGCGGAAGGTGTCGCCGATGCGGTCCACGAAATAGAAATAGCCGTGTTCGTCGCGCCGCATCAGGTCGCCGGTGCGAAACCAGATGTCGCCTTTCGCGAACACGTCGCGCAGCATTTTCTTCTGGCTGTCGGCGCGGTTGGTATAGCCCTCGAATTCGCGCCCGGCGCGCTTGGACATGCCGCCCACGCATTCGCCGACCTCGTCGGGGCCGCACTCGATGCACAGGCCGTCCGCACCGCGCACCGGCATTTCGCTTTCCACATCGAGGCGGATCACCCGCGCCGGCAGCAGGTCTTCGGCATAGTCGGGCACCCGGCCCACCGCGCCGACCCTGCCGTCATAATTCAGCATGGAGACGTTGCTTTCGGTGGCGCCGTAGAATTCCACGATGCGCGGGATGGCAAAGCGATCCTGGAATTCGCGCCAGATTTCGGGCCGCAGGCCGTTGCCGGTGATGGCGCGGATCTTGTGGCCGCGTTCCAGCGGCGACGGCGGCACGTTGAGCAGATAGCGGCACAATTCGCCGATATATTCGAACATGGTGGCCTGGTAGCGATGGATGTCGCCCCAGAATTCATGCACCGAGAATTTGCGCTTCAGGATCAGCGCCCCGCCCGACAGAAAGGCCAGCCCCACGGCGCAGACGCCGCCGGTGGAATGATAGAGCGGCAAGGGATCATAGATGCGATCGGTTTCGCGCGGCCGCAGCGCCCCGACAAAGCCGGTCATCATGAACAGCATCCGCATATGGCTGAAGTTTGCCGCCTTGGGCAGGCCGGTGGTGCCGGAGGTGTAGATGAGAAAGGCGCGGTCTTTCAGCGTGACGCCGGCGCGGGCGGATTTGCCGACCGGCGTATCGGGCGCAGCGTCCAGCGCGGCAGAAAGGTTTTCACCCTCTCCCTCTATCCATAACTCAGGCGCAGCTTCAAACGGCGCGTCGCGGTAATTCTGCGCCAGCTCGGTGCCCACGATGGCCGCCTTCGCGCCCGAGATGGAAATGGAATGGGCCAGCGCCACACCGGTGAGATTGGTGTTGATCAGCGCCACCTGTGCGCCGACCTTGAACAGGCCCAGCCAGGCGCAGATGAAGTCGGGCCGGTTCTCCATCAGGATCGCGACCACGCTTCCGACCCCGATGCCTTGCGCCATTGCCCAATGGGCATAGCGGTTGGCGCGCGCATCCATCTGGGCATAGCTCATCGCCTGGTCGAGGCAGTAGATGGCGATGTTGCCGGGGCGGCGGCGGGCCTGGTCCTCGACGATGTCCACGATGCTGCGGGTGGAATGTGGCTTGACGGGGCGCAGCAGCCACAGGGTGCGTGCGATGCTGGAGGCATAGATATATTCGCGCTTTATAGCGCTTGTGATTCCCAAGGCGTGTCTCCCGACTCACAGCTTGAGCCGCACCCGCATTCTTATCAAGATATGGGCATGGATGAGACGCTCGACCTGCGCGGATTGAAATGCCCGCTGCCCGCGTTGCTGGCCCGCAAGGCGCTGGCGAAATTGCCGCCAGGCACGTCGCTGGTCGTGCTGGCCGACGATCCCATGGCGGTGGTGGACATTCCCCACATGTGTCACGGCGAAGGCCACGCCTGTAACGGCGTGGCCAAGCGTGACGGGCACAGCGAATTCGCGCTGACGTCCAGAGAAGGCGTCTAGGGGTTGGGCGCCTTGGGCATTGCTTCCGGCCCGATATGGGCAATCACGTCGGCAGCAATGAGGGCACGGGGCTCGTGCGCGGCCTGTTCCGGGGTCAGCATCACGATCTCGGCATAGGCCTGGAAATTGGTGCGGACCACCACGTCCATCGCCGGATCGAAGCCGAAGCCGTAACCGCCCCAGCCGCCATAGCCGCCCCAATAGCCGAAGCCGCCGCGGCGACCCCAACCACCGCCCCAATAGGGGCCGGGACCTTCAGGAATGGTGGTGACGGTGTGATTGGCGCGGGTGTTGCGGGTGTCGAACATGAAGGCGCCATAGCCGGCGGCGCGGGTGACTTCGGCGGCGCGCAGCAGCAGGAAGCTTTCCACCGTCTCGCGTGGGGTGACGGAGTTGCCGGTGAAGGTGATGCGATAGCGGCTCTGGGTCAAAGCGCGGTCGGTGTAGCCGGTGCGCTGGCCTTCGGTGCGCGGGGCATAGGGCGTGGGCGTTGCACAGCCGGCAACGAGGCCCAGGGCCAAGGCAAACGGGACGGTGCGCACCAGCGTGCGGGTACGAAAAAAGGATCGGATCATGACGTGCTCCAGTCGCGCCCCTCGCGCGTGTTAAGGCTGATATAGTAACGGCAAATGCCGGATCCCAGTTCCGGAACATGAATTTTGGGGTAAGATTCTTGCCACCCCCTTGATTTTATGGGGTTTCCGCCCCGTCAAGGGTGCATTTTGCAGTGCACCCTCTTGCTAAAGGGCAGCGGGCAGTGGAAGTTCGGCCTTGCCTGGCTTGGGGACGGCCAGAGTGCCCGAAAATGGGCTTGGGTTAATGGGAATACGAGGGGCCTGCCATTCCGATGCTCGGCTATTCCCTATCAGCCGCCCTTGCCGTTGTGCTGGTGGCGGTCTGCATTCTGTCCTGCCAGCTCGCCATGCTGGGTTGGTTGCGGCTGACCCGCAAACGTCCGGTCCTGCCCTTTCGCGAACTGCCCGATCACGAACTGCCGCATGTGCTGGTGCAGCTGCCCGTTTGCAACGAAGGTGCAGTGGCACTGCGCGTCGCCGCGGCAGCCTGCGCCCTGGACTGGCCGCGCGACCGCCTCACCATTCAGCTTCTGGATGACGGCAATGAGGCAAATCACGCCGTGCTGGCGCAAGGCCTGCCCGCCATCGTGCCTGCGGGCGTAACGCTGCAGCTTCTGCGCCGCGGCGACCGCAAGGGATTCAAGGCCGGCAACCTGGCCTTTGGCCTGTCCCATTCCGATTCGCCTTATGTGGCCATGTTCGACGCCGATTTCGTGCCGGCGCCGGATTTCCTGCGCCGCACGCTGCCGGTGCTGCTGGCCGATGACGGACTGGCCTTTGTGCAGACGCGCTGGGGCCATGCCAATCGCAACAAGAACTGGCTGACGCGGGTGCAGGGCCTGTTGTTGGACAGCCACTTCGCGGTGGAACAGGAAGCGCGCTTCCGCGCCGGCCTGCCCATGGCGTTCAATGGTTCGGCCGGCGTGTGGAACCGGTTGGCGATCGAACAGGCGGGCGGCTGGGCCGGCGACACGCTGACCGAAGACCTGGACCTGTCCATGCGTTGCGCGCTGCAGAACTGGCGCAGCGCCATGCTGGACGACCTGGAAGTGCCCGGCGACCTGCCGGAAACCGCCGCGGCGTGGCGATCTCAGCAAGCACGTTGGACAAAAGGCCCGGCGCAATGCGCGCGCAAGCTGCTGCCGCGGGTGTGGGAAAGCACCCAGCCCTTGTGGAAGAAGATCGCGATGACGGCGCAGATGTGCCAGTTCGCTTTCTATATTCTGGCTTTCACCAGCGCCACGATCTCGCTTTTCATGATGTCGGTCGGCATCAAGCCCTACTTTGCCGTCGCCGTGCTGGGCGTGGTGGTGACCTTCATGGGCCTGTCCTGCAGCCTCGCCTATCTGTGGCTGGGCCAGCGCATGCTGGGCCGTGAGCGCGAAAGCCGCCTGATTCCCAGCCTGCTGCTGGCGGTGGTGTTTCCGTCCGGCCTGATCCTGGCCAATACCCGCGCCACCCTGGAAGCCTTCTTTTCGAACCGCATGGATTTCGTGCGCACCATTCGCCCCGGCGAAATTCAGAAGGGCGGCTGGCGCGGCATCCCCGAACTCGTGGCAGGCGTCTTCGTCGCCTCGCTCGCTTTCGCACAAAGCAACTGGGCGGCGCTGTTCTTCTTCTTTGCGGTGTCCGGCCTGGTGTCGATCGGCGCCATGGGCGCCATCGCCCCGCGCGCCCGGCAGCAGCGCATCACACCCGGCGAATAGCAAACCGCCTTTTCATGCTTAACGCGGGGTAAAGGCGGTATGGCGCATTTTATCCTTTAAAATTCGACCTTTCCGCATAACTGACCATTGAAAGGCGCTGTTCTAGGCTTTGCCCGGGTTGAGGGTGAAGCGATGAGCACGATCTGGAAATTTGCGGCGATGGCGCTGTTGGCGGCGGGCCTGACGGGATGCGCCGGCGCCCCGATGGAGTATGGCCAGATGCCGGCGGAGCGTGGCCGCAGCATGGTGGATGCGGGGCCGTCCACGCCGCTGCAATGCGTGCCCTATGCCCGCGAGCATTCGAAGATCAAGATTTTCGGCGATGCCTATACCTGGTGGAACAAGGCGGATGGCAAGTATCCGCGCGGACGCGCGCCCACGCCCGGCTCGGTGATGGTGCTGCACAATTACGCCGGCGAAGGCCACGGCCATGTCGCGGTGGTGCGCGCCCTGGTGTCGCCGCGCGAAATCCGGATCGATCATGCCAACTGGCTCAATGACGGCTCGATCTATGTCAACGATCCGGTGATGGATGTGAGCTATGCCGGTGACTGGTCGGCGGTGCGGGTGTTCAACATCAAAACGGGCGGGTGGGGCGGCAAAGTTTATCCGGTGCAGGGTTTCATCGGTTCCAGCCGCGATTCGAATCCGGATGATGACGAGCCCGATCTGGTCGCCAGCACCAGAGGCGGCATGGGAACTGTCTCTCTGCTGGGCGAATAATCAAGCCCTGCCAGCGGCTTGACCAACTTTCTGCGCAAGGCTGACCGCTTTTCTTTGCACCCGTGCGGGGCAAAGCCTATCCTTGCTGGCAATTCGCAAGACGCACACGAATACATATGCGCGGGGGCGCGTTTTCCTTTCATGTCAGACATCATCACGCCGTGATTGCGAAACAGCCTGACTTGGAACCCACAACTGCAACGGCCAGCGATCCGCTGAGTGCGGCGCCGACGGCGTTTGCCGACGGCCATGCCCCCGCCAACGACCGGCGCAACATGGCCGGACTCATGCTGGGTGCCATGGGCGTGGTGTTTGGCGATATCGGCACCAGCCCGCTTTATGCGCTGCGCCAGACGGTGCTCGCCACCGAAGGCGGCCTGCCCAACCATGTCGCGGTGATGGGCTCGCTGTCGATGATCTTCTGGGCGCTGATCCTGGTGGTGACGGTCAAGTATGTGCTGATCATCATGCGCGCCGACAATCACGGCGAGGGCGGAACCCTGGCGCTGGCCGCGCTGGCGCATCGTTCGCCCGGCATGACGCGCAGGATCAAGACCACCATCGGCGTGGGCGCCATTGTCGGCCTGGCGCTGTTCTATGGCGACGGCATGCTGACGCCCGCCATCTCGGTGCTGTCGGCGGTGGAAGGCATGACGGTGGAGACGCCGCATTTCGCACCGCTGGTGGTGCCGCTGACCCTCATCATCCTGATCGGCCTGTTCTCAATCCAGAGTCACGGCACCCACAAGATCGGCCGGCTGTTCGGGCCGATCATGCTGTTGTGGTTCTTCGCGCTGGCGGCGTTCGGTGCGGTGTCGCTGGTGAAAAACCCCGTGATCCTGACGGCGATCAATCCCTGGTATGCGATCCAGATGTTCCTGCATGCGCCCTGGGTGGCGTTCGTGTCGCTGGGCGCGGTGGTGCTGGCGGTGACGGGCTGCGAGGCGCTCTATGCCGACATGGGTCATTTCGGCAAGCGGCCGATTCAATATGCCTGGCTGTTCCTGGCGCTGCCTGCGCTGCTGCTGAACTATTTCGGCCAGGGCGCGGCATTGTTGCGTCGGCCGCAGGATGCCGACATCGCTTTCTTCTCGGTGATACCGCACTGGGCGCATCTGCCCATGGTGATCCTGGCGACGCTGGCGGCGATTATCGCCAGCCAGGCGGTGATCACTGGCGTATTCTCGATGACGCAGCAGGCCGTGCAGCTGGGCCAGTTGCCGCGCATGGAAATCCGCCACACCAGCGCCACCGATTACGGCCAGATCTTCGTGCCGCGCATGAACACGATGCTGGGCATCGGCGTGGTGCTGATCGTGCTGATCTTCAAGAGCTCGGGCGCGCTGGCGGCGGCTTATGGCATCGCGGTGACGGGCGTCATGGTGATCGATACCTTCAATGCCGGGATCGTGGCCAAGAAACAGTGGAAATGGATTCCCTGGCTGGTGATCGGACTGTTCGGGGCGATGGGGGTCAGCGACATGGTCTTCTTTGTCTCCAACTCCCTGAAGATTCCGGAAGGTGGCTGGCTGCCGCTGCTGATCGCCTTCTGCGTTGTTGTCGCCATGGATACCTGGCGGCGCGGCCGCCGCGTGCATCTGGAGAAGGTGCGCTCGGAGTCCCTGCCCTTGTCGCTGTTCCTGGAGCGAGCCGACAGCCGCACCACCCGCGTAGCGGGGCTGGGCGTGTTCCTGTCATCGCGCACCGACATCGTGCCGGGCGCGCTGCTGCACAATCTCAAGCACAACAAGGTGCTGCATGAGCGGGTGGTAATCGCCAATGTGGTGGTCGAGGACACGCCGATGGTCGCCCCGGACAAGCGCATCGAGGTGGAAAAGCTGGGCAAGGGCTTTTATGCCGTGAAGATCCATCACGGCTTCTTCGAGACCCCCGATGTGCCCCAGGCGCTGGAGGATGCGCGCCGCTTCGGCCTGGCGCTGGACCTGGATTCCGCCACCTTCTTCATCGGCCGCGAGGCGCTGGTGCGGGCGGAACGCTCGGAGCTAAGTCCTTGGCGCAACCGGCTGTATCGCATCATGGCGGGTGCGGCATTATCACCCGCGCGCTTCTATCACCTGCCGCCCAACAGGGTGGTAGAACTGGGGACGCAGATCACGATTTGATCCCGGCCGATGCCCGCGCGTAGTATCCCCCGCGTGCCGCTCGGCCGAGGCTCCATCACGAGGCTCATTCCCGATCATGAAACAGATTGAAAAAGCGCCTTTCCGGCGCACCCTGATGCTTACCCTTGGCGCGTTGGGCGTGGTGTTCGGCGATATCGGCACCAGCCCGCTTTATGCCATGCGCGCATCGGCCCAGGCCGCGGGCGGCGCAACGCCGTCCGCCGCAGCGGTCTATGGCGCGCTGTCGCTGATCTTCTGGGGGCTGATCGTGGTGGTGACGCTGAAATACGTCACGCTGATCCTCAGAGCCGACAACAATGGCGAGGGGGGAGTGATGGCGCTTGCGGCGCTGGCGCATCGCGCGCCCGTCAACCGCGTCTTCAAGACGGCCATCGGCCTGGCGGCGCTGCTGGGGCTGGCCCTGTTTTATGGCGACGGCATGCTGACGCCGGCGATCTCGGTGCTGTCGGCCGTGGAAGGTATCGCGGTGGACAATGCGGGGTTCAAGCCTTTCGTACTTCCTCTGACACTGGCCATCCTGGTGGGGCTGTTTGCGGTGCAGAGTCGCGGCACCCACAAAATCGGTCGGCTGTTCGGGCCGGTGGTGCTGATCTGGTTCTTCGTGCTGGCCGGACTGGGCGCAACCGCGATCGCGCGTTCTCCGCAGATTCTGTATGCGGTCAACCCCGCCTATGGCATCGCGCTCTTCACCGATGAGCCCTGGACGGCTTTCGTGGCGCTGGGTTCGGTGGTGCTGGCGGTGACGGGCTGCGAGGCGCTCTATGCCGACATGGGCCATTTCGGGGCCCGCGCCATCCGCTGGGCCTGGCTGTTCGTGGCCTTTCCCGCGCTGCTGCTGAACTATTTCGGACAGGGCGCGCTACTGCTGACCCAGCCCGGCGCGGCTTCGACCCTGTTCTATGCCATGGTGCCGGAGTGGGCGCACTATCCCATGGTGGTATTGGCGACGTTGGCCACCATCATTGCCAGCCAGGCCGTAATCAGTGGGGTCTTTTCCATCACCCGGCAGGCGGTCCAGCTGGGCCAGTTGCCGCGCATGGAAATCCGCCATACCAGCGCCGAGGAGCAGGGGCAGATCTATGTGCCGCGCATCAACGCGATGCTGTGCGTGGGCGTGGTGTTGATCGTTCTGATTTTCAAAAGCTCTGATGCGCTGGCCACCGCTTACGGCATCGCGGTGACGGGCGTAATGGTGATCTCCACCGCGCTGGTCGGAATTGTGGCGGTGCATCGCTGGAAATGGAGCCGCCCAGCCGTCTATCTGGTGTTCGGCACACTGGGGCTGATTGACGTGGCATTCCTGGCCTCTAACAGCCTGAAAATCGCCGAGGGCGGCTGGCTGCCGCTGGCGGTGGCGGCGGGTGTCTTCGTGGTGATGGATACCTGGCGGCTGGGTCGCCGCGCGCATCTGGAGAAGCAGAGGGACAATGCCCTGGCACTGGACCTGTTCATGGCGCGCGCCGACAAGTTCAGCCAGCGCATCGCCGGGACCGCGGTGTTCCTGTCACCACGCCTGGACATCGTGCCCAATGCGCTACTGCACAGTCTGAAGCATTATCATGTGCTGCATGAGCGGGTGGTGATTGCCAGCCTGGCAGTTGCGGACAAGCCGGTGGTGCCGGCGGCCAAGCGGGTGACGGTGGAGAAGCTGGGCAAGGGCTTCTTTGCCCTGCGGATCAATTACGGTTTCTTTGAAACGCCCGACATTCCCGCCGCGATGGAACTGGCGCGGGCGCAGGGCCTGGCACTGGAGCCGGACGCCACCACCTATTTCCTGGGCCGCGAAACCCTGGTGGCGGGCCATGAGGCCGAGCTGAAGGGCTGGCGGGTGGCGCTGTATATGTGGCTGTCGTCCAATGCGCTTTCGCCTGCGCGGTTCTACTTGCTGCCGCCGGGGCGGGTGGTGGAACTAGGAACCCAAGTGACAATCTAGTCTCTGCGGCGCGCGGGATTTTGTGGCGTGAGCAGGAGCGGCCGAGCGACGTGTACAGTTGGTACACGAGCGAAGGCGCAACGAACGCACGACGCAAAAGCACCGCGCCGCTAGTCCAGCGCGTAGAACAATGCTTTCAGGTACGCGCTTTCGGGCAGCAGCGGATGGACCGGATGGTCCACGCCGGCGCCGGACTGGCGGATCAGGGCGGCGCGGCGGCCGGTGCGCTCAAGACCCGCAGCGCATTCGGCGGCAAAGCGTTCGGGCGGAATATTGTGGGAGCAGGACGCGACCATCAGGATGCCGTTGGGGGCAGTGACGTCGGCGGCCATGCGGGCCAGCTTGCGATAGGCGCGGGCGCCGGCTTCGAGGTCCTTTTTCGACTTCACAAAAGGCGGCGGGTCAGCCAGCACGATGTCGAAGCTTTCCTCGGCCGTCTTCAACCGCGCCAGTTCTTCGAACACGTCGGCCTTCACGGCCTGGATTTTCACGCCGTTGGTCAAGGCGCTTTCCTCGGCAATGGCCAGCGCAGGCGCGCTTGAGTCCAGGCACACCACTTCGGTGGCGCCCGCCTTGGCGGCCAGCAGGCCGAAGCCGCCGGTATAGCTGAAGGCGTCCAGCACACTCTTGTCTTTGGCGAACTGCGCGACAAAGGCGCGGTTGTCGCGCTGGTCGTAATACCAGCCGGTCTTCTGGCCTTCGGTGAGGTCGGCGATGTAGCGCACGCCATTTTCCTCCACCGCGATACGGTGGCCTTCGCCCTTGAGGGTCTTCACATAGGATTCCAGACCTTCCAGCGAACGGCTGGGGGTGTCGGCGCGCAGGATCACGGTCTTGGGCTTGAGCACCGCATCCAGCGCCATGGTGATGGCGGTGATCTGCTTTTCCATGCCGGCGGTGCCGATCTGGACGGTGAGGGTGTCGCCGAAACGGTCGATCACCAGGCCGGGCACGCCGTCGCCCTCGGCATGGAACAGCCGGTAGAAGGGCTTGTCATAAACCGTGTCGCGCAGCGCCAAAGCGCGCGTCAGCCGGGCGGCGAAGAATTCCGCGTCGATCACCACGTCGCAGTCATCGGCGAACAGGCGAATCGCGATCAGGCTCTTGGGATTGAAATAGCCGGTGCCGAAGGCGCGGCCATCCTCGCCCCGCACATTGACGACCGAACCGGGGACGATGGCCTTGGCGGCCTCGTCCATGCGGATTTCGTTGGAGAAGATCCAGGGCGAGCCGGCGCGGGCGCGGCGGCCCTTCGGCAGTATGACGGTTTTTCGGGACATGGCGGGATGCTGTACAGACCTCTTGCGCCCCCGTCCATCCAGTCCTTAGATGCAGCCAGTATTCTTATAGGGATCAAGGCCATGGCCATCGACGGCAAGTGGGAAATCACCATCAATTCGCCCCTGGGCGCGCAAAAGGCGACCCTGGACCTGGCGACCGACGGCACCAGCCTGACCGGCAGCCAGCAGGCAGCGCAGGGTTCCGGCCCCGTCGAAAACGGCAAGGTGGACGGCAATATCGCGACCTGGTCGGCCAAGATTTCCTCGCCCATGCCCATGACCCTGGATTTCACCGGCACGGTGGATGGCGACAAACTGTCCGGCAGCGTCAAGGCGGGCTCGTTCGGCTCATTCCCCTTCACGGGCAGCCGCACCGCCTGATATAAGAGGCGCGGGATTTTCAAGGGGGCAGCCCGCGTTACGGCTGCCCTTTTCCTTTGGGCGCGACGGCAAAGCCGAAGCAACAAGGAGCGATGCGTGTCGATTCACAAGGAAGGCTATCCCTTCATCGCGCTGTTCGCGGCAGTCAACCTGCTGGCGTTCCTGTTCGCCGGCTGGCTGGGCTGGCTGCTGCTGCCCGTCACCCTCTGGTGCGTCGCCTTCTTCCGCGATCCCGAACGCAAGACGCCGGATGGCGAAGGCCTGATCATCTGCCCCGCCGACGGAAAATTGCTGCCCATCGTCGAGGTCGCGCCGCCAGCCGAGCTGGGCATGGGCGATGCGCCGCGCCCGCGGCTTTCGATCTTCATGAACGTGTTCAATGTGCATGTGAACCGCAATCCGGTGTCGGGCAGCGTGGTGGCGAAATCCTATCGCCCCGGCAAGTTCTTCAATGCCAGCTTCGACAAGGCCAGCATTCACAATGAACGCATGTCCATCCGTCTTCGTCCGACTGGTGACAATGGCGCGCGCGATCTTGCGGTGGTGCAGATTGCCGGGCTGGTGGCGCGGCGCATTGTCTGCGACCTGACCCAGGGCCAGAGCGTGACGCGGGGACAGCGTTTCGGCATCATCCGCTTCGGCAGCCGGGTGGATGTGTATTTGCCGCCGGGTACCGAGATCCTGGTGACACCCGGCATCACCACGGTGGCCGGCGAAACCGTGCTGGCGCGGTTCGTCTGATGGAAGCGGACCGTCTTACCCGTCGCAAGCGCGCCCGCCAGATCGTGGCAGCGCGTCTGGAACGACTGGAAGATCTGTCCCTTGCCAAGCTGGTGCCGTCCTTCATCACCCTGTTGGCGCTGGCTTCGGGCGTCACCGCCATCCGCTTTGCGGTGCATGGCGAATGGAACAGCGCGGTGGCCTTCATCATCGCCTCGATGATCCTCGACATGCTGGACGGGCGCGCGGCACGCATGCTGGGCGCCGACAGCCGCTTTGGCGCGCAACTGGACTCCCTGGCCGACCTGGTGAGCTTCGGTGTGGCGCCGGGAATCATCCTGTATCTGTGGACCCTGCAGCAGATCGGCGACCGCGGCTGGATTGCGTCGCTGGTGTTCTGCGCCGCGGCCGCCGTCCGCCTGGCGCGATTCAATGTGGAAGCCGCGCGCGACGAAGGCGCCACCAAGAGCAATCCCTATTTCACCGGTCTGCCGACGCCGGCAGCGGCCTGCATGGTGCTGCTGCCGCTGCTGATCTCGTTCCAGTGGGACGACAGCTTCATGATCCAGCCCTGGGTGTCGGTGCTGTTCATCACCGTCACGTCCATCCTGATGGTGTCGCGCCTGCCCACGCCTTCGATCAAGTATATGAAACTGCAGCGCCAGCATCGGGTGGCCGCGGCCATCGTCTTTGCAGGGCTCGCAGGCGCGCTGATCGCCTGGCCCTGGGCCACCATGACCATTGGGCTGGTGATCTATGTGGCGTCGATACCTTTCGCCATCTATGCGCATCATCCCCACACGGTCGCGCGGCGGGCTTTGTAACGCCACGCGCACCGCACAGCCGTCAGGCCATGCAGCGCGCTTGGGCAAACTGAAATCGTGAAAGCTATTTGGCCGGTGCAAGCCCGCCCATCAGGCGGTTCTGGAACTGGCCCGCGACGCTCGGGTTGTACTGGAAGCTCTGGTTGTAGCTGTTGTAGGTCGGGCCGTTTTCCTGGTTGCCGCCATTGCCGAAATGGACCTGGCCGAAGCCGTCCATGAAGCCGCCGCCACCACCGCCGCCGCCATCGGCGCCGACGCCGACGCCGCCGCTCCAGCCGCGATCATCCACACGCAGGCCGTTGTCGGCATATTGGGGCCCGTAGGAATCGGAATATCCGGCGCCATAGGGATCCGGCAGGGGACCGCGCGCGTTGGCCACCGGATAGGAAGGCGGCGGGGCGCCATAGGGCTGGATCATGTCATTGGGGGCGACGCGCCAGGCGCCGTGCCAATCGCGGCCACGGATGGGCGCGGCCGAGGCATAGTTGTAATAGTTGCCGGACGGGCGCGCGGCGCGGCGAACCGCACGGCGCACGGACGGACGCACCGCGCTGTGGCGCGGCGCAGCCCTGGTATCGTCCGGGCAGTCGCACAGGCAGGTAACCTTGTGCTGGACGGCCCAGGCCGGGGTTGCGGAAATCAAGGCGCTGGTCAGCAACAGGCCGACAGTCAATGCAGTTACCCTCATCACACTCTCCTAGTATGGAAGGCCAACGGACCTTCGGATGTGAGGCGTGTCGCGGGGCATGCGATGCGCTGTATCAATACGAGACGTTCTATTTCGGGACAGTCGCGATGGAAAGCGGCGATTGCAGCGTTGGTTAATTTCGCAGGCTCCATGAATTTCCCTGCTGCAAGCCCGTCTTAACCCCTTTGCGGCCACACTGGCGGCCGGTACGGGGAATTCATGACAGCCGGCAATTCGATCTGGGCGCCAGACGCCGACGCGCAAGCGCAGCGCGAAAACCGCATCAACCTCGCCTTGTTGCGCGGCGTGCTGGAAAGCCTGCGCGTCAATCGCCGCATGGCGCCGCTGCTGGCGCTGACCGTCGCGGGCATGTTCGCGAACTGGGTTACCTGGCCGTGGCTCGTCGCCTGGTTTGTGCTGGTGATGGCGGGCATAGCCGTGCAGCTTGTCTTTATCCATCATTTTCCCAGCGGCGACCTGGATATTCAGACCGCGCGCAAATGGTGCCGTGGTGCAACCGTCACCAATTTCCTGTCGGTGGCCTGCTGGACCTCGCTGGGCTGGTTCATGTGGGTGCCGGGCAGCGAAATAAACCATACCCTGATCACCATTGTGCTGGCCGCGACGCTGGCGGCGCACTGCACCTTGGCCGGCGCCAGCCGCCCGGTCGCGGTGCCCGCCTTCTTCCTGTACGGCGTGGTCATGGCGTTGGTGCCGCTGCAGGACGGCACGATCGATTCCGTCTATCTGGCGCTCGCGACGCCTTTTTACATCTGGTACATCGCCCGCATTGCCGATCACAATTATACCCGCGCCCGTTCCGCCATTGTCCTGCTGGAAGAACGCAATTCGCTGCTGGCCGAACTGGTGATGGCCAAGATCGAATCCGACCGGGGACGTGAAAAGGCCGAAGCCGCAAGCCTGGCCAAGTCGCACTTCCTGGCCAATATGAGCCATGAGCTGCGCACGCCGCTGAACGCCATTCTGGGTTTCTCTGAAGTGATCTCGACCCGCATGTTCAGCGAAACGCCGGAGCGCAACTATGAATATGCCGGCCTGATCAACACGTCGGGGCATCACCTGTTGATGCTGATCAACGACATTCTGGACCTGGCCAAGATCGAGGCGGGGCGCTGGAAGCTGGAAGAAGCGGAAGTGGACCTGTTCCGCGTTGCGGACGATGCCATGCAGCTGGTGATGTGGCGCGCCAAGGACGGCAATGCCACCCTGGAAAACGCCATCGATCCGAATCTGGCGCGCATCTTCGCTGATGAGCGCGCCATCAAGCAGATCCTGCTCAACCTGCTGTCCAATGCCGTCAAGTTCACGCCCGAGCATGGCAAGGTGACGGCCTTTGCCCGTATCGCCGATGATGGCGGGCTGGTATTCGGCGTCAGCGACACCGGCGTGGGCATCGCCGCCGAGGATCAGGGGCGGGTGTTCGACAGCTTCGGCCAGGGCAAGCATGACGTTGCCATCGTGGACAAGGGCACCGGCCTGGGGCTTGCCATCGTCAAGGGCCTGGTGGAGTCCCATGGTGGCCACATCAACCTGGAAAGCCAGGTCGGCAAAGGCACCCGCGTCACCGTCTATTTGCCGGAATGCCGCGTGCTGCCCAGCGTGCGACGCGACGTCGCCTAGTTCGCCGGTCAGCCCGCCTTGCGCAGCGCCATACGCTGGAGCGTCAACGCATGCACGAAGGCCAGCTTCTCGATCACGCGCGGCGTCAGCACAAAGGGATAAAGGTCGAGCAGGCCCATGCTGCGATTGAGGTTGTTGGTGGCAAATTCGATGGGCAACCAGGCATCGATCAGCGTGTCCATGCGCGGCGCCCTGTAGGGATCGAAATCGATCGCCGCTGCAAGTGCCCCGCGGGCGCGGCGCGGCTTGACCTTGAGGCCGAAGGCGCCCGCCGTCTCCAGCGTGTCCACGATGTGCAGGTAATGGGCCCAGGTCTCGGCGAAATCCTCCCAGGGATGGGTGGTGGCATAGACGCTGATATACTCCTCGCCCCAGTTGGGCGGCGCGCCTTCGTCATAGTGTTTCTTGACCGCAGCGTCATAGTCCATCCGGTCGTCGCCGAAGAGACTGCGGAAGGCGTCCAGCCAGCCCTGCTCGGTCGCCACCAGCCGGTCCCAGAAATAATGCCCGCTCTCGTGGCGGAAATGGCCCAGCAGGGTGCGATAGGGTTCGCCCAGCTCGTCGCGCACTTTTTCGCGCACATCGTCATCGGCCTCGCGCACCGCCAAGGTGATCAGGCCATTGTCGTGGCCGATCATCACGTTATGGGCGTGGCTTTCGGGCGGGTCGGAGAGGAAGTCGAAGGCCAGGCCGCGTTCGGGACTGTCATTCTTGTTTTCCAGCGGCAGGCCCAGCCGCAGCAGGGAGTAGAACAGCCGGTGCTTGGCCGCCTCGATCTTGCCCCAGCGCACGTCATTGCCGGGTATGGTGAGGTCCGGGATCATGCGGTTGTGGCGGCAGGCGGCGCAGAATTCCTCGCCCGCATGGTCCGGGACCATCCAGTTGCACACCCCGAATTCGTAATTCTTGCAGAAACGATAGCCGACGTCCGGGGCCGCCAGAACAGCCCAGCCGGTGCTGTCCGGCTTGGGGTCCAGCGCAGATATCTCTACAATATCAGGTAGATAGCCCAAGGCACGGCCGCAATTTTCGCAGCGGATATTTTCAAAATACAGGAGCTCGCCACAACCCTGGCAGCTGAACAATTTCATGGAAATTCCCTCGATTAGCTAGGGAAACGCCGGGTTCTTAACCTCGTTCCCAGTACATGTCGGATGCGGCGCAGGGGAATGTAGCCCCGCCTTCGCAGTTGCGGCATAGTTACTTTCCACAGGGACTTCTTATGAGCATCCAGGCAGCGATTCGTCATGTTACCCGATACCGCTACGACCGGCTGATCGGGCTGGGCGCCCAGACGATTCGCCTGCGCCCCGCCCCCCATACCCGCGCCAAGGTGGTGGCGTACAGCTTGAAGATCGAGCCGGAGGAGCACTTCCTCAACTGGCAGCAGGACCCCCAGTCCAACTGGCTGGCGCGCGTCGTTTTCCCTGAGAAGGTGGATCATTTCACCGTCGCGGTGGACCTGACGGTCGAGATGGAGGTGATCAACCCCTTCGACTTTTTCCTGGAGCCGGAAGCGGAGGATTATCCCTTTTCCTATTCCGCCGATCTGAAGGGGGAGCTTGAGCCCTATCTGAAGACGTCGCCGATGGGCGAAAAGTTCGACGCCTTCCTCGCCAAGGTGCCGCGCGAGAAAAAGCACACCACCAATTTCGTCTTCGACCTCAATGCCTCGCTGTCCAAGGAAATTGCCTACACCATCCGCATGGAGCCCGGCATCCAGACGCCGGACGAAACCCTGACGAAAAAGTCCGGCTCATGCCGCGACTCTGCCTGGCTGCTGGTGCAGATGCTGCGCCATCTGGGCCTGGCCGCGCGCTTTGCCTCGGGCTACCTGATTCAGTTGAAGCCGGATGTGAAATCGCTGGATGGCCCCAGCGGCACCGATGTCGATTTCACCGACCTGCACGCCTGGTGCGAAGTCTATCTACCGGGCGCCGGCTGGGTTGGGCTTGATCCCACCAGCGGACTTTTTGCGGGCGAAGGCCATATCCCGCTGGCCTGCGCCGCCAATCCGACACAGGCCGCCCCGATCAGCGGCGCCGTCGAACCGGCCGAAGTGCTGTTCGATTTCGACATGAGCGTGTCGCGCGTCAAGGAGCCGCCGCGGGTCACCAAGCCCTATACCGACGAGCAGTGGACCGAGATCGAGAAGCTGGGCGATGCGGTGGACCGCATCCTCAACATGCATGATGTGCGCCTGACCATGGGCGGCGAGCCGACCTTTGTTTCGATCGACGACCGCACCCATGCCGAATGGCACACCGCCGCCGTCGGCCCCACCAAGCGGGCGCTGGCCGACACCTTGATCCGCCGGCTGCGCGATCGTTTCGCGCCGGGCGGGATGCTGCATTATGGCCAGGGCAAATGGTATCCGGGCGAGTCGCTGCCGCGCTGGGCCTTTGCGCTTTATTGGCGCACCGATGGCGTGCCAATGTGGAAATCGGCCGACCGCATCGCGGCGGAAAATGCCAACATCAATCCCACGGTGGACGACGCCAAGGCGCTGATCCATGCCGTTGCGGGCAAGCTGGACCTGGATACCAGCTATGCCATCCCGGCCTATGAAGACTTCTGGCATCACCTGGCGCAGGAGCGCGCTTTGGCTGCCAATGTCGATCCCATCGACTCCAAGATTGAAGATCCCGAACTGCGCGCCCGGCTGGCGCGGGTGTTCGAACGCGGTCTGTCCACGGCGGTGGGCTATGTGCTGCCGGTTGAAATGGGCACGCAGCGCTGGCTGTCCGAACACTGGACCACGCGCAGCGGCAACCTGTTTTTGTTGCCGGGCGACAGCTCCATCGGTTTCCGCCTGCCGCTCAATTCACTGCCCCATGTGCCGCCCCAGCAGCGCAGCTTTGTGCCGCCGCCCGATCCCTTTGCGCCGCTGCCGCCGCTGGAAGAGCCCGACGAATCCGGCCAGGCCTATGCCAATGGGCATGCCGCCAATGGCTATGGTCATCTGGAAGGCGAAGTACGGCCCGAGCCTTTCCGCCCCGTCAGCACCGCGATCACCGCGCTGGCCGCGGAGGCGATCGTGCGCACCGCGCTGACGGTGGAGCCGCGCGACGGCAGATTGTGCGTGTTCATGCCCCCGACCCCGGCGGCCGGCGATTACTTCAAGCTGCTGAACGCGGTGGAAGACGCCGCCGAGAAGCTGGGTGTGGCAGTGCATATCGAAGGCTATCCGCCGCCTTTCGATCCGCGCATCAATGTCATCAAGGTCACGCCCGATCCCGGCGTGATCGAAGTGAACATCCATCCCGCCAAGGACTGGCGCGAGCAGGTGGACATCACCAAGGCGCTGTATGAGGAAGCGGCGGCGTGCCGCCTTTCCACCGAGAAATTCCAGCTTGATGGACGCCACAGCGGCACCGGCGGCGGCAATCACATCGTGGTGGGCGCACAGACGCCGCCCGACAGCCCGTTCCTGCGCCGCCCGGACTTGCTCAAGAGCATTGTCGCCTATTGGCAGAACCATCCGGCCTTGTCCTATCTGTTCAGCGGCATGTATATCGGCCCCACCAGCCAGGCGCCGCGCATCGACGAAGCGCGCCACGATTCACTGTACGAACTGGAAATCGCCTTCAACGAAGTGCCGTCGCGCGCCGCCGCCAGCATTCCGCCCTGGTTGGTGGACAGGATTTTCCGCAACCTGCTGGCGGATTGCACCGGAAATACCCACCGCACCGAGATTTGTATCGACAAGCTCTATTCGCCCGACGGCCCCACCGGCCGGCTGGGCCTTGTCGAATTCCGCGGCTTCGAGATGCCGCCCCATGCCGAGATGAGCCTGGCGCAGCAACTGCTGCTGCGCGCGATCATCGCGCGCTTCTGGCGCGAGCCCTATCAGGCCAGTCTGGTGCGCTGGGGCACGGGCCTGCATGACCGCTTCATGTTGCCGCATTTCGTCTGGGCCGACCTGAAAGACGTCATTGCCGACATGAACAGCCATGGCTTTGCTTTTGATGCCGAATGGTTCCGGCCGCACTGGGAATTCCGTTTCCCGCAGGTGGGATCGGTTCAATATGAAGGCGTGGAGCTGCAGGTCCGCAACGCGCTGGAGCCCTGGAACGTGATGGCCGAGGAAAACACGGCGGGCGGCACGGCCCGCTTTGTCGACGCCTCGGTCGAGCGCCTGGAAGTAAAGGTCTCCGGTCTGACCCCCGGCCGTCATCGGCTGCTGGTCAACGGCAAGACGGCGCCGCTGCGCGCCACGGGACAGAGCGAGGCGGTGGCGGGCGTGCGATTCAAGGCCTGGCAACCGGCCCATGGCCTGCATCCCACCATCCCGGCCCAGGCGCCGCTGGTGATCGAGATCTGGGACAGCTGGCGCAAGCGCAGCCTGGGAGGGTGCACCTATCATGTCGCCCATCCCGGCGGGCGCAATTCGGAGCTTTATCCGGTCAACAGCTATGAGGCGGAAGGTCGCCGCCTGGCCCGCTTTGAGCCCTTCGGCTTCACGGGCGGAATATTCGAGGCGGCAAGGGAAGAACCGCATCCCGATTTCCCCTATACACTCGATCTAAGACGGTAATCTGGCCGCCGGGGAGCATTGATTCGCAACGTGCCTGACACAGGATTGGCAGAGCCGGTTGTGGCTGCGCGCTTTGACGAATTGCGCGACGAGGGAGGGCTGGTCAGGCCGCACTGGCGGGCCTTTGCCCGCACGCTCAGCCAGTTGCCGCCCGAGGAATATGCCCGCCGCCAGGCGTCGGCACGCGCGAGCGTCCAGGACAATGGCGTCACCTACAATGTCTATGACGACAAGGCCGGTCAGCAGCGGCCCTGGGAACTGGATGTTGTCCCCTTCATCCTGTCGGCGAGCGATTGGAGCAAGATAGAAGCCGCCGTCATCCAGCGCGCCACCCTGGCCGACCTGCTGTTGCGCGATGTCTATGGCGCCCAGCGGCTGATGCGCGAAAATGTGCTGCCCGCCCAGCTGGTGACAGGCCATCCCCAGTTCCTGCGGCCCTTGTGCGGCACGCGGCCCGCCCATGATGTGCATGTGCATTTGTATTCCGCCGACCTGGCGCGCAGTCCCGATGGTTCGTGGCGGGTGATGGCGTCGCGCGCCGATGCCCCGGGCGGGCTTGGCTATGCGCTGGAAAACCGTCTGGTGGTGGCGCAGACCTTCCCCGAAAGCTTCGGCGACATGCGGGTGGCACGGCTGGCCTCCTTCTTCAACGCCTACAAGGAAAGCATCCTGACGCTGGGACAGTCGCGGCGCGATCGCGCCGTGCTGCTGACGCCAGGCCCCTACAACGAAGCCTATTTCGAGCATGTCTATCTGGCGCATTATCTGGGCCTGACTCTTGTCCAGGGTGACGACCTGGCGGTGCGAGACGGCGAAGTGTTCCTGAAGACGCTGACGGGCCTTGAGCGTGTCGCCTGCATCTTCCGCCGCGTGGACAGCGACTTCTGCGATCCGCTGGAATTTCGCGGTGACAGTGCGCTGGGTGTGCCCGGCCTGGTGGAAGCGGTGCGCGCCGGCGGCGTGGTGCTGGCCAATGCGCTGGGCGGCGGCGTCATCGAATCGCCGGCCATGGACGCCTATCTGCCCGCCGTGGCGGAAGCCTTGCTGGGCGAAGACCTGAAGATTCCCGATATCGCCACCATCTGGTGTGGCACCGAATGGGGTCGCAAGGAAGCACTGGCGCGGATGAAGACATCCATCCTGCGCGATGCATTTGATGCACGGCCCATGTTCTCGCGCAATTCTTCGGCGCGGCTGGGCATGGACCTGGCGGGCGAAGAGCGCGAGCGCTTGCTGGCCAGGTTGAACCGCCGCGGCGAGACCATGGTGGTGCAGGAAGTCTCGCCCCTGGGCATGGCGCCGGTATTTGAAAACGGCAAGTTCGGGGCGCGGCCGGTGTCGCTGCGTGTCTTTGCCGCCTGGACGCCATCGGGCTGGATGGTGATGCCGGGCGGACTGACGCGCGTCGCCGCCGACAATACGGTGCGGGCGCTGTCGATGCAGTCGGGTGCTTCGTCGAAGGATGCCTGGGTGCTGTCGGCTTCGCCGGTGGACAAGTTCAGCCTTCTGGGCAATGGCGGAAAAAGCCTGGACGTGAAGCGCCAGGGTGAATCCGCCCCTAGCCGCGCGATGGACAACCTGTTCTGGCTGGGGCGCTATGCCGAACGCATTGAGAGCTTTGTGCGCATCCTGCGTGCCGTTGCGGCGCGCGCCGTGGACGAGCCGGCCAGTGCGCTGGACGTGGCGCGCAAGCTGCTGGTGCCCTTCAGCCTGGCCAGTGACGCGCCGATCGAGGAAATCGCGGACGAAGACGAGCTGCTGGTGGAATTGCAGCGGCTGATCTACAGCCCCAAGATCAGCCGCGGCCTGCAGCGCATGCTGGCGCGGGTGGAACAGACGGCCTGGTCGGTGCGCGACCGGCTGTCATTGGACACCTGGCGCACTGTCCACGCCCTGACCGACGTTGATGATCAGCCCGAACCGGACAAGCCATTTTCCGCGGCCGATGCGCGATTTTACCTGGACTCGCTGGTGCGCCGCACCGCTGCCTTGTCGGGACTTTCCGCCGAGAACATGACGCGCGGCCCCAACTGGCTGTTCATGGACATGGGCCGCCGCCTTGAGCGCGCCCAGCACCTGGCCTGGCTGGTGCGCCAGACCGCGGGCGACGCCGATGCGCGCGAGACCGATCATATCCGCACCCTTCTGGAAATCGCCGACAGCGCCATGACCTATCGCTCGCGCTATCTCAACGTGTTCCAGCTGGTGCCGTTCGTGGATCTGTTGCTGCTGGACGAGCACAATCCGCGCTCCTGCGCCTTCCAGATGTCGGCGATCGAAACCCATTTGCGCGAACTGCCGCGCATCACCCTGGCCCAGCGCAGCGACGTGGCCCGCACCCTGGCGCGCGAGATGCACGGGGCGCTGATCAATGCCAATCCGGCGCGGCTGTCTTTTTGCGAAAGCGGCAAGCGGCCTGGCCTGATCGAGCTGACCGACACCATCTTCTCCGACGCCGCGCTGTTGTCGGATGCCATCGCCGATGCCTATTTCCAACATGCCAGCCGCCGCCGCACCGGCGCCGCGGGCTCTTCGCAGGAATAGCGCGCTGATGGAGTATAAAGTCCGCCACCGTACCACCTATCGCTACCTGCAGGAGGTTTCGAACTCCTGGCACCTGGCGCATCTGCGCCTGCGCACCACGCCGCAGCAGATCGTGCATGACAGTCGCGTTCTGCTGAGTCTGGAGCCAGCCAGCCAGGTGTCACGCAACGACTATTTCGACAATCCGTGCGAATGGTTTTCGATCGACGAGCCGCACACCCATCTGGATGTGATTGCCGAAAGCCATGTGCGGGTGGATGCCGCCCCCGAGCGCGTCAGCCGAGACAGCCTGACCTGGGAGGAAGTGCGCCGCCTGCTGGAAACGCCCAGCCTGGACGAGGCGCGCGACGCGGTGCAGTTCCTGTTTGATTCGCCGCTGACGAAATTCCGCAGCAACATTGCGGCTTATGCGGAAGTCAGCTTTCCGCCGGGCCGCCCGTTGCTGGCGGGTGCGATCGAGTTGATGAACCGCATCCACAAGGATTTTCGCTACGACACCACCGTCACCGATGCCTCCACGCCGGTGGACCGGGTGTTCGAAATTCGTGCCGGCGTCTGCCAGGACCTGGCGCATGTGGGGATCGCGGCGATGCGCTCCATCGGCCTGCCGGCGCGCTATGTCTCCGGCTATCTGCTGACCCAGCCGCCGCCGGGGCAGGCGCGCCTTTTGGGCGCCGATGCCAGCCATGCCTGGTTCAGTGTCTGGGCCCCGCCTTTCGGCTGGGTGGACCTGGACCCCACCAACAATGTGCTGGTGGGCGAAAGCCATGTCACCTCGTCCTGGGGCCGCGATTATGGCGATGTTGCGCCGGTGGCGGGCATCATCCTGGGCGGCCATGACCATGTGGTCGAAGTGGGTGTGGACGTGATCCCGGTTGAACCTGCTTAACGGTCGCGATATGGCCTAGAGCCAGATGACAGCGTCCTACATCCTCGGCCTCGCTTTCTGCGCCTTTGCCGCCACCATGGCCGGCGGACTGATGGCGCTCAGGCTGGCGGGGAAGCTGGCGCTGGTGATGGGCTTTTCGGCCGGGGCGGTGATCGGCGTGGCCTTTTTCGACCTGGCGCCGGAGGCGCTGGATGCCGGCGCCGGGCTGTATGCCCCGCGCGAGCTGCTGGCGATCGCGGCGCTGGGCTTCTTCTTTTATACGGTGCTCGACCGGATGGTGGCGCGGCATGACTGCGAAGGCCAGGCCAATCCGACGCGGGGGCTGATCGGCGCTGCAAGCTTCAGCGCCCACAGTGTGCTGGACGGCTTTGCGATGGGCGTGGCCTTCCAGACCAGCCGGGAGGTCGGGCTGATCGTGGCGGCGGCCGTGCTGGCGCATGATTTCGCCGACGGGCTCAACACCGTGAATGTGGTCACCCGCAATGGCGGCACGCGCAACTTTGCGCTGCGCTGGCTAGCGGTGGACGCCATCGCGCCGATCGTGGGCGCCAGTCTGAGCCTGCTGATCGTGCCCAGCGCGGGACTGTTGTCGCTGCTGCTGGCGCTGTTCACCGGCTTCTTCCTGCATATCGGCGCCAGCGGGTTGCTGCCGGAGAGCCACCGCGCCTATCCGCGCAAATCCACCACCATCGCCACGCTTCTGGGCGCGGCATTCCTGTATGGCGTGACGGCGCTGGTTCGCTAGCGCGCGCTATCGGATCAAGCGCCTGATCCGGAAATTGCGCGACCGTTCAGAAAGTATAGACCAGCGAAAGGCGGCTGGTGCTGTCATCGCTGTGCTGCACCGGCAGCGGCAGCGACTTGCTTTCCCGCTGCATGCGATAGGAGAATCGGGTGGACAGTGCGCCGATCAGCTTGAGTGTCAGCGCCGATTCCGAAGTCAGCGAACGGTCGTTGGTTTCGCGATAGTATGTCGCCTCCTCGCTGATGGTCAGGCGCGGGGTCACGTTCCAGTGCGCGTTGCCTGCCACGCGCGCGGCGAGGCTGGTGTCGTTGCCGGCGCCCAGGTAGCTGGTGGCGCGCACCGCGGGCGATACTTCCATTGAAACCCCCATGCGCGGCCCCTTGACCAGCGTGACGCCAGCGCCGACCGAGGTGGTGGTGCGACTGTTGAAGCCCTGGGCACGGTTGCCCTCCCAGCTTGCCAGCCCCAGCGCATAAAGCCGGTCGCTGAACTTGTAGTTCGCCTGGTGGCCGACAAAATAGCGATCGCGTTCCTCGATGCCGTTGTGATGCAGGTAATCCAAAGAAGCGGTAAATTCCTGACGCCAGCGCAGGCCTTCGCGCACCAGTGACAGCCGGGCGGTGACGCCGGTGGAGTTGGTCCGGCCGGTGGTGTCCACCGCGCCGAACTCGCCCTTGCCCTTCCAGCCCTGGTAGAGCCGCAGCCGGCGCAGCCTTGCCAGGCGGCGGCGCTCGGCGCCGGCCAGGAGGCGGGCATGGAGCGCGTCAATTTCCGCGCGTGCCGTCGGATTGGAGGTCTTGGCCAGCCGCACCATGCTGGCGGCCAGCGCCTGATCGCCGCTGTCCACCGCGATCCGCAGCATGTCGACCACGGATTTGGGAATGGGGGCGGGATTTGGCGGGGCCACAGGCTGGGCCAGCACCGGTGTCGCCGCCACCAGCAGGGCAAACAATAACTTCATGCGCGTCCGAACGTTTACTTGATTTCCGTCAGCTGCGGCGGCGCAGCTTTCGCGAAATGGATGGCTTCAATTTACAAAACCACTATTGGGCTTCCGCCATTGCCTTCATGTTGTCCAGCGCTTCACCGAAGCGCTTGGTGCGTGCGGCGCGGTCGGCCACCTTCTTCTCGGCATCCAGCGCGCCAATGTCGTAGAACAGCGTGTAGACAATCTTGGTCTTCTTGCCGCGGTCGAGCGGCTCAACGGCGAGCGTGCCGTGATAGAAGATCGGGGATTCCGGCTGCATGTCGGAAGCCTGCTGGGCATAGGTGTAGGAATAGGGTGTCTGCGCCACCATGATCTCGTCGGTCTTGCCGTTGAGGCGGCGATTGGTGCCAACACTGACCTGGTTGCCGGAGGTGACGACGCAGGTCACTTTCAGCCACTGGGCAATGGCGCAATAGCCGCCGATCTTCGCCCAGGTCTGGTCGGGGGTGCGGTCCACCACCTTTTCCAGCAGGATGCTATTCCATTCATGCGGGCCGTTGGCGTTCTGGGCCAAGGCTGGAACCGACAGCAGCATCGCGAATGCTGCGCCTGCGAACATTGCTTTCATCATTATCCCCTTCGCTTTCCGCACGCTTTTATCTCTGATAAAACGCGAAGCTGCCGCATGCAACAGACATGCAGCAATCACCCCGATCTTCGATGGGCAGTAATGGTTCGCGTTCTTGTTCCGGTGTTGATTGTCCTGCTGTCCGGGACCGCTTCAGCCAAAGACCTTAAAGTGCTGACAGGCGCAGGCATGTCCGTGCCGGTGCGCGAACGGGCCGAGGCGTTCGGGGAGGCCAACCGCTGCACGGTCACCGTGACCAGCGACACCGCCGGCGGGGTACAGAAACGCATCGAGGCGGGCGAGGTCTTCGACCTGGTGATCGGCACTGCGGCCGTGATGGAGACCCTGGCCCATGAACAGCTTGTGGCCGTGCAGCGCCACCCCCTGGCCCAGATGGTGGCGGGAATCGGCGTCAAGAAAGGCAGCGACATGCCCGACATTTCCGACGCCCGCGCCACCAAGGCGGCCCTGCTGGCCGCCAAGACCATCAGCTATGTCGATCCGGCCTCCGGCGGCATTACCGGCGTTTTCTTTCTGAGCCAGGCCGACAAGCTGGGCATCGGCGATGCGGTGCGCGCCAAGGCGGTTCTGCAGAAGAGCGGCAGTGGCGTGGCCGAGGCGGTGGCCAGCGGCGAAGCCGCGCTGGGCGTCACCCTGGTCAGCGAGATGCTGCCTAACAAGGATGTCATGGTGATGCCCCTGCCCGATGAATTGCAGATGACCACCATCTATGCCGCTGCTGTCGCCACCAATGCCGAAAATGCACTGGACGCGGCAGCACTGCTCAACGACCTTCTGGGCCAGGACGGCCGAGAAGCCGCCATTCGGGCCGGGCTGAAGCCCGTCACCCCATAACAAAGACACCAAGGGAGACTATCATGGATCGTCGCAAATTCTTTTCCGTCACGGGCGCCGGCGCCGCCACCATGGCGGCCGGCGCGATGCCTGCCGCCAATGCCGTGCCGAAGAAGGGCGCTGCTGCCGGCAGTTGTGCGAGTGCGAAGCTGCAGCCGCTGAAGGCGCGGCTGGGTCACCAGTTCGGCAGCCTGACCGACAAGACCGCTGCCTGGATCGCGCGTTACGGTGTGGATGCGGTTTGCACCAGCCCGAAGATTACCGATCCCACCCGTCTCTATCCCAATGTGGAAGAGATGAAGGGCATGCTGGCGATCGCCGACAAGTGGAAAGTGAAGGTGGAACTGGTGGACAGCGTCTTGCTGACCTCTTCCAACATCGACCGCGAAAAAAATCCCGGCATCATGATGGCCAAGTCGCCGGAACGCGAGCGCGAGATCGAGGCCTTCCAGAACCATATCCGCACCTGCGCCGCCACCGGCATCCGCACCCTCAAATACAACATGTCGCTGCTGGGCGTGGTGCGTTCGGAGGAAGTGCCGGGCCGCGGCGACACCGTTTACAACAAGTGGAATTTTGCCGACGCCCAAGCCAAGAACCCGCCGCTGACCCGCGCCGGCGTGGTCAATGCCGAGGAATTCTGGGAACGCATCGACTATTTCCTTTCCCATGTCGTGCCGGTGGCCAACGAGTACAAGATCCGCATCGCCTGTCACCCCCAGGACCCGGGCATGCCGCCCCAGGGCTATCGCGGCATCGACCGCGTGCTGGGCACCATCGATGGGTTGAAGCGCTTTGTCGGGATGCACGAAAGCCCCTATCACGGCCTGAACTTCTGCCAGGGCACGGTGAGCGAGGACCTGTATCATCCCAATGAAGAACTGCCCGATGTGGTTCGCTGGTTCGGCAGCCGCAAGAAGATCTTCAACGTCCATTTCCGCAACATCAAGGGCGGCCGCGACAACTTCGTCGCCGAGATGTTCCCGGACGAAGGCGATGTGGATTTCGTCAAGATGCTGAAGGTCTATCGCGAAGTGGGCTATGAAGACCTGCTGATGCCCGATCACGCCCCCAAGGTTGTGGGCGCAGGCGCCGAATGGGGCACCACCGAGAACTTTGCTTTTGAATTCGGCTATATCCGCGGGCTGATCCAGGCCGAGCAGCATCTGGTCTAAATCGTTTGCGGCATGCGAAAAGGCGCGGGATTTTTCCCGCGCCTTTTTCGTTTTTTGCGCGGGCCGTTCATCTACCTGAACCCCAGATGAACGGCGAGATGAACGGCTGTAACAAACCGCACCGATAAAACCGCGCGTTTGCGGCATGCAGACGGATTTTCTGCGCCCGTAAAGGAATCGTTTGCCGGGTTTGCGGCTTTGGCTCGCCAGATTCAAAGTCCTGCCACAGCCTTGTGTGCGAGGGCGGGCAATGGGGCTGGTTCTCACACTTGAGATATCCGATGTCGAGGATCGCGAAGGCGGCGTTTGCCGCGGCGCTGTTGAACTGCACGCCTGCGCTGGCGGACGGGTGGCTGAAGGACGCAGACTGTTCCCTGTTCAATGCCGATGCCCATCCGGGTGACCAGGTAAGCTGGAGCGGCGCATGCGAAGGCGGCACGGCCAGCGGCATGGGAACGGCGGTCTTCACGTCTGCCGATGGTTCCACACAAAGCTTTACCGGCACATTCGTGCATGGCGCGCTGGCCGACGGCCCGGTGGTGACGCGCTGGGGTGCGGGCTGGAGCTATGAGGGCGAAACCAAGGACGGCGTCTTCAACGGCGCGGGCATCCTGACCACCGCTGACAAGGACCGCTTCGAGGGCCAGTGGAATGACGGCAAAATGAATGGCTTTGGCGTGCTGCGCCGCGCCAATGGCGAGCGCTATGCCGGTGACTGGAAGAATGACAAGCCCAACGGCAATGGCGAATTGCGCCAGGCCGACGGCACCTTGGTCAGCGGTGTATTTGTGGATGGCAAGCTGGCGCCAACGCTGCAAACAGCGTCCGTCGCGCCGGATGCAGTCCCTGATGCCGCCCGTGATACCGCCAAGGCGCCCTTCAGCACCATATCGGGCAAGACCCTGAACGGTGTCGATGGCTCCTCGGTTTCGCTGACGCTGATCGAGGGCGGGATGGAATTGCAGCAGGTGCCGGGCGACGCCGGAAATGGAGCCCGGAAGACCACTTTCACTTTCATGACCGACCGCATGGGTACGGTGGTAGAAGATACGGGCAATCCCAGCATCGGCAGCAGTGTCACCGGCTTTTTCCGCCTGACGGGCAAGGGCGTGGAAGTGCGTTATGCCGATGGCCGCTCGGCCATGCTGTCGGCCAGAGATGACGGCGGGGTGCAGCTGGCGCTGGATGGCGATGCGGGGCAATCCTGTCGCAGCTGGTATCCGGCAGGGCATATGTTCAGCGAAGCCGACAAGAAAGCCGCGCTGAATGCCTATGCCAGCCGCCTGGGCCTGGCGACACCGGCCAGTGACAGCAATGCCTGCGGCGGTGCTGCGGTGGCTGCGGTGATTGCGCCGCCGATCGCGCCGGTACCCAAGGCCAAGCTTTCCGCACGCGAAATCAAGACGCCATCGCGCATGGCCAGCGCGTCCTACCATGTCGGCGACTTCAAGGATCTGCAAACCGTTGCGGTCAAGACCTCGGAAGTCCACGCCATCGATGCGGATACGGTGGTGGTGCCCAGGGTGGCGGAGACGATTGCGGCCATCGCGCCCAAAAACACTGACAAGAACGACGCCTCAAAATGCCTCGCCGTGGACAGTGATGGCGAGCACTGGGGCTTTCGCAACGCGTGCGGCTTTGCGGTGCAGTTCGCCTATTGCATGGCCGGTGGCAGCGACGCGCTGACCAGCTGCAGCAAGGATATGATCGTCAGCATCGCGGGCAGTGTGGCGGCCAATGGCTTCGGCGCGCTGACCACGGACAACAGCCTGAAGGAAAAGGATACCGACCACAAATTCCGCTGGATCGCCTGTGGCGGCGGTGCGGGCGAAGTGGTGGCGCATCTGGATCATTTCGAACCACCGGCGGGGCGCTGCGAGCGTACCCGCACGGCATCCAAGTAACCTATTGGGGGACGTCATGCTGAAACTCACCTGTGCCACGATCGCGCTCATCGCCCTTAGCAACCCGGCGCTTGCCGTTTGCGCCACCCAGGCCGACGCCAACGCGCTGAAGACGGCGGTATTGCAGCAGGAGCTGATGGTCGCCGCCCTGCAATGCCACGAGGCGGGCGCCTATAACCGCTTTGTGCTGGGCTATCGCGGCGAGCTGCAATCCAGTGACGCGGCGCTGAAGGCCTTCTTCGTCAAGCGCGGCGGCGAGCATGGCGAGGCCGGCTATGACACCTTCAAGACCAAGGCCGCCAACCTTTCGGGCCTGGAACAGGCGCGCGATGCCCGCGCCTTCTGCGCCGATGCTCATGCGCTGTTCGTGGCCGCCGCCGCCAACAATGGCAGCCTGGCGCAGTTCGTGGAACAGCGCTCCGCACCGCTGGACCTGGGCGGGGTGTGCAAGGAGGCGCGCCCGATGCTGGCAACGGCCGAACCCATGGCGCGGCCCGTGGCCGTCGTGACCATCGCCAAACCGCCGAAGCTGGTGCAGGTGGCCGACGCGCGGCCCGCCGATACCCGAAGCGACGCCGCCATCGGCGTGCCCGACCATGCCCGCCCCGCCAATGTCTGGCGGCGTGAGGATGCGCGGGCGCTGCCGCCCGACATGGGCGATGACGACGCGGAGGACTATGCTGGCCCCACCGGGGCCGCAGCCGATGAAGAGGACCTGCCGCCGCCGCGCCCGCACGTCCTGCAGGTCCGGCAACGCAGCGATGACGAGCAGGATGACCGCTATGGACCGCCCCGCGATTGGCGCGAAAGGGCGCGCCAGGCCTGGCGGGAGCAGGATATGCAGGCTTATCGGGCGCCGCGTGACCGCTGGTACCCCCGTGACGGATGGTGAGCCTTACTGTCGCAGGACAATGCGCGCGGCGTGAAAATAAAGGTTCCAGCCCTATATTAAGCCCATGGATCACACTGAGATCACCCTGAAGACTGCCGCCCTGCGGGCCCTGCGGGGGCGTTGCCCCTGCTGCGGCGAGGGCAAACTGATGCGTTACTATCTCAAGCAGGTGGAACAGTGTTCGGTTTGCGGCGAGCAGTTCGGCCAGATTCGCGCCGATGACGCGGCGCCGTGGCTGACTATCATCGTGGTGGGCCACGTCTTCCTGCCGCTGGCCTTCATGCTGAACTGGGACTGGATGCCGACCTGGGCCGCGATGGTCTCGATGGCGTCGCTGTTCACGTGTCTGTCGCTGGCGATCCTGCCGCGCGCCAAGATGCTGTTCATCGCCATCCTGTGGCAGACGCGCGCGCCCGGATACAAACCCGTCGAACTAGGCTAGTCGCGCGCCGCCTACAGGGCGGCCTGCTCCACCATCTCCACGCGGCGGTTCTTGGCCCGCCCGGCATCGTCATGATTGGCGGCAATCGGCGACAGCGGCCCGACGCCGCGCGGCGTCAACCGGCCCGGTGCGATCTTGAACTGCGATTGCAATGCCGCCACCACCGCCTGCGCCCGCCGGAGCGACAGATTGAGATTGTAGTCCAGCCCGCCGGCATTGTCGGTGTGACCGACGACAAAGGCCTTCAGCGCGGGACGCTTGGCAAGATAGTTAGCGATCTCGGTCAGCTGCGCCTTCGAATCCGGCTTGATGTCGGCCTTGTCGAAATCGAAATACAGGCCATAGAAAATGGCGCGGCCCTCGCTGGCGATTTTTGAATCGATCTCGCCGGCGGTGACGGTGACGATCTTCTGTTCCATCGCCTTGGGCTCGACGGACTCGATGAGAACACCTTCATAGCCGGTGAGCGCTGCGGAATAGTCGCCGCTGCTGCCGCCCGTCATCTGCGCAATGTAGATGCCGGCCAGGGTGTCGCCGCCGGCGCCGGATTTCCGGTAGAGGCCGTAGCGCACGTCCTTTACATATTCGAGCATGGCGTTGGTGAGGAAGGTACGGATCTGTCCCGACTTTTCCACCACCACGCGCTGTTCGGTGTTGTTGGGGTCGAACTTGGCACGCGCGAAACCCTCGCCGCAGGCGTCGCCGCCGCATTCGAACACCGGCTTGAAACCCGCCGCCAGCAGCGCCTGCTTGTGATTGGCCAGTATCTCCAGTGTCGAGCGCCCCTTGGGCGCGACATAGAGGCTGCGCATCACCCGGCCCTGCGCCGTGGCGCTGACCTTGAACTTGCCGTTGGCGATGGGGCCGGATGGCAATGTGAGTTCGTCAAACGCCTTGAGCGTCTGGGCCAGGAGGTGGCTGCCGTCATAGCGGCCGGCAGCGACCCAGTCGCTGGCACCGGGCTGGTCCTTGGCGATTTCCCGCGCGGCCTCGGGATCGGCGGCCCAGGCAGCGCCGCCTGCCATCAAACCCGCCGCAAGTACCAGCCCAAGCCACTTGTGCATCTTCGCCCCCGAAATCGCAGTTTGCAGTTGCGCGATCCTTGCCGATTTTTCACATCAGGGAAAGTGGCCGCTCAGGGACAGTCGCGATCGCAATTTCCCATGCAGGCGCAGGCGAATATCTTCGCCTGTGACGCCAGCATCTGGGCGAGTGCATCCTTCATCAATTGCTGGCGGGTGACGCCGCGCTTTACCGCCAGGATTCCCAGCCGTTCGAAATCCTGCGCCGACATGCGCACAGCGCAGCTTTTGTCCTTGGCGGATGGCGGCGGGGCGCTGGCCGGCTGCGGCGCGGCTTCGGGGCGCCACAACAGCGGCGGCGGCGGCTGGGGCATCGGCGGATTGTCTTCGGGGTAACTCCAGGGCCGCGCTTCGCCCTTGCGCGCCAGGAGACCTGAGGTGATGGATGCGAACTTGCTCATTTCCAGCCTCCAATTCCATCCCCGGCGCGGCGGCCAAAGCTGCGTCTTTCCAGGATACGCGGTTCGAGCAGCACGCGGCGCTCGATGCCGGCGCGCCGTTCCGGGCCTTCATAGATCATCGGCGGCGGCTCGATCATATCCGGCACCGACTCCGGGCCCGGCGCCATCAGCGCATGGATTGCCAGATGCTCCGGCTTGATCTGCGGCAGCAGGGAGGGATCGCGCACGATGCGCGACAGCCGCTCCTGAATATAGGCCCAAAGGTCGCTGATCTCTTTCGCCGACGCGCAGTTGGGCACCACTTCGCCGACGGTGCGGCCATCAATCATGCTGGCGGCGAAATCCACGCGGTGATGGATGGTGACCGGCGCCACCGTGCCGTGCTGCGACAGCGCCACCGCGCTTTCGCCGGTGATGCGGGCGCGCGCCGTGGCGGCGTTGACGACAAAGATCAGCGGCTTGCCGTGGCGTTCGGCGATATCCACCGTCGCGCCCACCGCACGCAGATCGTGCGGGCTGGGCCGTGTCGGCACGATCACAAGATCGGCATGGGCCACGACACGCGAGATGGACTGGGTAATGGCGGGCGGCGTGTCGATCACCGCAATCTTGATGCCGGCGCGGGCCAGGTTCGCCAGCACCTCGTCCAGTTCCAGCAATCCGGCCTTGACGAAATGCGGCGCGGGCGCCTGGCGTGCGTTCCACCAATGCGCCAGGGATCCTTGGGGATCGGTATCAATCAGGGCGATCTCGCCGGCGCCGGCGCGACTGGCCTCGACCGCCAGGTGACCCGACAAGGTGGTCTTGCCGGACCCGCCTTTCTGGGACGCTGCAACGATGGTGTACATGTCCATGCCCCTGAAAACCGGGTCCATAGTCGCGGATGCCCTGTTTCGCTGGCGTGAAGCACGGCAATGCAATTTGCCTCGAATAAGAGACGAATTTCGGTCTATGGTCGGCGCCGTCGGGGGCGACAGGTGAGGACAACAGCATGAAAACCGCGATGATCGCCGCCGCAATGACTCTGGGCGCACTGACCTTTCAGGCCTTGGCGCAGGCGCCGGCGCGTTCGGTATGGGACGGCGTCTATACTGCCGCCCAGGCCGCCGCGGGAAAGATCGGCTATGACGCCAAGTGTGTGACCTGCCATGGCGCGGAACTGAACGGGGCGGAGATGGCGCCTGCCCTGGCGGGCGGGATGTTCATGGGCAACTGGTCGGGACAGTCGGTAGGCGACCTTGCCACCCGCATCCACGCCACCATGCCGGCCAGTGATCCCGGCAGCATGAGCAACCAGGAAACCGCCGACATCGTGGCTTATATATTGTCGTTCAATCAGTTCCCGGCGGGTGACACGGCCCTGCCCTCTGATCCGCAGCTGCAGACCCAGATCGCCATCCAGGCAGAAAAACCGGCGGCGAATTAGCGCTGCCCGTGCGCAGTCGCCTGCGTCTCGTGCGGGCCCGGATTCTTAAAACTTAATGCGACGCGCTGACCGCAGAATAGCGGCTGGATGCGGCGCTGGCCGCGATGGCGGTGGCGCCAGTGGTAGGCTGCTGCAGCATCTGGATCACGATGGCGCCGCCGCCGCTGGCATCCGGACCGGTGCCGCCGACGCCGCCAGTGAAGCCGTCAATGGTCAGGGAATCGTCGCCGGCAAGATCAACATTCTGGTCCGTTTGGTGGGCCACGGCGATGACGTCCTGCGCATGCACGGGAGCAATGGCGCTGAGGGTCGCAGCGATAACAATCAGAATTGGGATGAAACGCACAGTCATGAAGCCTCCACTGGATGCGGCCGTGGGGCAAACGGCGCGTTGGGCATTTGATAGGACAATAACCGGCACAGGTTAAGCGAAAGTCAGAATTGTGGTTAAAAGCGCGGGGTTGCGCGGGGGCGGAAACGGCGGCACTGTCATGACAAAGCCGCTAAAAAAGCCTGTGGGGACAAGCGCTTCATGAAGATTACCCGGCTATCCACCTTCGTGGTGCCGCCCCGCTGGCTGTTCCTGAAGATCGAGACCGATGACGGGGTCACCGGCTGGGGCGAGCCCATTGTCGAAGGCCGGGCCGAGACCGTGGCCGCCTGCGTCGCCGAGCTGGCCGACTATCTGGTGGGTAAAGACCCCGACGCCATCGAAGATCACTGGAGCGTCCTGTATCGCGGCGGCTTTTATCGCGGCGGCGCCATTCACATGAGCGCGCTGGCGGGAATCGACCAGGCGCTGTGGGACATAAAGGGCAAGGCCCTGAACCGCCCGGTGCATGTTCTGCTGGGTGGGCCGGTGCGCCAGAAGATGCGCGTCTATAGCTGGATCGGCGGCGACCGGCCGGCCGACATCGTGGCGGGGGCAAAAGAGGTGGCCGCGAAGGGCTTCACCGCCATCAAGATGCTGGCAACCGAAGAGATGGCGTGGATCGACAGCCACGCCAAGATCGATGCCGTGCTGGCGCGGGTTCAGGCCTTGCGCGAGGCGATGGGACCGGACTTCGGCGTCGCGGTGGATTTTCATGGCCGGCTGCATCGCCCGATGGCCAAGGTGCTGGCAAAGGAACTCGATCCGTTCGGACTGATGTTCATCGAGGAGCCGGTGCTCAGCGAACATACCGAGGCGCTGCGCGAGATTGCCAACCACACATCCACGCCGATTGCGCTGGGCGAGCGTTTGTTCTCGCGCTGGGACTTCAAGAAGATTTTGTCCGACGGCGTCGTGGACATCATCCAGCCCGATCCCAGCCATGCGGGGGGCATCACCGAGACCCGCAAGATTGCCGCGATGGCGGAGGCCTATGACGTGGCGCTGGCGCCGCATTGCCCGCTGGGGCCGATCGCGCTGACCGCCTGCCTGCAACTGGACGCGGTGTGCGCCAATGCCGTGATCCAGGAACAGAGCCTGGGAATCCACTACAACAAGAGCAACGACCTGCTCGACTATCTGATTGATCCTTCGGTGTTTGCCTATGCCGATGGTCATGTGGCGATTCCGCAGGGACCGGGGCTGGGCATTACGATCAATGAAGAGGCGGTGACACGCGCCGCAGCAATCGGCCATCGCTGGCGGCCGCCGGTGTGGCGGCATGAAGACGGATCCTTCGCGGAGTGGTGATATGAGCGGTGACACAATGACCCAAAAGCCCACCCGGCAGCGCTATGTCGTGATGGCGATGATCTTTGTCAGCGTGGTCATCACCTTTCTGGACCGCAGCAACATTTCCATCACCGCGCCGGCCATGCGCCAGGAACTGGGATTCGATACGGTGCAGATGGGCTGGATCCTGTCGGCCTTTGGCTGGACCTATGCCTTCTGCCAGATTCCCGGCGGCTGGCTGGTGGACAAGATTGCGCCGCGCTTCTTCTATCCCGCCATTTTGATTTTGTGGTCGCTGGCCACGGCGCTGCTGGGGGTGGCGGGCAGCATCGTGTCGCTGATCTGCATCCGGCTTTTGATCGGGGCGCTGGAAGCGCCGTCCTACAGCATCAACAACATGGTGGTGTCGAGCTGGTTTCCCGACCGCGAGCGGGCCGGGGCGATTGGATTTTATACCTCCGGCCAGTTTGTCGGGCTGGCCTTCCTGACACCGTTGCTGCTGCTGTTGCAGGGCACGCATGGGTGGAGGGCGGTGTTCTTTACCACCGGCATTGGCGGGCTGGTGTGGGGCCTGTTCTGGCTGGCGACCTATCGCGCGCCGCGCCAGAGCCGCGCCAATGCGGCCGAGATTGCGTACATGGAAGACGGCGGTGCGCTGGTGGACCTGGGCAGCACCGAGGCGCGCAAGACCATCGGCAAGCTTTCGTGGGCCGATATCGGCACGGTGTTCAAGTACAAGAAGCTGTGGGGCGTTTATATCGGGCAGTTCGCGGTGACGTCGTGCCAGTGGTTCTTCCTGACCTGGTTTCCGACTTACCTGATTGAATTTCGCCATATGAGCTTTGTGAAGTCGGGGCTGTATGCCTCGATCCCGTTCCTGGCGGCGTTCCTGGGGGTGCTGTCGGCGGGGTTTGTGTCGGACCAGATCCTGCGGCGCGGTTATGGCCTGGGCTGGGCGCGCAAGTCGCCCATCATATGCGGGCTGCTGCTGTCGTCCAGCATCGTGGGCGCCAACTTCGTGGATGCGCCGGAGCTGGTGATCTTCTTCATGGCCACAGCCTTCTTCGGCAACGGCATGGCCAGCATCGGCTGGTCGCTGATTTCATCGGTGGCGCCGCGGCGGCTGATCGGGCTGACCGGCGGGACCTTCAACTTCGTATCGAACCTGTCGGGAATCACCACGCCGCTGATTATCGGCTATCTGGCGCAGGGCGGAAATTTTGCGCCGGGCCTTACCTATGTCGCGGTCGTCGCGGTGATGGGCGCGCTGGCGTATATCCTGATGATCGGAAAACTGGAGCGGGTTGAGTAGCGCTCAACCCGCTCCAACTCTTTACTTCGGGGTGACGTGGAACAGGCCGCCGGTGGTGCTGTCTTCCAGCATCCACAGCGAACCATCGGGGGCGACTTCCACATCGCGGATGCGGTGACCGACATCCCAGCGTTCGGCCGGCTTGGCGGTGGCGCCATCGACGATGATGCGGTTCAAGGTCTTGGTCGCCATGCCGCCCATCAGCGCCGAGCCATTCCACTGCGGGAACATCGCGCCCTTGTAGAAGGTCAGGCTGCCCGGGGCGATGATCGGCGTCCAGTAGACGACGGGCTTGGTCAGGTCGGGGCGGGTATCGGGCGACGGGATCGGCACGCCGTTATAGTTGGTGGCATAGGACACCAGCGGCCAGCCGTAATTCTTGCCCGGCTCGATCAGGTTCAGCTCGTCGCCGCCCTTGGGACCATGTTCCATTTCCCACAGCTTGCCGTCGGGCGCGAAGGCCAGGCCATACGGCGTGCGATGGCCCATGCTCCAGGTCTCGGACGGCGTCAGGTTCTTGCCGGGGAACTTGTAGGCATAGACGGTCGGCGCGGTCTTGGCCGCTTCGGTATCCGACGGCGGATTGGTGATGTTCACGCTGGCGGCGCCGGTCTTGCCGGCCATCGGATTGCCCGGCGCGGGCTTGCCATCCAGTGTCAGATGCAAAATCTTGCCCAGCGGCTGGTTGGGATCCTGGGCGGGGGTGAAACGCTGGCGATCGCCCGAGGAGAGGAACAGCGACTTGCCGTCGGGCGCGAAGGCGATGGCGGCGCCGAACTGGCCACCCTTGCCGCGCGCGGCGTCACGCCAGATGACCTTCAGGCCTTCCAGCGAGGCGGTCTTGTCGGTGGTGACCAGCTTGGCCTTGGCCAGCGCCAGGCTGGAGCCCATCAGGTCGCCGACCATGCCGGGTTCGGAATAGGTGAGATAGACCGTGCTGTCGGTGGCGAAGCTGGGCGAGGTGTAGATGCCCAGCATGCCGCCCTGGCCGCCATAGAGCACGGCGGGGGCGTTCGACACGGCGGTCTTCTTGCCGTCGGTCGTCACCAGCCAGACCGGGCCGACCTTTTCGGTGACCAGCATGCGGCCATCGGGCAGGAAGGCGATGCGCCAGGGCAGGTTGAAGGTCGCCACCTGGGTCATGGCGAAGGGCATGCTCGCTGCCGGCGCCTCTGACCCGTTGTTGATCTGTGCGGCCGCCGGAATGGCGGCAACAGACAAAAGCGCCAAAGTCTTGGCCAAATTTTTCATGGAATACTCCCTCACCTGAATTTGGCGGAATAGTAGAGGAAGGCGGCGGCAAAAAGCCAGCGCTGGTGCGGGAATTCGGGGCGAAACGGACGCGCCGCGCGGCGCGGGGCGGACATTTTCGCGGCAAACGGGTGGATAGCGGACCGGCGGGCGAGCATCACAATCCGGGCTTGCGCAATATAATTGTGCGGGCAGAAAACAGACTCCCCCCTCCCCCCGGATGCGCGCCAACCCCTTGATAGGAAACGGGTGGGCAAAAAAAACCTATCCACGTCTTGTCCGTGGCGCGCGCAAGGATGCGATCCGCTAAGTGGCTGTTGGACGGGTGTTGATAAGGGCGCCTGTTTCATCGCCGCGATTTTACACTACGGCGCAGGGATGCGGGTAGGTGGATAAATCAATTCCATCGTGACGACGTCATCTCTGTCAAACATCGTCGCTGGATGCACTACAGCAGCAGATAGCCCACATACAATATGGCCCACCACAGCAGAGCGCTGAAGCCGACGACAAGAACCATCAAATGCCATACGCGGAGGGGTTGGCGCGGTGCTGTTGAGAGCAATGGGTCAAGCCAGGTTTGCAACTGTTCGATCGAGAGGTCTCCAGCTTTTTCGCCAGAGGCAGGGATCTCCGAGGACTTGGCCTTGCCCTTTGCCAATTCAGTGAATGGGCTTTGAACAGTCATTGCGTCACCTGAAAACACTCGTCTCCAAAGGGCGCCCCCAGACTTAATACAGAGTGAAGGCATAGCCAGGTTCGGCAGGCTACGCCTCCAACCGTACCAAACTAACTTGGTTCCTGCTCGAAGGTTGGCAGGTTCCAATGGAACTTTGACGTTCTTTCTGGCTTGAAAAGTAATCGCGCCGATTTTCGTCCAGCGACTGAGCCAGTCTTTCAATCGGTTTGCTTCGAGCTGCGCGCAGCATCGCCGACACTATCGTCGGACGAATACAGCCCTATCCACCAGGCCTTTTGATGCTTGCGACTTGTGCGGATATTTTTGTGCGGCGAGAAAACAGACTCCCCCCTCCTCCCGGATTCGCGCCAACCCTTGATGGGAAACGGGTGAGCAAAAACCTATCCACGGCTTGTCGCGCGCGGGCGCGGGACTGCGATCCGCTAAGTGGTTGTTGAATGGGTGTTGATAAGGACGCCTGTTTCATCGCCGCGATTTTACATCGCCGCGCAGGGGGGCGGGTAGGTGGATTTGTGAGGGTGAGGAGCGGTTCGCCATAGGCGAACGAAACGATCCTGCGGATCGTTTCGAGCGACGAACGCCCGGAACGTAAGCGAAGGGCCGGGTGCTGCCATCAAGCACCGTCAATTTTGCAGGGTTCTCGGAATTCTGAGACTCCCCCCTTCTCTTTTGAGATAGCCTTAGTCTAACCGGAGTATCGCAACCGCGCCCTAAAATATTTCGCACGTGCTACTCAGTTTCCGTTTTATCCTTTTTATCGTTGGCTGATATGGATGACTTTCGCATACTATCAACAGTGCGCCCCTTTGTCGGAGACGTAGGGTGCTGCATTTACTGCAGGACTATTAATACAACAAATCTAGGGCGTGAGCACGTAATTCCCCATAGTCTTGGCGGCGGTATAATCCTTCGCAACGCCAGCTGTAAATTCCACGAAAAAATGACTCGCCATTTTGAAAATGAGTGCGCCGGAAAATCATGGGAAGCATTCCGTGCCGTAAAGAATTTGCCGTCTTATAATAAGAAAAACAGGCGGACGCATTTTCCAGCAAAAGTCAAAAATCATGATGGAGATGGCGTCCAAGAATTGCCCCTCTCCCAGTATCCCGACATATTTCCAATACCCGCTTTTGAGAAATTGCCTGGTTTGATTACAGGGAAGACGCCAGGGCCTCCACCAATGACGTTGCGCATCTATCACAACAAAATCGATGCCAAACTCTCACAACATCCTTTAGGAAGTGAAATTAGCATTGAAGGTGTATTCCACATTGGATCTTTTATTCGTCTCACAGCAAAGATAGCGCACGGCTATGCGATCGCGCATTTTGGTTTTGGATTTCATCCCTTCTTGCTCGACATAATTGAAGGCGATTTGTCTGAGTCAGGAAAGTACATCGGAGCGTCTCACAAGGCGTTCGACGTGCCTGCATCCGCGAACAGGCACATCATGGGACACGAGACGAAAACGTCTGGAGCGATGACCTTTATATTTATCTCTGTTGGCTTGTTCGCTGGCCTAGGTGCGCCAGTCCATACAGTGATTGCCGGAGTGTTCGACACCGACACGCCGCCCGCTGCACCAGAATGGCTAAAATAAGTCAGAAGGATGTGATTGGCGCAGCGCTCGCCTAACTGCGCTGGCGCTCACCGCGCCTTGGCATTCATCATAAGCCCGCGCATGCGCGGGCTTTTTAATGGTGCCGCCTGCGTGACTCGAACACGCGACCCCCGCATTACGAATGCGATGCTCTACCGACTGAGCTAAGGCGGCCAACCTTGAAGGAGGCGGAAACTACTGATCCCGCCCCCCTACTGCAACAGCCAAGCTTGGCCGAAACCCCCTTAATTCGGGGTTTCGCCGTAGGAAATCCGCCAAATCCGGCCCTTGTTGGAATCGGCGACAAACAGGGCCCCGTCCGGGGCCACGGCCACGCCCACCGGGCGATAGGCGGCGACCTTGTTGTTCTTGGCGCTGGCATCGGGGCCGGCAAAGCCGTCGGCGAAGACCACGGGCTTGCCCGCCTTGCCGCCCGTGAAGGGCACGAACATCACATTGTAGCCATTGTGGCCGCCCGGCAGCACGGTGCCATCAGAACCGCCGCCATGCATGGCAAGGAAGGCGCCGCTGCGGAAGCTGCGCGGGAAGCGGTCGCCGGTATAGAAGGCCAGGTCGAGCACGGCCGGGCGCATAGGCGAGAAGGCTGCGACGGGGGTGGCATACTTGCCGCTTTGCGCCGGTGTCTTGCCGTCGCCGCCATAGTCGGGGGCCAGCATGCGCTTTTTCCTGGCGCCGTCCCAATAGGTGTAGGGCCAGCCCATGTCGGTGCCCTGGGTGACGCGGAACATCTCGTCGGCGATGTTGTCGTCATCGGCCTGGGTCAGGTATTCCGGCCAGGTCTTGGCGGTGGCGTCGCGGCCATGCCAGGCGCTGTAGAGCGCGTCGCCGCCATGCCAGTCCAGCGCGCTGGAATTGCGGATGCCGGTGGCGAAGCGGGTGCCGTCGGCGAACTTCTGGCCCGGCTTGCTGTCGTCGAAGCGCCAGATGCCGCCGCGCGTTTCCAGCAGCGGGCACGGCATCAGGCCCTTGGGCTTGGCATCCCTGGGCGTGGCGGGATCGGGGCAGTTGCTGGCGCCGCCGCCGCCGTCGATCGAGACATAGAGATTGCCGCGACCGTCAAAGGCGATGGGATGGTTGGTGGCGGTGAGGCCGTCGATGATCAGCTCGGGCGCAGCGGTGGGGACCAGCGCGTCGGTCAAAGGGAAGCGATAGACGCCGGTGCCGGAGGCGGCATAGAGCGCGTCTTTAAAGACGCGGATGCCGGTGCCTTGGTCGACGGTGCCCACGGCAAAATGTTCAGTCTGGACGGCCTTGTGGTCGGCGCCCAGGCGCAGGGCGATAATGCCGACGGACGGCGCGTCGCGGCCGTGGCGGGTGGAGACATAGATGTCGCCCTTGTCGCTGACCGCCATGTGGCGGATGGGGCCAAGGCCATCGGCCACCACGCTGGCATGAAAGCCGGGGGGCAGGGTCAAGCCGTCGGGCTCGGCGGCGAAAGCGGGGGCGGCGGCGAGCATCAAGGCGGCGGCAAGCGATTGCGTTTTCATGTGATCCCCTGGACGTGGCGTTATCGCCTGTTCGGGCGGCATGATAACCGCCGGCGCGCGGCGCGCAACACGTTGCCTGATGTGCAGCTGCGAAAGCCGGCGGATCAGCGACGGCCGCGCGGATGGGCGTTCTGGTAAGTCTCCAGAAGCTGGCGGGTGTCGATGGCGGTGTAGATCTGGGTGGTGGAGAGGGAGGCGTGGCCCAGCAGTTCCTGCACGCTGCGCAGGTCGCCGCCGCCCTGCAGGATATGCGTGGCGAAGGAATGGCGCATGGCGTGGGGGGTGGCGCGTTCGGCCAGGCCCAGCGCGCCGCGCAGGCGCTGCATCAGGCTTTGGGCTTCGCGCGCGCTCATCGGCAGGCCGCGGCGCGACAGGAACAGCGGCGAGGAGGGTGGGCCGCTGAAGGGAATCTGCGCCGCGTAATCGGCCAGCGCCTGGGCCACCAGCGGCAGCACCGGGATGCTGCGTTCCTTGCGGCCCTTGCCCAGCACGCTGAGGGTTTCGCCAAGTGGTATGTCGCCGCGCTTGAGGCCCAGGGCTTCGGAGATGCGCAGGCCCGCGCCATAAAGAAGTGTCAGCAGGGCGGCGTCGCGTGCGCCCATCCATTCCAGCTTGTGCTCGCCGGCTTCCGTGATGGCGCGGCCGGCATCTTCCACCGACAGCGGGCGCGGCAGGGCGCGGCGCACGCGCGGGGTGCGGATGGAACGGGCGGCGGCATTTTCCAGCGTGCCTTCGCGCGCCAGGAATTTGTAGAAGCTGCGCACCGCCGCCATCGCGCGCTGCACGCCGCCGGGGCCCAGCCCTTCGCTGCGGCGCGAACTGATGAAGGCGCGGATATCGGCGGGCGTCAGTTTGGCCAGGCGCTTTTGCGTGACAGTGCCGCCGACATGCTGGGCCTGGAAGCCGAGGAAGCGCGCCACGTCGTCGCCATAGGCGCGGATGGTATGGGGCGAGGCGCGGCGCTCATGCGCCAGCATGGACAGCCAGCTTTTGCGCAGCGCCTCGGCCCCCTCGTCCACTAAGCGCCCTTGATGGTCACGTTCGCCTTCTTGGCATCGGCGATGAAGGCGGCGAGGCCCTTGTCGGTCAGGGGATGCGACAGCAGCTTCTTGAAGATGTCGGCCGGCATGGTGGCGACATCGGCGCCCGCCAGCAGGGATTCGCGCACATGGCTGACGCTGCGGATGGAGGCGGCGAGAATTTCGGTCTTGAAATTGTAGGTGTCATAGACCTCGCGGATGTCGTGGATCAGTCCCATGCCGTCTTCGCCCATGTCATCGACGCGGCCGATGAAGGGCGAGATGAAGGTGGCGCCGGCCTTGGCGGCCATCCAGGCCTGCACCGGCGAGAAGCACAAGGTGACATTGACCATGGTGCCTTCGCCCGACAGCTTGGCGCAGGCCTTCAGCCCGTCCCAGGTCAGCGGCACCTTCACGGCGATGTTCTTGGCGATCTTCCGAAGGACTTCGGCTTCTTTCATCATGCCGTCAAAATCGGTGGCCAGCACTTCGCCGCTGACGGCGCCGGGCACGATGGAGCAGATTTCCTTCAGCGATTCGACATAGTCCTTGCCCGCCTTGGCGGCGAGGCTGGGATTGGTGGTGACGCCGTCCACAAGCCCGCTGGCGGCATATTCGCGGATTTCGGCGATATCGGCGGTGTCGAGAAAGATTTTCATCGGGGTGTGACCTTATTTATTGACCTTGGGGAGAGGTGGCGCGAAGTGTAGCCCATGACCCATCTTACGTCATGACAAGGGCACGATTAAACCCCGCGCCCCCTCCTGAAATTCTGGCAAAACCGGTGGTGGGCGTCCTGCTGCCGCTGCCACTGGCGGGCGCTTATGACTACAAGCTGCCGCCCGGTGTGAACGCACCGCGCGGCACGCTGGTTGCGGCGCCGCTGGGGAACCGCGAAGTGCTGGGCGCGGTGTGGGGAACCGCTGAGGGCACGGTTGGCGACAACCGGCTGAAGACCGCGGAGCCGCTGGATGGCGGGCCGCGGCTGCCCGCCAAGCTTTGCGATTTCATTGACTGGGTGGCGGATTACACGCTGAACCCGCCGGGCGCGATCCTGGCGATGGCGCTGCGGTCGCGCAGTGCGTTCGAGCCGGAAACCAAGCGCATCGCCTATGTGAAGGGCAGCGTGGTGCCGCCGCGCATGAGCGAGGCGCGCAAGCGCACGCTGGAAATTGCGGGCGACGGGCTGGCGCGCAGTGTCAGCGGGCTGGCGGAAGACGCCAACGTGTCGAGTGCGGTGGTGCGCGGGCTGATCACGGCGGGGTCGCTGATACCGACCGAGCTGCCGGAATTTGCGGCGTTCGCGACGCCCGATCCGGCGCACGACCATCCGCAGATGCTGGGCGACCAGGTCGCAGCGGTTGAAACATTGCGCGGCGCGGTGGCGGCGCAGAAATTCTCGGCCCATCTGCTGGACGGTGTGACGGGTTCGGGCAAGACCGAGGTTTATTTCGAGGCGGTGGCGGAAGCGCTGCGGGGTGGTCGGCAGGTGCTGATCCTGTTGCCGGAGATCGCGCTGACGGCGCAGTTCCTGGAACGCTTCACCAAACGCTTCGGCGTGCGGCCGGCCGAATGGCACAGCGACCTGTCGCAGAAGGAGCGCCGCCGCACCTATCGCGCGGTGATGAATGCCGAGGCGCGGGTGGTGGTGGGGGCGCGGTCGTCGCTGTTCCTGCCTTTTCCCGAGCTGGGGCTTGTGATCGTCGATGAGGAACACGAACAGGCCTTCAAGCAGCAGGAGGGCGCCATCTATCATGCGCGCGACATGGCGGTGGTGCGGGCCCGGATCGAGGATTGTCCGGTGGTGCTGGCATCGGCGACGCCGTCGCTGGAGAGTTTCGTCAATGCCACCAGCGGGCGCTACACCCACTTGCGCCTGACCTCGCGGCATGGCGTGGCGGAGATGCCGGTGGTGCAGCTTGTTGATCTGCGGCATGAGCGCGATGCGCCGGATGTCGAACAGAAAGGCCAATGGCTGTCGCCGCCGCTGCGTGCGGCACTGGAGCGGGTGCTGGGTGCGGGGGAGCAGGCGATGCTGTTCCTCAACCGTCGGGGCTATGCGCCGCTGACGTTATGCGAGGCGTGCGGCCACAAGTTCACCTGCCCGCATTGCTCGGCCTGGCTGGTGGAGCACAAGTATCGCAAGCGGCTGGCGTGTCACCAGTGCGGTTATGAACTGGCGATGCCGACGGACTGCCCTGAGTGCCATGAGAAGGGCACCTTGATTCCGTGCGGGCCGGGTGTCGAGCGGGTGGCGGAGGAGTTTGCGGCGTTTTTCCCCGGCGCGCGTTATGCCATCGCCTCGTCCGACACCATGAACGGGCCGGCGGAAACGCAGGGCGCGCTGCGGCTGTTTGCCAAGGGCGAAGTGGATGTGCTGATCGGTACCCAAATCGTCGCCAAGGGGCATCATTTTCCGCAACTGACATTGGTGGGCGTGGTCGATGCCGACCTGGGCGGCAGCGACGGCGACTTGCGGGCGCGCGAGCGGACGTTTCAATTGCTGCACCAGGTGTCGGGCCGCGCGGGGCGGGCGGAGAAGCCGGGACTGGTGTTGCTGCAGACGCGCAACCCCGAAGACGCCGTGATGCAGGCGCTGCTGAAGGGCGACCGCGACGGTTTCTATGAGCAGGAACGCGGCTTTCGCGAGACTTATGCCGCGCCGCCGTTCGGGCGGTTGGCGGCGCTGGTTATCAGTGGCTATGACGGCGATGCGGTGCGCGAGATTGCGCGGCAGTTGGGCAAGGCCGCGCCGAACGCGCATGACGTGAAAGTGTGGGGGCCGACACCGGCCTTCTATGCCTTGCTGCGTGGGCAGACGCGGGAGCGGTTGCTGGTGCAAGCTGCGAAGGGCGTGGATGTGCAGGGCTATTTGAAGGCGTGGCTGGCACTGGTGAAAGTGCCGAATGCGGTGCGGGTGGCGGTGGACGTGGATCCGGTGTCGTTCTTCTGACGCAAACTGTCATGGCCACTTTACGTGGGCCAGTCCCAAGCGACAGCGTCTGTTGCTGGATGGCCCGGGCAAGCCGGGCCATGACAATTGGGCTTAAAGCGTCCTTACATCCGTCAGGTGCCCGGTGACGGCAGCAGCGGCGGCCATCGCAGGCGACACCAGATGCGTGCGACCGCCGCGGCCCTGGCGGCCTTCGAAGTTGCGGTTGGAGGTGGAGGCGCAGCGTTCGCCTTCCTTCAGCTTGTCGGCGTTCATGGCCAGGCACATGCTGCAGCCCGGATCGCGCCATTCAAAGCCGGCGTCCAGGAAGACCTTGTCCAGGCCTTCTTCCTCGGCCTGTTCCTTCACCAGGCCGGAGCCCGGCACGACGATGGCGTTGACGCCGGCGGCGACCTTGCGGCCCTTCGCAACCACGGCGGCGGCGCGCAAATCTTCGATGCGGCCATTGGTGCAGCTGCCGATGAAGACGTGATCCACCTTGATGTCGGTCAGCTTCATGTTGGCGGTCAGACCCATATAGTCGAGCGCGCGCGCGGCGGCGGCGCGGTGATGCTCGTCCTTGATCAGTGACGGGTCGGGCACATTGCCGGTGATGGGCAGGCCCTGTTCCGGGCTGGTGCCCCAGGTGACCATCGGCACGATGTCGCGCGCATCCAGTACGATCTCGGCGTCGAACTTGGCGTCGGGATCAGAGTGCAGGGTCTTCCAGTACATGGCGGCGGCTTCGAATGCCGCAGCCTTGGGCGAACGCGGCTTGCCCTTCACATAGTCCAAGGTGGTGTCGTCGACCGCGATCAGGCCCGCACGGGCGCCGCCTTCGATGGTCAGGTTGCACAGGGTCATGCGGCCTTCCATCGACAAGGCGCGCACGGCTTCGCCGGCATATTCGATGACATAGCCGGTGCCGCCGGCAGTGCCGATTTTCGCAATGACGGCCAGCGCGATGTCTTTCGCGGTCACGCCTTCGGGCAGCGTGCCGTTGACGGTGACGCGCATGTTCTTCGACGGCTGGGCGCGCAGGGTCTGGGTGGCCAGCACATGTTCGACTTCGCTGGTGCCGATGCCGAAGGCCAGCGCACCAAAGGCGCCGTGGGTGGAGGTGTGGCTGTCGCCGCAGACGATGGTGGTGCCCGGCAGGGTCCAGCCTTGTTCCGGGCCGATGATGTGGACTATGCCGGCGCGGATATCGTCCATGGCGAAATATTCGACGCCGAAGTCGGAGGTGTTCTGCTTCAGCGCCGCGACCTGGGCGCGGCTTTCGGGATCGGTGATGCCCTGGTCGCGGTCCTTGGTGGGGACATTGTGGTCGGCGACGGCCAGGGTCAGTTCCGGGCGGCGGACCTTGCGGCCGGACAGGCGCAGGCCTTCAAAGGCCTGGGGACTGGTGACCTCGTGCACGAGATGACGGTCGATATAGATCACCGGGGTTTCGCCGGGATTGGAGGACACCAGATGGGCGTCCCAGATCTTGTCGTACAGCGTTTTGGCCATCGGTCTTACTCTTGAAACATTATTGCGCGGGTAGCCGCGTCAGGGGCGCTTTTTAGGCGTCACCGGCACTTTGTTCAATGCCGCCGGTCAGTGCTTGAAATAGAGCACGGCCATGATGATGACGATGGCAATGAACTGGGCCAGGACGCGCAGGCGCATCAGCTTGTTGGACCAGCTGCGCGCCGTGTCGCCGCCCTTCCACAGGGTATAGAGCCCCAGCAGGAGCACCACGAACACAACACCGACGGCAATGGCGACGAGGATCTTGTCCATGGGCGGTTTATCGTCCTCCGGCTGCGCCTGCGCAAGCGTCAGGCAGGGCGGGGTGCGGTTTTGCCGCCCATCCAGCTGGCGGCTTTCTGGCCCAGCTCGCGGAAACGGGCGGAACATTCCTCCAGCCGCGCCCGCCAGTCCGGGTCCGGCACCTGGCCGGCGATGGTGGCAAAATACACCTGCATCAGGGCGGCAATGGCGATGGGTTCCATCACCGCCTTCCTGATCGCCCAGGCGAAGATGAAGGCCAGCACAAACACCCAGACCGACGCCGCCCGCGGAAACAGCGCGAGGAGCGCAGCGGCGGGCGCCAGGAACAGCAGGAACAGCGCAAGGCTGGCCAGCCAGATCATCACCGTCAGCCAGGCCGCGTTCTTCAGCAGGTGGCGGTAGTTCTGGGCATACAGCACCACCCCGTCCTGTGCCGCCGCCCAGGGATTGGCGGTGCGGGTGCGCAGCAGGTAGGCCAGGATGATCTCGTCCACATAGGTGAGCGACATCCGCATCACCGCATTGATCAGGTTCACCAGCGCATCAAGGCCCGGCACCGGCAGCATGCCTTCGATGCCGCGCAGGATGCGTGCCAGCGCGCCGATCACGCCCTTGATCAGCAGGTCCACGCCGAACAGCACCGAGCTTTGCGTGAAATGCGTCTTCACCGATGCCGCGCCATAGGACAACTGGTTCTGGCCGGCGGGGATCGATTTGCCGTCCAGGATTTCCACCAGCACCGCGATATGCGCCGCCTTGACCATGTAGAGGAGATATTCGCGCAGCAGATAAAGCACCGCGCTGACCACGCCAAAGCCGAGCAGCCCGCCCAGGAAGGCGCCGCCCGGCCCGCCGCCGCCCACCCGGCCCAGCAGCCAGCCGATCCCGGCGCCGGTGCCGATCGCGAACATGTAGAGGGTGGCGACCGCGCCATAGACGGCCAGCCGCAGCAGGATGAACGGCAGGGTCTGCAGCACCATGCCGATGGCGCGCGAAAAGCTGAAATCCCACATGTTGGCTCCCTTCAGGCGATGGCGTCGATCTGGTCGGGCGTGAAGTTGCCGGGCACGATGGTCACGGGGATGGACTGGACCGCGGTACCGAACATGGCGACCAAAGGTCCGGGGCCTTCCTTGGCGGTGCCGGAGGCCAGCACCAGGATGGAAATGTCGGGATCGGACTTCAGCAGCGCCGGCAGGCATTCGGTCGCCAGGCCGAACGGGATCACCAGTTCCGGGATGATGCCGGACAGGTCGTTCACCATTTTCGCTGCCTCGAACAGCATGGCTTCGGCGTCGGCGCGGGCCTCGTCGCGCATGATTTCCTCCACGCCGCGCCATTGCTGGAAATCGGGCGGGGTGGCCGGGCACATCAGGGTCACCCGGCCGCCGGTATGCTGGGCGCGGCGGGCGGCAAAGCGCAGCGCCACGGCGCACTCGGCCGTCTGGTCAATGACGACGAGGAATTTGCGCGGGGTCCGACCTACTGGGGGGACGGGGGGGCTGCTCATGACGGGATGCTGACGTAAGGCCGCACAACCGGCAAGGGCCGTCTAGGCCCAGAGCGGCATCACAAATATCGCTACATTGACGGCGAAACCCAGATTCCAGATCACCGTGCGCGTCCAGCCCCAGCCCAGCAGATAGACGGCCACGAAACACAGCCGCAGGAGGATGAAGGCGATGGTGAGGGTATCTAGCGTTGCTTGCGGGACATGCCGGAATTCGGCCAGCAGCACGGCAAAGGCAAAGAAGGGAAACGTCTCGATGCCGTTGAGGTGGGCGCCAAGCGCCCGCGCCCGCAAGGGATCGGCATAGAAGGCCGGGTCGCGCGGCTTCTGGTTGTCGAAGTCGCGATAGCCCAGCGGCTTAAAGGGGGCGATGGTCAGGAGAAAAAGCAGGACCGCAGCCAGCACGCACCATTCCGCGACCGTCATGGCAGCTTCGCCTTCAGCGCATACAGCGCCTCAAGCGCTTCCTTCGGCGACAGGGCATCGGGCTCGATGGTTTTCAGGGCGTCTTCCACGGCGCTGCCTTTCACCACAGGGGCGCTGGCGCCAAACAGCGGCAGATCGTCGATGCGGGCGAGCGGCTTGTGGCCTTCGCGGCCTTCTTCCAGGGCGCGCAGCACTTCCTCGGCGCGCAGGACGACGGCGGGAGGAAGTCCAGCCAGCTTGGCGACATGGATGCCATAGCTGCGATCGGCGGTGCCGCTGATGACTTCGTGCAGGAAGACGATGCTGTCATTCCATTCGCGCACCTTCATGGTGTAGCAGGCCATGGATTTCAGCCGCTCGGCCAGTGCCACCATCTCGTGATAATGGGTTGCGAACAGCGCGCGGCTCTTGTTGGTTTCGTGCAGGTGTTCGGCCGCCGCCCAGGCGATGGCGAGGCCGTCATAGGTGGCGGTGCCGCGGCCGATTTCGTCCAGGATGACCAGCGATTTCGGCGTGGCCTGGTTGAGGATGGCGGCCGTCTCCACCATCTAGACCATGAAGGTGGAGCGGCCTGCCGCGAGATCGTCGCCGGCGCCGACGCGGGAGAACAGGCGATCCACGATGCCGATATGGGCGCTTTCTGCGGGCACGAAGGCGCCCATCTGGGCGAGAATTGCGATCAGCGCATTCTGGCGCAGGAAGGTGGATTTGCCCGCCATGTTGGGGCCGGTGACCAGCCACAGGCGCCCCTTCGCCGACGGCGACAGGTCGCAGTCATTGGGCACGAAAGGCCCGGCATTGGCGGCTTGCAACGCTGCTTCCACCACCGGGTGGCGCCCGCGCACAATCGCGAACTTCAGGCCGTTGTCGATGGTGGGCCGCACATGGCGCGCGGCGATGGCGAGTTCGCCCAGGGAGGATGCGACGTCGAGCGTGCTGAGCGCATCGGCAATGGCGCTGAGCGCCTCGCCATGCGCGATGGCCAGCAGCGACATCTCGTCGAACAGGCCGGTTTCCAGCGCCAGGGCACTGTCGGCGGCTTCGCTGATGCGCGAAGCCAGGCTGGCCAGCTCGTCGGTGGAGAAGCGCACTGCGCCCGCCATGGTCTGGCGATGGCGGAAGGTGTCTTTATCGGTCATCAGCTTGTCGGCATGTTGCTGGCCGACTTCGATGAAATAGCCCAGCACGCCATTGTGCTTGATCTTGAGCTGCGCCACGCCCGACCGCTGGCGGTACTTTCCTTCCAGCCCGGCAATGACGCGGCGGGATTCGTCGCGCAGGGACCGCAGTTCATCCAGCGGCGCATG
>JBBQHU010000001.1:0-124367 GCA_038324265.1 Micropepsales bacterium | reverse complement strand
TGCGCGACCTCGACGAGGAAGATCCGGCCGAAGTCGAAGCCAGCAAGTCCGACCTGTCCTATATCAAGCTGGACGGCGAGATCGGCTGCATGGTCAACGGCGCAGGCCTGGCCATGGCGACCATGGACATTATCAAGCTCTATGGCAGCGAGCCGGCCAACTTCCTGGACGTGGGCGGTGGCGCCACCCAGGAAAAGGTCACCCAGGCCTTCAAGATCATCGTCAGCGATCCAAATGTGAATGGCATCCTGGTCAACATCTTTGGCGGCATCATGAAGTGCGACATCATCGCGGAAGGCATCGTCGCCGCGGCAAAAGAGATCGCGCTGTCGGTGCCGTTGGTGGTCCGCCTGGAAGGCACCAATGTCGAATTGGGCAAGAAAATACTGGCTGAATCGGGCCTCGCCATCACCAGCGCCGACAATCTCGCCGATGCCGCACAGAAGGTCGTCGCGGCCGTGAAGGGTTCGAAATAATGTCCATTCTTGTCGACAAGAACACCAAGGTCATCTGCCAGGGCTTCACCGGCAACCAGGGCACCTTCCATTCCGAACAGGCCATCGCCTATGACACCAAGATGGTCGGCGGCACGACACCGGGCAAGGGCGGCAGCACGCATCTGGGGCTGCCGGTGTTTGACACCGTGCGCCAGGCCAAGGAAGCGGTGGGCGCTGACGCCTCCGCCATCTATGTCCCGCCGCCCTTCGCCGCCGACGCCATCCTGGAAGCCATCGACGCCGAGATCGCGCTGATCGTCTGCATCACCGAAGGCATACCGGTTCTGGACATGGTCAAGGTGAAGCGCGCCTTGTCAGGCTCCAAGTCGCGGCTCATCGGCCCTAATTGCCCCGGCGTGATCACGCCCGGCGAATGCAAGATCGGCATCATGCCCGGTCATATCCATCGCCGCGGCACCGTGGGCATCGTCTCGCGCTCCGGCACACTGACCTATGAAGCGGTGGCGCAGACCACGGCCGTCGGCCTGGGCCAGACCACCTGCGTGGGCATCGGCGGTGATCCTGTGAAGGGCACCGAACATCTGGAAGTGCTGGAGATGCTGCTCGCGGATCCCGAGACCCAGAGCATCATCATGATCGGCGAAATCGGCGGTACCGCCGAGGAAGACGCAGCCGACTTTGTGCGCCGCTCCAAGATCAAGAAGCCCATGGTCGGCTTCATCGCCGGCGTCACCGCCCCTCCCGGCCGCCGCATGGGCCATGCCGGCGCCATCATCTCGGGCGGCAAGGGCGGTGCCGACAGCAAGATCGAGGCAATGAAGTCCGCCGGTATCCGCGTCTCGCCCAATCCGGCAGCGCTGGGTACCACCCTGGTCGAATTGCTGAGCGGCAAATAGGCATTTTGCGGTGCCGTCTGAATGAGGGCCGGCGCGAGCCGGCCCTTTTTCTTGCGCGGCATGCACCCACAACGGGGCCCCTGCCCGCAATTTACCGTGCAAAACAGGCCCCTTGAGCCCATATTAACTGCATTCGGCGTTGAATCGCCTTGCAGAAGGCTTTACCACGCACCGCCACAGGCGACGCGCCACCAGGAAGGGCCAGGGCCCAACAAGCTCCCCCATAAGCGTTTGAAATGACAGAACAATCACCAGCAGACAAACTGAACCGCGCTTCGAATGATATATTCGAGGCGACGTCCTTCCTGAACGGCACCAACGCCGCCTTCGTCGAACAGATGTATGTGGCTTGGCTAGCCAGCCCAGCTTCGGTCGATGAAGGCTGGCAGACCTATTTCTCCCAGTTCGGCGAACAGGGGCTGAACCCCACCCAGCTGGGCCGTGGCCCCGCCTGGAAGCGGGATGCCAAGCCGGACTATGCGACCGGCGATCTGATCGCCGCCCTGACCGGCCAAGAACCGCCCGTCGCCCCCGGCAAGCCCGGCAAAGGCGCCGCCGCCAAGCCGGCGCCTGCCGCGCCGGTGGATACCACCGAAGCCGCCAAGGCCTCGATCCACGCCGTCCAGATGATCCGCGCCTATCGCATGATCGGTCACCTGGAAGCCAACCTCGATCCCCTCGGCATTACGCCCAAGACGCCCCAGGCGACACTGGACCCCACGCTCTATCAGTTCGAGGGCGCCGCCTTGGACGCCCCCGTATTTGTGGACGGCATTCTTGGCCTCAGCACCACCACGCCCCGCGCGCTGGTGGACAAGCTGCGCGATATTTATTGCGGCCGCATCGGCTATGAGTTCATGCATATCAATGATGCGGAACAGAAGACATGGCTGCAGCGCCGCATCGAGGATGCCGGCAATGAGATCGGCTTCACGCCCGAAGGCAAGAAGGCCATCCTCAACAAGCTGATCGAAGCGGAAGCTTTCGAGAAATTCTCCGCCAATCGCTTCGTCGGCACCAAGCGCTTCGGTCTCGACGGCGCAGAATCCACCATCCCGGCGCTGGAGCAAATCATCAAGCGCGGCGGCCAGCTGGGCGTTAGCGAAATCGTACTTGGCATGGCCCATCGCGGCCGCCTGAACGTGCTGGTCAATGTGATGGGCAAGCCCTATCGCCAGCTGTTCCATGAATTCCAGGGCGGCGCGGCCAATCCGTCCGACGTCGAGGGCTCGGGTGATGTGAAGTACCATCTGGGCGCTTCGTCGGATCGCGAATTTGACGGCCAGAAGGTCCATCTGTCACTCACGCCCAATCCTTCCCACCTGGAAATCGTCAATCCCGTGGTGCTGGGCAAGGCCCGCGCCAAGCAATGGCAGCTGCGCGACATCGATGCGCGCACCAGCGTACTGCCCATATTGATCCATGGCGACGCGGCGTTCGCGGGTCAGGGCGTGGTGGCGGAATGCTTCGCCATGTCGGGCATCAAGGGCTTCCGCACCGGCGGCACCATGCATTTTGTCATCAACAACCAGATCGGCTTCACCACCGCGCCGATGTTCTCGCGCTCTTCGCCCTATTGCACCGATATCGCCCTGATGGTGCAGGCGCCGATCTTCCATGTGAACGGCGATGATCCGGAAGCCGTGGTCCATGCCACCCGCATTGCCATCGAGTTCCGCCAAAAATTCGAGAAGGACGTGGTGCTCGACATGATCTGCTATCGCAGGTTCGGGCACAATGAAAGCGACGAGCCGGCATTCACCCAGCCGCTGATGTACCGGGTGATCAAGGATCACCAGACCACGTTGCAGCTTTACACGGCCAAACTTGTTGCCGAAGGTACGCTGAGCCAGGCTGATGCCGATTCCATGTCCGCCGACTTCAACAAGAAGCTGGACGAAGAATTCGAAGCCTCCAAGAGCCACCGCCCCAATCGTGCCGACTGGTTCGACGGCAAATGGCAGGGCATGGAAGTCGCGCCCAAGAACAGCGACCGCCGCGGCGAGACAGGCGTGGCGGAAAATATCCTGAAGAAAGTCGGCAAGGCGCTGGTCACCGTGCCGGACGGCTTCAACCTGCACAAGACGATCGCCCGCCAGCTGGAATCCAAGGCCAAGATGATCGAGACCGGCGAAGGGATCGATTGGGCCACGGCCGAAGCGCTCGCTCTGGGCGCCCTGTTGGATGAAGGCTCCTATGTCCGGTTTTCCGGCCAGGATTCGGCCCGCGGCACCTTCAGCCAGCGCCATGCGGCACTGGTCGACCAGCACAGCGAGGAACGTTACTACCCGCTGCAGCACATTGACGAAAAGCAGGGGTGTTTCGAGATCATCGACTCGCTGCTGTCGGAAGAAGCGGTGCTGGGTTTTGAGTATGGCTATTCCACCGCAGAGCCCAAGGCCCTGGTTCTGTGGGAAGCCCAGTTTGGCGATTTCGCCAACGGCGCCCAGGTGGTGATGGACCAATTCATCGCCAGCGGCGAGATGAAGTGGCTTCGCATGTCAGGCCTCACCTTGTTGCTGCCGCATGGCTATGAGGGCCAGGGGCCGGAACATTCCAGCGCCAGGCTTGAACGTTATCTGCAGCTCTGCGCCCAGGACAATATGCAGGTCTGCGTGCCCACCACGCCGGCCAACTATTTCCACATCCTGCGCCGCCAGATGCACCGCAGTTTCCGCAAGCCGCTGATCATCCTGACGCCTAAGTCGCTGCTTCGTCACAAGAAGTGCACTAGCTTCCTGACGGACATGTTGCCGGGCACCTCGTTTCATCGCGTGCTGCGCGACCAGGCCGAAGCGGTACCCGGTGCCACCACCATCAAGCTGGTGGCCGACAACCAGGTCAAGCGCGTCGTGCTGTGCTCCGGAAAAGTCTATTTTGACCTGATGGAAGAGCGCGAAAAACGCGGCGAGAACCGCATCCAGATCCTGCGCATCGAGCAGCTTTATCCGTTCCCGGAAAATGTCCTGGCCCAGGAGCTCGGCCGCTTCCCCAAGGCCGAGATCGTCTGGTGCCAGGAAGAGCCGCAGAACCAGGGCGCCTGGACGTTCGTGCGCCACCGGATCGAAGACACGGTCTCCAAGCTGGGCGGCAAGGGATCGCCCCGCTATGTCGGCCGGCCGGAATATGCCTCCACCGCGGCGGGCCTGATGACACAGCACTTGGCCGAACTTGCCGCCTTCCTGAACGACGCGCTGACCCTCTAAGATTCAAAAAGAGCCCCCACGATGACCGTCGAAATCAAAGTGCCCGCAATGGGCGAATCCGTCACCGAAGCCACCATCTCCAAATGGTTCAAGAAGGAAGGCGATGCGGTGAAACGCGACGAGCCCCTGCTGGAACTGGAGACCGACAAAGTGACGGTGGAAGTGCCTTCGCCCGCCGATGGCTCCATTGAATCCATCACGGCGCAAGCCGGCGCCACCGTCTCGGTCGGCGCCTTGCTGGGTGCCATTGCTGAAGGTAAGGCTGGTGCGGCGCCCGCCGCAGCCAAGGCAGAAGCTCCTAAGCCAGCCGCGCCGGCGCCCGCTGCGTCGGCTGCCGAGGCCGCCGCCATGCCGTCCGCCAAGCGCATCGCCGAAGAAACCGGCATCGCAGTCTCCTCTGTCTCCGGCACCGGCAAGGACGGACGCGTTACCAAGGGCGACATGCTGGGGGCATTGGCCGCCCGCGCGTCTGCCCCCGCAGCGACAGCCGCCGCGCCCGCCGGCACGCGCCACCAGGCCGACCGCGAAGAAAAAGTGCCGATGACCCGACTGCGCAAGACCATCGCGCTGCGCCTGAAGGAATCACAGAACACTGCCGCCCAACTCACCACCTTCAACGAGGTGGACATGACCGCTGTGATGGGCCTGCGCGCCAGCTACAAGGACGCATTCGAGAAGAAGCATGGTGTGAAGATGGGCTTCATGGGCTTCTTCACAAAGGCGGTCGTTGCGGCCCTGAAAGAGCTGCCCAACGTCAATGCCGAGATCGAAGGCGACAACATCATCTACAAGAATTACTACGATATCGGCATCGCAGTTTCGACCGAACGCGGCCTGGTGGTTCCGGTGGTGCGCGACGCCGACAAACAGTCGCTGGCTGGCATCGAAAAGGCGATCGGCGACTTTGGGGCGCGGGCGCGCGACAACAAGCTCAAGCTTGAGGAACTGCAGGGCGGCACATTCTCCATCACCAATGGCGGCGTGTTCGGCTCGCTGATGTCCACGCCCATCCTGAATTCGCCCCAGTCGGGTATCCTGGGCATGCACAAGATCCAGCCCCGCCCCATGGCGATTGGCGACAAGATCGAGATCCGCCCGATGATGTACCTGGCCCTCAGCTACGACCACCGCATCGTGGACGGCCGCGAAGCCGTCACCTTCCTGGTCAAGGTGAAGGACGCGCTGGAAGACCCGCAACGGCTTCTGCTGGAAGTCTGATTTCCCCACCAAATGCAAAAAAGGCGCCTCTGGGCGCCTTTTTTATTTGGGCTGTGTCGGCTGGCCACCCGGCTTATCGTCCTTGGGTGACAACACAGGGGACCAATATGCCATACGTGGATGGTTTCGTGATCCCGGTACCCAAGGACAACCTGGATGCCTACAAGGCGATGGCGCACCGCTGTCAGCCCATCTGGAAGGAGTATGGCGCAATCGGCTATGCCGAGTGCATCGGCAACGACGTGCCCTATGGCGAAATTACGTCCTTCCCGCGCGCCGTGCTGGCGCAAGACGATGAGATCATAATTTTTTCGTGGGTGGTCTGGCCGGACAAATCGCATCGCGACGCGGCGAACAAAAAAATCATGGGTGATCCGCGGCTGAAAGACATGATGGAGAATTCGCCCTTCAATCCCAAGAGGATGATCTTTGGCGGATTTGAGCCCTTTATCGGGCCCTAAGCCAGGCGCTGGTCCAACTGTTCGAGCTTGGCAAGTTCGACATGGGCGCGCAGTTCGATTTGGTCCAGCACGTCTTGTAGCGCCGGATCGGCAAAGGAATCGTGGCGACGAGTGACTGCCGCCGCCAGCTTGTTCAGGGTGGCGCGAGGGATGCCGCCAGCCAGAAGGCCGTCACGCACCGAATCCAGAAGATCCAGAAGCTGCTCGCCATGGGCCAGGCCCTTGGAGCGTCCATCGGTGGAATCGTCCACCCCCTGCAGCATCAGTATGGAATCCAGCGCCGCAATCGGGCCGGGACCAGCCACGACCTGGCTATGGCTTTCCGAAGTTCCGCCGACAGAAAAGCCGCCCGCAGCAGCGCCGGCGGAGGCCTTGCGCTTGATGGCGGATGTTGCGACTCGACCGGGGCCTTTGATTTCCACGAGGGGTTTGTCCCACTGCGACACATCAGCTTCCCCCATCGTGGTTAAGGAAGCGTGAAGCGTGCCGCAGCCGGACGTCGAACCGCTTAGGGCGCGCAAAGAGCTGGCACAGGGTTTGAAGGTAATACTGGGAATTTAAAAGGAGACGGTTGCCCATGTACGGCGATCACGTTGAAGAACACGACCGCAAACCCTATGGCCTGATGGCCCTGTTGCTGCTGTCCATGGTGACGTTGGCCGGCGTGGCCTATTGGAAGATGGCCAAGCCCGCAGCCGGTCCCTATGGCGCCATTGCCATGTCCGACAGTTCGCTCACCTATGGCGGGGCGTGGGGCTATGCCGACCCGATAGCGGCCTACAAGCGCTCGATCAATGAGTGCAACAAGGCCGGCAAGGCTGGCGACTGCGTCGTCAAGGTCAGCCTCAAGGAGAATTGCGGCGCGCTGGCGATCAGCGTGGAGCGCAACGCCTCCTTTTTGGTACAGGGCCGCGATCAGGTGGCGACGACCGCCACCGCGTTGCAGCAGTGCCAAGCGAGTGGTGCCAGCGACTGCGCCATACGCGAGAATATCTGCAGCAGCGCCTCTTAGGCCCTGTGGTAGGGATGGCCTGCCAAGATGGTGAGCGCGCGATAGACCTGTTCGGTCAACAGCGCGCGCGCCAGCAGGTGCGGCCATGTCTGGGGACCGAAGGCGAGGCTACGGCCCGCCTTCTTTCCCGGTAAAGTCGATAGGCCATCCGGCCCGCCGATTACAAAAGCCAGATCCCTGGTGCCAACGTCACGCAGGCTTCCCAGCATCTCGGCGAAATCCTCGCTGGTCATGCCCTTGCCGCGCGCGTCCAGCACAATGAGATGGGCGCCATCGGGCAGCCGCGCGGCCAGACGCTCGGCTTCGTCCTTCATGCGCGCGGCGACATCGCGATGTTTAGAGACCGGCAGTTCTTCCAGCGACACGGCAGCGAAGCCCATGTTACGGCCCAGCTTGCGGGCGCGGTCGCAGAAATCCTCGCACAGCTGGCCTTCCGGCGTGCCGCGCATATGGCCGATGGCATAGATCCAGAGCCGCATCGCTACTTCAGCTTTTTTTGCCCGTGCCGACCGACCACATGCCTTCAAGGTCGTAATATTCGCGCACTTCCGGGCGGAACAGGTGCACGATCACGTCACCGGCATCCACCAGCACCCAGTCGCCCTGACCCTGGCCGTTGACGGGACGGGTGCCATAGCCACCCTCTTTCAGCTTGCGCGCCAGATGTTCGGCCATGGCCGCGACATGACGGGAGGAACGGCCCGAAGCGATCACAGCGGCGTCGCACAGCGCCGAGCGACCTTCCAGGTCGATCGTCACGATATCCTCGGCTTTGTCGTCGTCGAGCGAAGTGAGGATGCGCTTCAAGAGCTCACTCTGCGGCGCTGCCTTGGCAGGCGGTACGACTTTCTTGGCAACCGGCTTCTTGGCTGCGGGCTTTTTGGCAGCGGGCTTTTTGGCAGCAGGCTTCTTGGCAGCCGGCTTCTTCGCCGCAGGCTTTTTCGCGGCGGGCTTCATTACGGCCTTTTTTACGGATTTCTTCTCCGGCGCCTTTTTGGCGACTTTCGCCTTCTTGGCGGCGGGCTTCTTCTTGGACTTGTCGGCGGCTTTCAGGGGTCGCATCCTTTGCGTCACGGGGTGAGGTTTAGCATGGCCTCGGCGGCGGCACCAAGGGCGAGTTCCCGAAGCTCGGTCGAGCTCGACATGTTGCGTCGGCCATCCAGGATCACGAGCGTTGGTGCGAACCCGATGCGGCGCGAGGCACCCAGCAGCCGCGCCAAGGGCGCATGCAGCGGTGCCAACACGGAACCCGGACGGCGTACCACCGCAATTGGGATGCGAGCTGCGATTTGCCGCCAGCATCGCCAGCGGGAGAACTGTTCCAGATTGTCGCTACCCATCAGCCAGGTGAAATGCAGGCCAGGAAAACGCTTCTGCAGCGCGGCCACGGTATCGACCGTGAAGCGGGTGCCCAGCCGGGTTTCAATATCCGTGACGCGGATCGACGGATGTTTCGCGGCGGCAAAGGCGCCAGCGAGGCGGTTTTCCAGCGCGCCGGGGGTGGGCTTCAAGACATTGCCCGGCGACACCAGCCACCAGACCTGGTCCAGCTTGAGCGCCCTGCGCGCGGTTTCGCTAACATAGAGGTGGCCGTCATGGGCGGGATCGAAACTGCCACCCAGGAGGCCGATGCGCAGGCCATCTGCGATCGGCCCCGGCGGTTTGATCCACGTCAAGGCCGCGTCTGCCCGTTGCCACGTACCACATACTTGAAGGTGGTAAGCTGTTCGGCGCCGACGGGACCGCGCGCATGCATCTTTCCGGTGCCGATGCCGATTTCCGCACCCATGCCGAATTCGCCGCCATCGGCGAACTGGGTCGAGGCATTCCACAGCACGATGGCCGAATCCACGCTGTTCATGAAGCTTTCCGCGGCAGCGGCGTCTTCCGTCACGATAGCGTCGGTGTGGTGCGAGCCATACTGCTCGATGTGCCGAATCGCCTGTTCCAGTCCGTCGACCACGCGCACCGCGATGATGGCGTCGAGATATTCCGTCTTCCAGTCTTCATCGGTCGCCGGCTTGGCGGACGCAAACACCGACCGCACTGCCTCGTCACCGCGGATTTCGCAGCCTGCGCTTGCCAGATCCTCCAACACGGGCAGGCCGTGCGAAGTAAGAACCGCGCGATCTATCAGCAGCGTCTCCGCCGAGCCGCAAACCGATGTGCGGCGCATCTTGGCGTTCAGTGCCACGGCGCGCGCCTTGGCGAGGTCAGCAGCCGCATGGATATAGACGTGGCAGAGCCCTTCCAGATGCGCGAGAACCGGAACCTTGGCTTCGTTGATCACCCGCCCGGTCAGGCCCTTGCCGCCGCGCGGGATGATCAGGTCCACCGCGCCACCCAGACCTTCCAGCATCATGCCGACGGCAGCGCGGTCAGACGTCTTCACCACCTGGATAGCCGCTTCGGGCAGACCCGCCGCTTTCAGGCCTTCCGCCATCGCGGCCTGAATCGCGGCCGATGAGCGGATGGAATCCGAGCCGCCGCGCAATATGGCGACATTGCCCGACTTCAGGGTCAGCGCGCCTGCATCCGCCGTCACATTGGGGCGGGATTCGTAGATGATGCCGATAACGCCGATAGGCGTGGCGACGCGGGCTATGTCCAACCCGTTGGGACGGTCCCAGCGGGCCAGTTCGCGGCCCACCGGATCGGGCAGCGCGGCGATCACCTCGATGCCGGCGGCCATGGCTTCTATGCGGGCATCGTTCAGCATTAACCGGTCCACCATGTTGGCGGGCATGTTGGCAGCCTTCGCCGCTTCGATGTCACCGGCATTGGCGGCCAGGATATCGGCGGCGCGGCTGCGGATTGCGGCGGCGGCCACGGTCAGCGCCTTGGTCTTGGTCGCGTCGCCGGCCTCGCGCATGGCGCGGGCGGCGTCGCGGGCCGCAACGCCGATGATCTTCATCTCGGCAGCGAGCGCATCAGTGGATTTGTGGACAGTCATGTGCCATTTCCCGTCAGGATCAGGTCGTCGCGATGGATCATCTCGTCGCGGCCACGATAGCCCAGAATGGCCTCGATTTCGACCGTGCGCTTGCCGGCGATCCGCTCCGCATCTGACGCATTGTAGGCGGCCAGGCCGCGCGCGACTTCACGTCCGTCGCGGTCTTTTACCACCACCGCGTCACCGCGTTCAAAGCGACCATCGATCTGGCGGATGCCGGCGGGCAGCAGGCTGCGGCCGTCTTTCAACGCCTTGACCGCGCCTTCGTCAATCACCAGCGCGCCTTCGGGCTGCAGCACACCGGCGATCCAGCGCTTGCGGGCGGCGGCAGGCGTCACGCTGGCGCGGAAGCGGGTATGACGTGCACCGTTGGTGATGGCGGTAAGCGGGTTGAGAGTTTCACCGCGCGCCAGAATGACATCGCAGCCCGCGCCCATCGCGATCTTGGCGGCGATCAGCTTGGAGGTCATGCCGCCGCGCCCGAAACCGGAAATGGAGTCGCCCGCCATTGCCTCGATCTCGTGGGTGATGGCGGTGACTTCGGGGATATGCGTAGCAGAGGCATCAATGCCGGGATTGGCGGTATAAAGGCCGTCCACATCCGACAGCAGCACCAGCCGGTCGGCGCTCATCATGGAGGCAACGCGTGCGCCCAACCGGTCATTGTCGCCGAACCGGATTTCGGCAGTGGCCACCGTGTCATTCTCGTTGATCACAGGCACCGCGCCCAGGTCCACCAGCGTACCCAGGGTGGCGCGCGCATTGAGATAGCGGCGGCGTTCTTCTGTATCGCCAAAGGTCAACAGCACCTGTGCGGCCACGATGTCCAGACCGGCCAGCATATCGGCATAGGCTTCCGCCAAGCGCACCTGTCCCGCAGCGGCGGCGGCCTGGCTTTCTTCCAGCCTGAGTTCGCCGGCCGGCAGATTGAGCAACCGGCGGCCCAGCGCGATGGACCCGGACGAGACCAGGATGACCCGCGACCCGGCCTTTTTCAGTGCCGCAACATCGGCGCACAGGGACTTCAGCCATTCGCGGCGCAAGGTGCCGGTGGTGCCGTCGACCAGCAACGCTGATCCGACCTTGACCACGACAAGCCTGGCGCCCGCGAATACGTCGTTCATCGCCCCGCCTTCTTTTTGGCGCGCGCCTTGTTGGAATGCTTGGCCGCCTTGGGCTTGGCTTTGGCCTTGCCCGTCCTGATCTTGAGTCTGGGCTTTGCCCTCGCCTCGATGATCATGGCTTCGGCGCGGGCCAGTGCGCTCTTGGCTTTCGCTGCGGACAGGCCCTTGGCGCGTGGCTGGGGCTTGCCGGACTTGGATTTCGACTTGGGCTTGACCTTGGTTTTGGACGGGGGGGGGAGATCGGGCTGAGGTGCGGGCAGGACCTTGGCAACACGAACCGCCTTCACCGCAGGTTCAGCAGCTGCCTTGGGCTTGATGGATTTGGGTTGGGGCACGACAGGCGCGTTGTAATTGACCGACTGGCGTTCGGCGCGGGTGCGCGGCCTGGCGGCGGGGCGCCCATAATCGCGTTCCTGGGCACGTTCCAGGCGGCGCTGGTTGATCTCGCGCGCCATCGCCCTCAGCACGGTCTGGATGCCTTCGCCCGACACGCCGGAGATGACATGCACCTTGTGGCCACAGGCCTTTTCCAGCGCGGCCTTCTTTTTCGCCAGGTCCTTTTCGGGAATGGCATCCACCTTGTTCAGCGCCACGATCTCGGGTTTTTCATCCAGGCCTTCGCCATAGGCTTCCAGCTCGGCACGGATGGTCTTGTAGGTTTGCCCCACAGCGTCGCCGGTGCCGTCAATCAGGTGCAGGATCGAGGCGCAGCGTTCGGCATGGCCGAGGAAACGGTCACCAAGCCCAATGCCTTCATGCGCGCCTTCGATCAAGCCAGGCAGGTCGGCCAGCACGAAATCGGTTTCATCGACCTTCACCACGCCCAGCTGAGGCTCCAATGTCGTGAAGGGATAGTCGGCGATCTTGGGCCGGGCCGCCGAGACGCGCGACAGGAAGGTGGATTTTCCGGCATTGGGCATGCCGATCAGCCCTGCATCGGCGATCAGCTTCAGCTTGAGGATGAAGATTTTCTCTTCCGCCATCTGGCCGGGCAGCGCGAAGTCCGGCGCCTGGTTGGTGGAGCTCTTGAAGTGGTAATTGCCGAAGCCCCCATTGCCGCCCTTGAGCAGGCGGAAGCGCTGGCCCACCGTGGCCATGTCGATGATCAGGGTCTCGCCGTCTTCCTCGTAGATCTGGGTGCCGACCGGCACTTTCATGATGGCGTCTTCGCCGCCCTTGCCGGTCATCACCTTGCCGAGGCCGCCCTGCCCGCTCTGGGCCTTCACATGCTGCTGGAAGCGGTAGTCGATCAGGGTGTTGAGGTTGTCGACTGCCTCGGCGATCACGTCGCCACCGCGTCCGCCATCGCCGCCATAGGGGCCGCCATATTCTATGAACTTCTCTCGCCGGAACGCGATGCAGCCATTGCCGCCCGCGCCGGACTGGGCATAGACCTTGGCAACATCAAGAAAGCGCACGGTTTTTCCTTTTCCCCAGGGGGTATTCGTTTTGATGAATGGGCGTACCCCCCCCCTCCCCCCGGGACGGCACATGTCCCGGGAAAGAGGGAAGAAAGCGTGGACAGGGTCCGCGCGTTTCAACGTCGGTCCATCATACAGCAGTTTGAATCGGTGTTGATAAGGCATCAGGCCGCTCGCCTTTGTACGAATTCGGCCCGCGTCAGCACCATCTCGTGACAGAGAATCTGCATGCCCCGCGCCTGCGATTCGCGCATGGACGAGCCGTTGTGGCGCGCGCCCAGCTTGGCCAGGACATGGCCCGATGCCGGATTGTCGTAGAACCAGCCGGCATGGACGGACGCTTGTTCCAGCTCCTCGAAGGCGAAGGTCAGCAGCCTGTGTGCGGCTTCGGTGGCGAAGCCCTGGCCCCAGAAAGGCGTGCCCAGCCAATAGCCGAACTCAAAGCCGCTCGCGTCCTCGTGCAGGCCGGTGCCGCCCATGAACATGGAATCGGACTTTCGCACAATCGAGAAGGTGTAGTGGCGCCCCTCGCGGCGCGGACCGGTGCCTGCCACGAACATCTCGGCATCGTCCTCGCCATAGGGATGGGGCACGCGGCTCATATTCCTCGACACATTGTAATCGCCCAGCCAGACCACCATGCCTGCGATGTCGCAGGGCCTGGGTGCGCGCAAGATCAGTCTTTCCGTCTCCAAGGTGTGCATGACATTCCCCGCTCGTTCCTTTCGCGCGAGGGAATAAAAAAGGGAGATGGCGGACCATCTCCCTCGCACATAACGGGCCGCCAATTTCTTGGCGGCCTATGTCTTCAGCCGCCTATTCTGCCGCAATCTTGGCTGCCGGATTCGCAGCCTGAGACACGGATACGAAGGTACGGCGCTTGAAGCCGGTCTTGAATTCGACGCGACCTTCGCGAAGCGCAAACAGGGTATGGTCCTTGCCCATGCCAACGCCTTCGCCGGCATAGAATTTGGTGCCGCGCTGACGCACGATGACGTTGCCGCCGGCAACGGCTTCGCCACCGAACAGCTTCACGCCGAGCATCTTGGGGTTGGAGTCGCGACCGTTGCGCGAGGAACCGCCAGCTTTCTTGTGTGCCATGAGACTAGTCCTTTAACCGGCAGTAATGCCCAGCACCTTCACGGTCGTGAAGTGCTGGCGATGACCGCGCTTGCGGTGGGTGTCCTTGCGGCGGCGCTTCTTAAAGGCGATGACCTTCTCGCCCTGGCCGTGATCCATGATTTCGCACTGGACCGAGGCACCGGCAACGAGCGGCGCGCCGATCTTGGGGCTGTCGCCGCCGAGCATCAGCACTTCCAGATCGAGCTTGGAACCGACATCGCCGACCAGGCTTTCGACCTTCAGGACGCTGTCCTTGGCCACTTTATACTGTTTTCCGCCGGTGCGGACGACCGCGTACATGGTCTAAATCCTTGATATAATAGGGTTTTCACCAGACCTGAGTCCGGCGAGAGCGGCGGAATATACGCAAAGTCGCCGAAGGGTCAAGTACAGCGTCCGCAACGCCGCCCTGCGCGGCTTTTTGGCCGTGCAACCGGGCGCGGCCCCGGGGAGTTCCCCTACCATAGACCGGGGAACCTGATGCCACGCCACTTCGTCCTGACCGCCGCCCTGCTGATGGGGTTGGTGTCTGCCGCCGCGGCCCAGGCCGTGCCCCAGACCAACGCACCCGGCACCGAAAAAGGCGCCTTCTCGATCCTGTTCGAGAACGACCTCTTCTTCAATTCCGACCACGACTACACCAACGGCGTCGAGCTGGGCTACACCACTGCACCGGACGACACGCCGGATTGGGCGACCGACATCGCCCATGCCCTGCCCTTCTTCACCAAGAAGGGCGATGTGCGCACCCGTTATGCCATCGGCCAAACCATGTTCACCCCGCGCAACATCAGCCTGGTCAATCCGCCGCTGACCGACCGCCCCTATGCCGGTTTTCTCTATGCCGCGATGGGCGTGGTGGCGGACAGTGGCGTGCATCTGGACCAGCTGCAGCTGACGCTGGGCGTGATCGGACCCGACAGCCTGGCGGAGAATTCGCAAAACTTCGTGCACGCCATCATCCATGATGCCGAAGCCAAGGGATGGGGGACCCAATTGCACACCGAGGTCGGGGTGATCCTGAATTACGAGCGGGCCTTCAAGATCATCCAGCCCCAGTCCTTTTTGGGCGGGGTGTTCGATTTCGAGCCGCATTACGGTTTCGCCGTCGGCAACGTCTATGACTATGCCAATGCGGGCGCCATGGCGCGGTTCGGCTTCAACCTGCCCAAGGACTACGGCCCCAAGCGCATCCAGCCGAGCCTGCCGGGCAGCGACTATTTCGAACCAACTGCCGGGCTGGGGGCATATGTCTTTGCCGGCGTGGATGGGCGCGCCATCGCCCGCAACCTGTTCCTGGACGGCAATACCTTTGAGAACAGCCGCAGTGTCCGCAAGATGAACCTGGTGGGGGATCTGACCTTCGGCGCGGCGGTGACCTTCGATACTTTCCGCTTGGCTTTCACCCGCGTCATCCGCACGCGCGAATACAAGACCCAGGCCAAGGAGAGCCAGTTTGGCGCGGTGGACCTGACGGTCCGATTCTAGACCCGATTCCAGCATCCTCGAAATATGCTAGGGGAGAGCGATGAGATCCCTGGGCGACATTCTCTACAATTTTCACTGGGTGGTGCCGGGCGAGGCATCACGGGCCATGCAGGCCTGGGCCGGCGGGGTGCGGGGCTTCCTGAAGCGCCGCGGCATTCGCGCCATCATCAACTTGCGCGGCCGCAATGACGATCTGGGCTGGTGGCAAAAAGAAACCGCCCTCGCGCAAAGCGAAGGCATCGCGCATCTGGATGCCATGCTGGACTCGCGCAAGTTGCCCACCCGCGACATGCTGGTGCGGCTGGTGGAAGCCTTTGATACCGCGCCGCGGCCTTTCCTTTTGAAATGCTCCGGCGGCCAGGACCGCACCAGTTTCGCGGCTGCGCTGTATTTGATCCACCGTGATGGCTGGCAGGCGACGGACAAGGCGCGGGCGCAATTTGAACGCTTTCCCTATCTGCATTTTCCCAAGGCGCATCAGCGTTGGCTGAAGGCCTTTGTGGATTTCGCGTTGGAAGATGCGTGCGGGCTGCCGCTGGCAACCTGGGTCGCCGAACGCTATACGCCGCAAAATGCCAAGGCGTGGCTGGACGCGCATGGGCTCGCCGACAGCTATGCCGCGATCTTCACGACGCCGACACGTTCTCCCTATCAATGGTAGTTTACGGATGACCCCCTCCGCCCTTCGCAGCGCAAGCGCTGCTACGGGCACCTCCCCCTCTTATGCGCTTCGCGCATGATGGGGAGGCTGAACGTGGCGCCGGGCGTAACGCTTTGGCGCGAGAAATTTTCTGCTGAACAGCAACAGGCGTTGCTGGCGGACGTGCTTCAGCGCCTGGAAGAGGCACCCCTCTACAAACCGGTGATGCCAGGAACCGGCAAGCCCTTCTCCGCCGAGGAAAGCAATTTCGGACAGCTGGGCTGGGTGGCGGACAAGACGGGCTATCGCTACCAAACCGCCCATCCGGTCACTGGCAGACCCTGGCCATCCATTCCGGCGGTGCTGCTGTCGCTGTGGGGCGAGATCAATGACGGACCCCCGCCCGACTGCTGCCTGATCAACCTTTACAGGGGCGCGGCGAAGATGGGCCTGCACCAGGACCGGGACGAGAAGGACATCGCCGCTGCCGTGATTGGGGTGTCGCTGGGCGATGAGGCGCTGTTTCGCATTGGGGGGCCGATTCGCGGCGGCAAGACCAGCAGCGTGGCGCTGGCTTCGGGCGATGTCATCGCCTTTGGTGGGCCTGCCCGGCTCGCCTATCACGGGATTGACCGCATCCGGCCCGGTACGTCGCGGCTGGTTCCGGGTGGTGGGCGGCTCAGCCTCACCTTGCGTCGGGTGGTGGCCTAGTTTCTTCCCGATAGACACCGATGCGATTGGGCAGGACCGGCTTTGGCGGCTGGAGCGCCTTTGACTTCTGCCAGGCCAGGTCTTTGTGCACGGCTTCGGCACGCTTGTGCTCGGCGATGCTCTGCTGCACCAGGCACGACACCACCGATTCAGCGCCCGCGCATTGCGGTTCCCAGTGCCGCTCATCCAGGGCTTCCTGCCACCTTTGCGCATCCTTGGCATGGGGCTTTGAAGGCCCGATCAGATCCGACGGCTCGCCCCGTGCCAGACCTTCGCCCGGTGGCGGGCAATGTGCCCTCTCTTGGCGGGACAATCCCGCATAGGCCTCTAGTGCGCAGCCGAACAGGCTCTGTCCCAGTCCCTGCAACGCGGAAGCGGACGGTGGCACGGCGGAGGCGCTGTCCTGCCGGACTTCGGGTGTGGGCAGGGACGCAAGAGGCAAAAGCGGGACAGGCCGGGCGTCGATGGTGCGAGGTGCCGGCGCCGCTTGAGGCGCGGGGTGCAGCAGCAGCATCAGTTCGCGCGCCGGCACCCGCGGCCGGGCTGGAGGCACAAGCGGCTCCAGAAACAGTCCCAGCACGACCAGTTGCACCAGCAGGGCGCCGACCAGGCCGGCCCAGCGGTCCGGCGCCCTTGTGCGGTTGACCGGCATTGTCTGAAGCAATTGCCCGGAACCCCATTCCTCAAAAAAAAGGCCCCCGACCGGGGGGTCGGGGGCAAATGCGCTTTAAATGCGCGAGGAGTGCCGGGAGGGGATGAACCGGGACTCCAGCGAAGAACGGGGGCTGGAAGCGAGCGGGGGGCAGAGCCAGCAGCCCAAGGCCGTTCTTCGAGGACATAACTATGCTCAAATACAACACGTTTCAAGAAAATTTGCTGTGGCGCCGTATTATATCAATTTAAGGGTGACAATAGTATTTTTGCCACAATCCGATTTTCGACCAACCGCCCAGTTTCCCCGGGATTCGCCGTCGGTCAGCCCCAGCTTTCCTTGAGGCCCTTGCGCTTGCCCGGCGCAGGCAGCGCGGCCGGAATCTCCAGCGCGGGGGCGCCGAGCCACTTGCCCTGCCCGTGATGAAAGCCCAGCGCATGCGCCGCCTTGGCCATGGCTTCGCTTTCGATCCATTCGGCGATGGTGGTCACGCCCAGTTCGTCACAAAGCTTGGCCAACCCCGACAGCAGGGCGTCGTCGCGCTTGGACGTGCCGATCTTCAGGATCATGGCGCCGTCGAATTTCACAAAATCCACCGGGAAGGCGTGCAGGTAATTGACCGAAGCGGCGCCGGCGCCGAAATCATCCAGCCCCACCCGATAGCCCATGTCGCGCAGGATCTGGATGGCCTTGCCGGCAGGTTCCAGGTCGGTGATGGCGGCAGTTTCGGTAATTTCGATCAGCGTGCGGGGCGCCAGCTTGCGGCGGCGGGCCAGCAGCGCAGCCAGCATGCCGAAGCTGGCAGGCGAAGCGATCGTGGCACCGGAGATATTGAAAGCGATATGGGCGTCGCATTTCTCGATCTCGTTCAGCACCTTGCTGGCCACCGCCAGGTCAAAGGCGTTGGCGATGCCCAGCGCCTCGATGAACTTGACGGTATCGCCGGTGCCTTGCGGATTTGTAAAGCGCGCAAGCGCCTCATAATGCGAAAGCGCGCCCGAGGCGAGATCGCGGATCGGCTGATAGGCAATTTCGAAGGCGCCATCATCCAGGGTGCGGGTCATGGCAGACAGCCGCATCTGAGTTTCATCCATCAGCGCGGCGAAGGAGGAACCAATGTCGCCGTCACCGTCCACTTTTGCCTGTTGCGAGAACTTTTCCACCACATAGCGCAACGACAGCATGCGCTGCTGCGGTGACAGGCCCGCACCGATAAGACCTATGCGCGCCTCCGACACCTTCGGAGCTGCCAGGCCGCCGGCCGTGATGGCGTCGGTGATCTTCTTGATCAGGCCCAGGCTTCCGCGCGTGGCGGGGGCGATCGCACCAAAGCTGGTGCCCGAAATCTGTCCCGCTTCGCTGGCGCCGGACGCCTTGATCGTTTCGCCGATGCGCTGCATCAGCGCGCCCGCATTGTCCGGCGAAAGCTGGGCGCAGAGTTCGGGCAGGCCCGGCACATTCACCAGCGTCAAGATATCCTTGTCGGTGGCGCGTTCCGCTGCGGCCATGAAACCGTCGCGCGAGGCCAAGCCGGTATTGGGGTCGATCTGTGGACGGGCGGCGCGGCTGCCGGGGCGTGCGAGCGTGCAGGAGATATTGGCGCCGTTGGCCGGCAGCCGGAACATGGCGAGGTTGGCTTCGATGCCGGTGGCGAGCATCAGCTTGTAGGGGCCCGCGCGATCGCCGGCTTTCATCGCCTTGGCGAAGGTGGCGAACTTGACGCCTTCGGACGGCTTGAACAGCTTGCCCGCAGGACCGCCCACCAGCGCTTCGCCGCTTTCCTTGACCAGGTCATTGGCCGCACCGGCCGCGAACAGGATGGTGCCGGCGGCATCCATCTCGAACAGGAAATCGGCGTTGGTGAAGGCAAAGCCCAGAAGGCGAGCGCGATGGGGCATGGTGAATATCCGGGAACAGCGCCCGTAACCTGTCAGACAAACCTTAGCTTGCTGTAAAGCTTTCGCGCTCCAGCGCCTTGCCCAGACCTGCGAAAATCGCAACGCTGAGGGCGTCCTGGGCCCAGCCCCATTCCGGATGCCATTGCACGCCCAGCAGAAAACCAGGCGCGCCGGGCATGCAGACCGCTTCGATCTGGCCGTCGGGCGCGTGCGCGTCTGCCGCAAGGCCCGGGGCAAGGCGGTCAATGCCCTGATGGTGCAGCGAATTTACCATTGCTTCGCCAAGTCCTGAAATCCGCCCCAGCAGACCATCGGCGGAAATGCGGATGGGATGGGCGGGCGCATATTCCTGGTCCAAGGTTGCGCCCTGCGGTTCACGATGATCCAGGCGGCCGGGGATGTTGTGGACCTGCTGGTGCAGGCTGCCGCCCAGCGCGACGTTCAACTCCTGAATGCCGCGGCAGATGGCGAGTACAGGCTTGCCTGCGGAGATGGCGGCGCGCAGAAGCGGCAGGGTGGTGGTATCACGCGCCTCGTCCAGCAGGATATCGCTGTGAGACGTCGCACCGTAATGGCGCGGTGCGACATTGGACGCGTTGCCGGTGAACAGCAGGCCATCCACGGCCGCCAGAATGTCCTCCACCGGCAGTGCCGCATCACAGGACGGAATCAGCAGCGGCAGGGCGCCAGCGCCATCGCGGATCGCGGTGATATATTCGTCATGCGCCACATGCACCGGCATGTCGCCCAACAAGCGGCGGTCGGCGACAAGTCCGACGATCCGGCGCGGCACTACTTGCTGCTTTGACGGGTTGGCGGAGTGAACAGAGCTTCATCCAGTCCGTCGCCGATCTGCGGGCTTTGCAGCGCCACGGTTGTAATGCCGCCCTGATTGTCCTTCACCGTCCATTGCCGCAGCTCGACACCGGGTGCGGAGAACACCATCGTGATGTTGGAGTTGTTGCGGTTGGTGGAAGTGCGCGCCCGCACGATGATGACGCCGTCACGCTCTTCAACGCCCAGCACTGCCTTGTTGTGGGCGAGATCCACCCGGTCGTTCAGCAGCAGTCCCAGCGGCGTGTCGGAAAGGTCGTAGCGATCCACCGTGTTCAGCTTGGCATTCTTCACATAGATGGCGCCGCCGGCGGCCACGATCAGCACGGGGCTGGGCGGGCGGTATTCAAAGCGAATGCGGCCGGGCTTTTCGATAAAGAGCACGCCTTGGTCGGTGCCACCGTCAGGACCGATCTGCACGAACCGGCTTTTCAGGGTGCGAATGGTGTTGAGATAGGCGCTGACCTTGTCGAGGTCGGCCTTCTCCTGGTCGGAATAGGCCTGATACATGCGCTGCGGCGCCTGCTGTCCGGCGGCGATGAGGCCGACCACGACGAAGGCGGCGATCAGGATTTTCGGGATGGCTTTCATGAAGCGGCGCATACGGCAAGCTCACACGGCAATGGGGAGAAAATCAGGCGATTTGCCGACGATAGTGCGGGCAAGATAAGGTCCGGACCGCAATAAGCAACCCGCCCGGTCATGTCCGAAAGCCCTTTTTCCCATATCGCCGTCCTGGGCGCCGGCGCCTGGGGCACGGCGCTGGCGCTGGCCGCACATGCGGCCGGCCGCAGGACCACGCTGTGGGTGCGCGAAGCCGATGTGCTGGAGCGCCTGCGTGCCGGGGGAGAGAACCGCTTCCTGCCCGGCGTCACACTGCCGAAGGACCTGATCGTTACCGGCGACCTGCGCGAAGCGGCGCAGGCCGATGCGCTGCTGCTGGTGGTGCCGGCGCAAGTGCTGCATGGCTTTGCGGATTCGCTGCAGCCGATGCTGGCGCCCGGCAAGCCGCTGGTGATCTGCGCCAAGGGCATTGAGAAGGGCAGCGGCAAACTGGTGACCGAAGTTCTGGCGGAGGCCGCGCCCGAGGCGGCGGCCGCCATCCTGTCCGGACCCAGCTTTGCGCGCGATGTCGCGCGCGGGCTGCCCACCGCCGTTACTATCGCTGCCAAGGGAGACCTGGCAGTACAGCTGCAGGCGGCGCTGGGATCTGCCACTTTTCGTCCCTATGCCAGTGACGACCTGACCGGCGTGGCGCTGGGGGGCGCGGCCAAGAATGTCTATGCTATCGCCTGCGGCGTGGTGGAGGGCATGGGGCTGGGCGAGAATGCGCGCGCCGCCCTGCTGGCACGCAGCTTTGCGGAACTGGCGCGGCTGGGCGAAGCCCTTGGCGCGAAACGCGAGACGCTGATGGGCCTGTCGGGACTGGGCGACCTGGTTCTGACCGCCACCAGCAAGTCGTCGCGCAATTTTTCGTTTGGTGCATCGCTGGGCGCCGGTACGGCACCGGCCGGGGCGCTGGCCGAAGGCGTGGACACGGCGCCCGCCCTGGTGGCGCGGGCCAAGGCCGTGGATGTGGAAATGCCGATCGCCGAAGCCATGGCGGACCTGCTCAGCGGCGCGTTGCCGCCGGGTGAAGCAGTGATGCGGCTGATGGGCAGGCCGCTCAAGGCTGAAGAATAGTATAAGGCGGATGTGATGAAATACTGGCTGTTCAAGAGCGAGCCCGACGCCTGGTCGTGGGAGTCGCAGAAAAAGAAAGGCGCCAAGGGCGAGCCCTGGAGCGGGGTGCGCAACCACACCGCCAAGCTGAACATGAAGGCGATGGCGAAGGGCGACCAGGGGTTCTTCTATCACTCCAATGAACAGAAGGCTGTGGTCGGGATCGTGGAGGTGATCGAGGAATTCCAGCCCGATCCCACCGATGCCAAGGGCCAGTTCGGCCTGGTGGTGGTGAAGGCGGTCAAGGACATGCCCGAGCCCGTCACGCTGGCCGCCTGCAAGGCCAACCCGAAGCTGGCCGCGATGAGCCTGGTCACCAGCTTTCGGCTTTCCGTTCAGCCGGTGACGGCCGCGGAATGGAAGGAAGTCTGCAGGATGGGCGGTCTGGCGAAGGCCTGATCACGTCACCAGTTGCGGCGTCGTCAGGTCCTTGGTTTCGAAGAATTTGCGCGCCAGGGCGATGATTTCCCCATCGGTGGGATGATCCACCGCTTCGATCCCCATGATCTTGGGCGCCAGCGCGGGAACATGGTCGCGCACGAAATGCGCAAACTCTGTGCGGGCCGTGCCGTGACCCACGATCAGAATTTCGTTGGACAGTTCGAGCTGCCTGGAAATCGCCAGAAAGTAGGACTTGGAATCGTGCAGGTGACCCGAGCCGGCCGGGCCCGATTTGTGATGGATATGGCTTTGCAGGTCCGCCGTGATGCGGTGCTCGTTGAAGGCGTCTTTGGAAAAATCGAATATCAGGGCTTGGGCGTGGTCGATGCAGACCACGGCATGGGCATGTTGGGGCATAGCTTTTCCTTTGTTGTTATCGGACGGCCCGTCAGCGGGCAAAGATATTCCAGATGGCGACGCCGCAGACGAACGCAATCGCCAAGCTGATGCCCAGGACATATCGCATAGAGCCCAACTTGATGGCCTGGATTGCTTTGCCTTCATCCCGGACAGTGGGTGGATCGCTATCCGGGGGCATGCTGGGCTACTTTTGGCTTAATGCGCCGGGACGACGCCTCTGCAGCAACGCACCGGCGAGGCTGCCGGGTCCGCGAAAATCGCGCTGCCAGAGACGGGCATTGTATCTTATGGGCGCGATTGGGCATAAATGGGTGGCAGCCGGAACACCCGGCATTGGAGGATTCATGCCGGTCTACAAGCTCGAACCTGTCGAATCCCTGGCGGATCACAATGACTGGCGCCTGTCGGGCATCGGCGCAATGGCCGTTTGGGTTCGCGCCACGGACGAGGATGAAGCCCGGCAGAAAATCCACCTGGCGACGATCACCACCCTTGATCAGTATGAAAATGATACGTTGGTGCCGGCGAACAGCCCGTGGCTGAATTCGGCAGTGGTGGGATGCGACGAGGATGACAGCAAGGACGTGCCCGAAGGCATGGCGCTGCTGGGCAACGGCCAGACCATCAAGCTGTAATCGTCAGTTGCAATAGAATAGCGGCGCCAGGTCGATCTTGAAGGCGCGCAGCTTCTGCTGCAGCGACGCCCGCAACACGGGATAGGATTTGGGCAGCGCCGCGCTGTTGAAGGCGCGCCCCTGGCCGCACACCGCTATGTTTTCCACTTTTGCCGCGCCCAGCGCGCGCAGGTGTTCGGGCGCGCCGTATATCGGCGCGCCGTTCACCAGGGTCAGGGTCACGTCCTGCGGCCTGGCATTCGCCAGCGCCTTGAAGGGATCGCGGGCATCGCCTTTCAGCAGGAACAGATCGGCATAGCGGTCGGTCGCCAAGGCGCCGACCTTGTCCTCGATGCGCGCCAGTTTGGCGGGGATGGCGGTGGCCATGTCGAACAACTGCTTGTGGCTGAAGCCCTGCTTCTGCGCATCGGCATAAGCAATCTCGGCCAGCATGTTGGTGCTGCCGGTGGGGGCCCAGTCGGGCGCAAGCGCTATCGTGACGCCGGCTTTCTTCGCCGCAGTCAGGTTGGGCATCTGGTGGTAAAGTTCCATATTGCTGCGGGGCGACCACACCAAACCGGCGCCGACCTTGGCCATCTCGGCAAAGTCCGACGCGGTCAGCGCCACGCCATGCACGACCGTGGTGCGCGCTTCCAGCAGGTTCAGCGATTTCAGCTTGCCGAATTCGGTTTTGGACTCCGCATCTTTGCGCTGGCCCTCCGCGGTATGGACCACGATGGCATCCAGGTCGCCATGCGCCATCTGCTTGTGCAATCGCTTCAAGGCATCGGGCTTCATGTCACTGGCCACGCCCAGCACCCAGGCGACGTCTTCATTGCTGGTGCCGGCGCCGTGGAAGTCCGACGCATAATCCAAATTGCGTGCCAGGCCGCGGATGCAGCTGGGCGCCGGCTTGGTGTCGTCCACCAGGTCGAGGCCGAGAATGGATGTGGTGCCGCCCATCAGGGCCTGCAGTTCGGCGTATTCGTCCAGGTCGCAGAAGGCGCCGTGACTCATCAGTTCCCACCAGGGATTTTGCAGCGCCGCCAGGTAGCGGGCATCGCTGCGCCAGGCATAACGGTTGGGCCAGGGTGCAGCGGCCGGCGGGGCCTTGGGCGCAAAGCGCGGAAAGACGGCCCAGAGCGGGTGATTGTGCAGGTCGACGAAGCCGGGGAATACCAAGTCGGTGGTTGCCAGGATTTTCGCACCGGGGATGGCGGGCCTGGTGTGCGTGATGCTGACGATCTTGCCGTTATCCACCACCAGCCAGCTATTGGGCTGGGCGCCCTGCGGGGTAACGATGGTGCCGCCAATCACCAGCGGCGAAGCAGTCGCTGCGGTGGTGAGTGCGAGAAATGAAAGCACAGTGGCGCGGAGGATTTTCATGGGAGTAAGTGTCCGGGAAAATACCAAGAGCCGCAAGCAGCCTGGGTCCCCTTCCCGCGCGAATGCGCGTTGCACGCCGGGGATGACAATCGTGCTTACAGATAGCGCCGCATCGTCACCGTATAGGGCGCATAGCCTGCGCCTTCGTAGGACCGGATGGCGCGGGCATTTCGGGCCAGGACACCGATGGTGAGCAGCTTATGGCCACGATCGCGGCTCCAGCCTTCGCAGACTTCAATCAAGGCCTTGCCCAGGCCCTTGCCGCGCGCCTGCGGGATCACGAAGATTTCGGCCAGAAAGCCGTGGCGGCGTTCGGGTTCGTTGATGAAGAGTTCGCCGTGTTCTTCATAGGCAAAGGCCCAACCCACGGGTTCGCCGGCATGCTCGGCGATGAACATGGTGCCGTGCTTTTCGGCGCAGCGATGCTGGGCGTCGCGCCAGTGGTCGGCGGGAAATTGCGGGTCACGGCGGCGATTGGGCTCGAAGGCGGCTTCGTAATCCTGCAGGCCAGAAATGAAGGACAGGATGGCCGGTTCATCCTGTGGCAGCCGGGCGTCACGTACTGACATTAATAATCGAGCGCCTTGACGATTTCTTCCGTCATCTTCTTGGCGTCGGCGAACAGCATCATTGTGTTGTCGCGGAAGAACAGTTCATTCTCGACGCCTGCATAGCCCGAGCCCATGCCGCGCTTGATGAAGAGCACGGTCTTGGCCTTTTCCACGTCCAGGATCGGCATGCCATAGATCGGCGACTTGGGATCGGTCTTGGCGGATGGATTGGTCACGTCATTGGCGCCGATCACGTAAGCGACATCAGTCTGGGCGAACTGGGAATTGATGTCCTCCAGCTCGAACACTTCGTCGTAGGGGACGTTGGCTTCGGCCAGCAGCACATTCATGTGGCCGGGCATGCGGCCCGCCACGGGGTGGATGGCGTAGCTGACCTTGACGCCCTCGGCCTTGAGCTTGTCGGCCATTTCGCGCACCGCATGCTGGGCCTGCGCGACCGCCATGCCATAGCCCGGCACGATGATGACGCTGGCGGCGTTCTTCATAATGAAGGCAGCGTCTTCGGCCGAACCCTGTTTCACGGGGCGGGTTTCGGCAGGGCCCTTGGGACCGCCGGTATCACCGCCAAAGCCGCCGGCAATGACGCTGATGAAGCTGCGGTTCATTGCCTTGCACATGATGTAGGACAGGATGGCGCCGGAAGACCCCACCAATGCGCCGGTGATGATCAGCGCGGAATTCTCGAGCGTAAAGCCCATGGCCGCCGCCGCCCAGCCGGAATAGCTGTTCAGCATCGACACCACGACGGGCATGTCGGCCCCGCCGATGGGAATTATCAGGGTGATGCCGAGAACGAAGCTCAGGCCGGCAATGGCCCAGAAGGCCCAGGCGGGCTGGTGGATCGCGAAGAATATGATCAGACCGGCTATGACCAGGAACAAGGTGAGGTTCAGCACATGCCGTGCGGGCAGGATAATGGGGGCGCCGCTCATGTTGCCATTCAGCTTGGCGAAGGCGATCAACGAGCCGGCAAAGGTGATGGCGCCGATGGCGACGCCCAGGCTCATTTCGATCAGCGACTGCGTGCGAATGACGCCTTCGCTGCCGATGCCGAAGGCGTCAGGCGAATAGAAGGCGGCGCCGGCGACCAGTACGGCGGCAAGACCGACCAGGCTGTGAAACGCGGCGACAAGCTGGGGCATATCGGTCATGGCGATTTTCTTCGCCATCACCGCGCCGATGCCGCCGCCGATGGCTAGGCCGCCGATCACCAGTCCCCAGGTTAGAGGATCGGTGACGCCTGCCACCCACAGCGTGGTGAGGATGGCGATAGCCATGCCGATCATGCCATTGCGGTTTCCCGTACGGCTGGAGGCAGGCGATGAAAGACCCTTGAGGGCGAGAATGAAGAGGACGCCGCTGATCAGATAGAGGATCGCGGCGATATCAGCCTGACCGCTCATTTCTTTTCTTTCTTCTTGTACATCGCCAGCATGCGGCTGGTGACCATGAAGCCGCCGAAGATATTCACCGCTGCCAACGCAAGTCCGACGAAGCCCAGGCCCTTGGAAATCCACGATCCGCTATCAATTACCGGCACGGCGACGGCCACCAGCGCGCCAACTACGATCACCGAGGAGATCGCGTTGGTCACGGCCATCAGTGGGGTGTGCAGAGCGGGTGTCACGCCCCAGACCACGAAATAGCCGACAAAGATCGCCAGCACGAAGATGGAAAGGCGGAAAACGAACGGGTCGATCATTTCCATGGCTTACACTCCCGTGGCGGGCGCGCCGGACACGGCGGCGCCCTTGATGATCTCGTCATTCCAGTCAATCGCCAGCGCGCCGGTCTTCTTGTCCACGATCAGGCTGACAAAGTTGAACAGGTTGCGGGCATAGAGCGAGGACGCATCGGTCGCCAGCGCGCCCGGCAGGTTGGTGTTGCCCATGATGGTGACGCCATGCACTTCCACCACCTGGTCCGGCCTGGACAAAGGCGTGTTGCCGCCGGCGCCGGCCGCGAGATCCACGATCACGCTGCCCGGCTTCATGGTCTTGATCATCTCTTCCGTCACCAGGATCGGCGCGGCGCGGCCCGGAATGAGCGCGGTGGTGATGACGATGTCCTGCTTCTTGATGGTCTCAGCGGTCAGGGCGGCCTGCTTGGCCTGGTATTCGGCGCTCATCGGCTTGGCATAGCCGGCGGCGGTCTGGGCGTTCTTGAATTCGTCATCCATCACTGCGACGAAGGTGCCGCCCAGGCTTTCGACCTGTTCCTTGGTGGCGGGGCGCACATCGGTGGCGCTGACAATGGCGCCAAGGCGCTTGGCGGTGGCGATGGCCTGCAGGCCGGCAACGCCCACGCCCATCACCAGCACGCGGGCCGGGGCGATGGTGCCGGCGGCCGTCATCATCATGGGCATGGCGCGGCCGAACTGGGCGGCGGCATCGATGACGGCCTTGTAACCGGCAAGATTGGCCTGGGAGGACAGCACGTCCATCGCCTGAGCGCGGGAGATGCGCGGCAGCAGTTCCATGGCAAAGGCGGTGACGCCCTGGCTGGCCAGCGATGCGATCGCGGCCTGTTCGCTATGCGGCGACAACAGGGCGGCCAGCACGGCGCCGGCTTTGAGTTGGGAAATCTCGCCGGCCTCAGGCCCGCGCACCTTCAGGACAATGTCGGCGTCCTTGAGGGTGGAGGCTGCATCGGGGGCGACAGTGGCGCCCGCGGCGGCGTAATCGACATCGGCGAAGCGGGCATGCGCGCCCGCGCCGGCTTCAACCACCACATCCAGGCCGAGCGCCTTGAACTTCTTGACAGATTCCGGGGTCGCGGCAACGCGCGTTTCGCCGAATCGTGTCTCCTTGGGGACGGCGAGGCGCATCGGGGCGCTGCCGGAGGTCAGTGGGTGCGGAAAATGGCGAGGAAGACCATGATCCCCACGCAGAAGATGAAGGTCCACTTCGAGCCGGTCAGGAAGCCCTGATAGGTCTTCTTGTGGGCGCTGATATCCATGGAACCGGGCTGAAAGTCGTTTTCGTGCGCCATTGCGGCCCCCTATTGTCGGCGTGTTGTCAGTAAGTGTGCGGGAATATAGCAAACAGGGGGGCGTGGGCAATCGCCATTATTAAGGCTGTTGCGGGGCCGGTTTTCGGGGCTTTTCGGGCCTCTCCAGGCGGGCTTCAGATTTCATTAAGCATGGAATCGAATGGCCGGCTTTGTACCGGATAAGGACAGGCTTAAACGCCACATTTACCTGTGGCCCCCGATAGTACGCCTCGTAGATCGCAAAGGCGTACCAACATGGCGCAAACCATTCTTGTCGTGGACGATGATCCGGTGCAGCGGCGGTTGCTGGAAACGGCAATCACCCGCAGCGGCATGCATGTCGTCACCGCACCCGGCGGCCAGCCGGCGCTGGACCTGATCAATGGTCCGCGCGGCGAACAGATCACGCTGATGATGCTGGACCTGGTGATGCCCGACATGGGCGGCCTGGAGGTTCTCTCCAAGCTGCGCCCCTCCAATCCCGACCTGCCCGTCATCGTGCTGACCGCCAAGGGCGGCATCGACAGCGCCGTGGAAGCCATGCGCGCAGGCGCCAACGATTTTCTGGTCAAGCCGGCCAGCCCCGAACGTATTGCGGTCTCCATTCGCAACCAGCTCAAGATCGGCACCCTGTCGGGTGAAGTGAAGCAGCTGAAGAAAAAGCAGGACAATCGCCTGACCTTTGACGACCTGGTCGCGTCCAGCCCGGAGATGAAGCAGGTGTTCCGCCTTGGCGCGCGCGCCGCGCAAAGCGACATTCCGGTACTGATCGAAGGCGAAAGCGGCGCCGGCAAGGAGCTGATCGCCCGCGCGATTCAAGGCACGTCGGCGCGTGCTGGCAGGCCGTTCGTCACGGTGAATTGCGGTGCGATACCGGAAAACCTGATCGAATCCATCCTGTTCGGCCATGAAAAGGGCTCGTTCACTGGCGCGTCCGACAAGCATCTGGGCAAGTTCCAGGAAGCTGATGGCGGCACACTGTTCCTGGACGAAATCGGCGAGCTGCGGCTGGACATGCAGGTCAAGCTGCTGCGTGCGCTGCAGGAAGGCGAGGTTGATCCCGTCGGCTCCAAGCGCCCGGTAAAGGTGGATGTACGCATCATCGCCGCCACCAACCGCGACCTGGGCCAGATGGCCAAGGACAACAGCTTCCGCGAAGACCTCTATTACCGTCTGAACGTGTTCCCCGTGATGGTGCCATCCCTGCGCGACCGCACTGGTGACATCGCCCCACTGGCACGCCATTTCATCGGCCGTTTCGCGGCGGAAGAAAACAAGCCGGTCTCGGGGCTGACGCCGCAAGCGTCGCAGCTGCTGGAACGGTTCAACTGGCCGGGCAATGTGCGCCAGCTGGAAAACACCATCTTCCGTGCCGTTGTGCTGTGCGACGGCGCCCTTCTGGATGTCTGCGATTTCCCGCAGATCGCGGCTGCCATGGGCGTGGATACGTTGGTACGCCAGAACAGCTCTCCCCTGCCGTCTTCGGACGCGCATGGCGGAGTTGCCCCTGCTTTGCCTGCGGGCTCGGCCTTCTCGCTCAGCACCACTGATTCCAGCGGCCATGTCCGCAAGTTCGAAGACCTGGAATCGGAAATCATCCGCATGGCCATCGCGCGTTATGACGGCCACATGTCGGAGGTGGCCCGCCGCCTGGGTATCGGCCGCTCGACCCTTTATCGCAAGCTGAAGGAATTCGGCCTGGAGCCGGAGCTGCAGAACGAGCCGATGGCCAAGGTTGCCGAAGACGATGGCAGTGCCGTCGAACAGGCAATCCGCCAAGCCGGGTGAAGTCCTGCCTTTCCTCGAAAAAAAGGCCCCGGTCACAGGACCGGGGCCTTTTTTTCGGCTGCACGCCCGCGACCGTGGCGGTGTTCGTCTCGAAAAGATTGCGGGACCATTCCGTTCGGCTATATCAACCAGTTCATATCCCAACGCCTGCGCGCGGCTTGTTGGTGCGCACTGCGATAACGTCCTGCATCGGTTCTGCATCGCATTCCAGCGCGATCGTGGTAACGGGCGAATCCGGCGCGGCATCGGGCAGGCCGGTGATGTGGGTACGAAAACCATCCTGCGTCACCGTCACCACCTGACCGGTCTTCAGCACCTTCGCCGACAGCACCTTGCAGTTCAGCCCGGAAATGGCAACATCGCCGCCCGGCCAGAAATGCACATGCATGTAAAGCGTCGTGCCCTTGCGCGTGAAGTTCGCATAGTTCGCCCGTTTCGGATTGCAGATATCGGCGCCATAAATGGCTGCACCATGGCGGTGCACCCATTCGCCGACCTCGGTCAGGATGCGCGCGCTTTCCGGCGGAATGCCGCCATCGGGCTGCGGGCCGATATTGAGAAGGTAATTGCCGCCGTCGCGGGCGCAGGTGAGCAGGTTGCGGATCACTGTGCGCGGGCTTTTCCAGTTGTCGTCGGCCTTTTGATAGCCCCAGCTGTCATTCAGCGTCATGCAGCTTTCCCAGGCGCGGCCGCCCTCCTCCGACTTGATGGTCTGTTCGGGGGTGGTGAAATCGCCGGGCAAATCGTTGCGGTTGTTGATGATGATGTCGGGCTGCAGGGCGAACACCATCTGGTTCATCTTCTCGGACTCCCAGCCCTTGGCGTCCAGCGGCCAATGGACGTCGTACCAGAGCACATCGATCTTGCCGTAATTGGTCATCAGCTCGCGGATCAGGCCGTGCGTGTAATCCACGAACCGCCGCCGTGCGGCCACTTCGGTAAGGCAACGTGCGCCATCGGGATGGTGCCAGTCCATCAGCGAGTAATAGAAGCCCACACGCAGGCCTTCCGCCCGGGCAGCCTCGACGAACTCGCGCACCACATCGTAGCGCGGCCCTTGTTGCATGGCATTATAGTTGGTGAGTTTGGTGTCCCAGTTGCAGAAGCCTTCATGATGCTTGGTGGTCAGCACCATGTATTTCATGCCCGCCGCTTTCGCGAGTTTTGCCCATTTGCGGGCAGAGCCCTTGGCGGGCAGAAAGCCGGCAGTGAGTTTTTGATAGTCCGTGACAGGGACCGCCTGCGTCTCCATCGCCCATTCGTGACGGCCATAGGCGGCATAAAGACCGAAGTGAATGAACATGCCGAACTTGGCCTGGTGCCACCAGGCCAGGCGGCGCCGCTGGTCGGCGGTGGGCGCACCGCCGGTCCCGTAGCCACTGCCCGGCGGCGGCGGCGTCTGTGCCTGCGCGACTTGTGGCACTGCGGCAGCGGTGATCGCGGCACCGATCAAAAGTCCGCGACGATCGACGGAAAATTCAGTCATGTCCCTCTCCCCGGAATGCGGTCTGGTGCCGCTGTCAGGGGATTAAGACACAATCAGCCCGGTCTGTCAGCCTGCTGTCAGCGCATGTCCATGGCGGTAAGGTACAGGTCGAGGATGGCTTCCTGTTCCTGGAAGTCGGCCTTGTCGAGCTTTCGCATGCGGATGACCTGGCGCATGATCTTGGTGTCGAAGCCTGTGCCCTTGGCTTCGGCAAAGACTTCGCGAATATCGGCGCTCAGCGCCTCGCGCTCTTCGTTCAAACGCTCGATGCGGTTGATGAAGCTCTTGAGATGGTCTTTTGCGAATACGGCTTTGGACATTTTCGTAATACTCAGATTGCGGAAGCGGCGGACCCTATACCGGGCGGCAGACGCGGCGCAACGGGCGATTATTTCTGTGAATTCTTCATGTCCGCCAAGGCCATATCCAGTATCGGCTTGAGCTTTGACGCAAAACCTTGTGCCGCCGCGTCGTCGCCGATCAGGTCCTGGCGAATCTCGATCAGCACATGGGGCAGACCCCGCCGGATGCCGTGAACATTCAATGTGTCGCCTTCCAGTGCGCCCGCATAAGGTTCGTTGTCGCCCACGACGAGCCCCACCTCTTCCAACCGCCGCATCAGGGGGGCCGCCAGCCGCGCGTCACAGTCGTACAGCACGCCCACCTGCCAGGGGCGCGGCACGCCCTTCCAGGCCGGAGTATAGGAGTGAATGGAAACAATGGTGGCGCCCACACCGATGCGATCCAGTTCGCGGGTGATGGCGGCGTGATAGGGCGCGTGCCACAAGCCAATGCGGCGGTCCATTTCTTCGCGGCCTGCATCCCGGTTTGCGGGAATGATGCTGCCGTCCGACAGTTTCATCACGATGGTGGGATCGTCGATGCCGCGGTTGAGGTCGATCAGCAGCCGCGACCAAACGCCCAACAGGGCCGGCGCGCCATAGGCGGACGCCAGGGCGCGGGTGACCTGGGCCGCCCCGATGTCAAACGCGATATGGGTGCCGAACAATTCCCCCGCCAGACCCAGATTGCCCGTCTGCGGCGGCAGGGCGTTCGAGGCATGGTCGCAGAGAAACAGGATTTTGGACTCCGGCGCGCCCAGAACGCTTTCAAAAGCATTTTCCGTCATGGCGCCAAGGTATAGATTTGCTGGACGTTGACCACCAGACCGTTTCGGTTCAAACCGGGGTAACGATGCGTCGCAAGACTTTGATCCTGTTTCTGGCCGCGATCGGCGGCGCCCCGGCGCTTGTGACGCCCGCTTGGGCCGCCTTCAATGTCTGCAACCGGTCCAACCTGCCCGCCCGGGTCGCCATCGGGCGGTTCACCGGCACCAACTGGGCCTCCGAAGGCTGGTGGACCGTCAGGCCGAAGACCTGCTCATCCATCCTGACCGGGCCGCTGCAGGGGCGTTATTATTACCTCTATGCCAGCGACGGTGCGGCCGGCACCTGGGAAGGCAAGACCCATTTCTGCGTCTCGCCCGACAAGCGCTTCCAGGCGGTGGGCCGGGGCAATTGTGCCAAACGCGGCTATGATCGGCGTGGATTTTTTGAAATCGATACGGGCAAGAAGCCCGACTGGACACAGTCTCTATCCAATTAAACCACTATTCGGATCGGAAGTTTTATGCGCCGCCGCCGCAAGACAAAAATCCTCGCCACGCTGGGACCGGCCTCCAACACGGCTGCGAAGATGCGCGAACTGTTCGATGCCGGGGTGGACGTCTTCCGCATCAATATGAGCCATACCAACCATGACATGCTGGGGCAGATGGTGGGGGCACTGCGCGCGCTGGCCGACGAAGTCGGCCGCCCCATTGGCGTCCTCTGCGACCTGCAGGGACCGAAAATCCGGCTGGGCCGGCTGAATGGCGGCCCGCGCATGCTGGTGGAGGGTGAGCGCATCCGGCTGGTGCTGGGAGAGACCAGCGACAAGCCGGAGGACGTGCCGATCCCGCATGCGGAAATCTTCCAGGCCATCAAGCAGAAGCATGCGCTGTTGATCGATGACGGCAAGGTGCGGCTGCGGCTGCTGCGCAAGGCCGACACATTTGCCGAAGCCATCGTGGAAGTGGCCGGCGAGATCAAGGATCGCAAGGGCGTCAACATGCCCGACACGCTTCTGCCCATGTCGGCGATGACGCCCAAGGACCGCGCCGACCTGGATGCGGCGCTGGAGCTGGGCGTAGACTGGATCGCGCTGAGCTTTGTGCAGCGGCCCGAAGACGTGGCCGAGTTGAAGAAGATCGTGCAGGGCCGCGCCGGCGTACTGGCCAAGATCGAAAAACCTAAGGCGCTGGACAGCCTGGACGAAATCCTGGAACTGGCCGATGCGCTGATGGTGGCGCGCGGCGATTTGGGCGTGGAAATGCCGCTGGAACGCGTGCCGGGCCTGCAGAAGAAGATCATCCGCGCCGCACGCAAGGCCGGCAAGCCGGTGGTGGTTGCAACCCAGATGCTGGAATCCATGATCACCTCGCCCGTGCCGACGCGCGCCGAAGTCAGTGACGTGGCGCAGGCTGTTTTCGAGGGCGCCGATGCGGTGATGCTATCGGCGGAATCGGCCAGCGGCAGCTATCCGGTGGAAGCGGTGCAGATGATGGATCGCATCGCCATGTCGGTGGAGGACGACCCGCTCTATCACTCCATCATCGAAGCGCAGCGCAGCGCACCGGAGAAGACCACGCCCGACGCCATCATGGCGGCGGTGCATGAAGTGACTGAGACGATCGAGGCAAAGGCCATCGTTTGCTGGACCAAGTCTGGTCTTACCGCCATGCGGGCGGCGCGAGAACGTTCGCGCGCGCCCATCATCGCGCCCACACCCGACCTGGCCACCACGCGGCGGCTTTGCCTGGTCTGGGGCACCCACAGCGTGTTGACGGAAGACATTCGCGATTTCGACGACATGGTGAAGCGTGCGTCGCATATCGCTCGCCAGGAAGGCTTTGCTCAGGCCGGCGAACGCATCGTCATTACCGCCGGCGTACCGCTGGGGACCACCGGCGCCACCAACATGCTGCGGGTGGCGTTCGTGGAAGACGAGCGCTGACCCCTCCGGCCTTCGCTGGCTCGAGAGCCAGCTACGGCCACCTCCCCTGTTATGCGCGCTAACGCACGCGGGGAGGTCAGCTGGTCAGCTCACAGCTTGGCATACCGAAGCCATTTGCCACGCGGCTGGACGTGTAGGCAAAGTTGATCGGCAGATAGACATAGGTCTGGCTGTAGGCGTCGTGCTTGACGATGCGATAGGGGTCGCTTTCCGGAGACGGCTTGCCGTTCACCGTGGCGATGTTGATGGTCAGGAGATTGCCTTTCAGGGTCCAGGTGCCAGCCTGGAACTGGTCCTGCGCCTTGCCTTTGCGGCACCAGCGATGATGGGCGTGGAATTTTCCATTCGCGCCCATGGTGTCCAGGAACATCTCGCTCCTGTCGCCCGGCTGTCCAGTTCCGAACCAGGTCCCCACCAACCAGGACGACGCAGCGCTTGCGGGCAGCGGCGCCATCACAAGCAGGGCCGCCAGAACCCACCGCATGTTCAGAGCGCCTGCATCAGATATCTTGGCCCTCAACCGTGCGGGTGAGCTCGCGAATCTTGCGGTTGGCGCCTTCCATCTGCGGGTCCAGCGCAAGCGCCTGGCGATAGAGCTTCAGCGCCGCTTTCTTGTCACCATAATCCTGCAGCATGTCGCCCAGCTCGGTTAGGGCGGTGAAGTTGCGCGGATTGAGCAGGACGACTTTCTGCAACGACACCAGGGCAGCGGTATCGTCTTCAGCCGCCTGTTCCAGGGCGGCGCGCGCGTGCCAGCCTTCGGCATAGGTAGGCGCGATCTGTGTGACGGCCTGGGCCAGCTTCAGCGCGGTCTTGCTGTCGTTGCCGGCCTGGGCGGCGGTGGCGCGGGCCATCAACAGGTCCACCGACGGGCTGCCGGAAACGCGGAAATGGGCCTCGATCTTTTGCTCGATGGGCTTGGCGTCTTCGGCGCTTTCGGCCTTTTTCAACTGGGCGAACAGGGCGTCCAGGGTAGGGGGCTTGAGCGGCGGCGCCGGCTTCTTGGCCGGCGCAGCAAGGGCCGCGCCCGAAAGCAGCAAAAAGGAAAGCAGAAAAGCCGCGCGCATGGAGGCAGCTTAATGCGGAAGTGTGGCCAATTCCAGATTTGTCGGACCGCCCTCAGCCCAATCCAGCAGTTCCGCCAAATGCAGGATCGGCTGGGTCAGCCCCTGCCCCGTCGCAAGATGCTGGAGGCAACCGATATTGCCGCTGACCAGCACGTCCGGCGTGGCGGCCATGATGTTGCCCAGCTTGCGGTCCCGCAGGGCCGAGGAAAGTTCCGGCTGGAGGATGGAATAGGTTCCGGCCGAACCGCAGCACAGATGGGATTCCGCAAACGGCGTCACGATGAAGCCGGCGGCTTCCAGCATCGCTTCGCCCGTGCCGTTCAGCTTCAGGCTGTTCTGCAGCGAGCAGGCCGGATGATAGGCAACCCGCAAATCGCGCGGCGGCCTGACGGGCATGGGGGTGCAGAGTTCGGAAAAGTCGCGGGCGGCGGCGGCAAACTTCGCCGCACGCGGCTCCCACACCGGATCGCCGGCGAACTGGTGGGCATAGTCTTTCAACTGAGCGCTGCAGCCGGTGGCTGTGATCAGGACACCATCATACTGGCCCTGTTCATAGGCGAAGATCGCCTTCTTGGCCCATTCGCGACTGTCATGCTCGCGGCCCATGTGATGGGGGAGCGCGCCGCAGCAACCGGAGCCTTCCAGCGCGATTAATTCAATGCCGCGCCGGGCCAGCACCCGGCCCACGGCGCCGTCGATCTGCGGCGCCAAGGCGCCCTGCACGCAGCCGGGCATGATGGCGATGCGCTGCTTGACGATGTCGGGTTTGGGAAAATGCGTCGGCTCGGGGCCTTGCGGCTTTGCGGAGGCGCCGATGCGCGCCATGGCCCCTAACCGGCCCGGCAGGAGGGCAGCAACGGGTGCGCCCAGCTTTGCGAATAGAAGTCCCACACGCACCAGCGCGGGGCGGGTCATCACCTTGGCGATGGTCCAGCGCAGCAGGCGCTCGCCCAGCGGGCGCTTGTAATGCTCCTGGATATGGCTGCGCGCCTGGTCCACCAGGCGCTGATAATTGACGCTGGAGGGACAGGCCGTCTTGCAGTTGAGGCAGGACAAGCAGCGATCGATGTGATGCACGGTTTCGGGAGACGGTGCGCCGCCCTTTTCCAGCATCTCCTTCATCAGCACGATACGGCCGCGCGGGCTGTCACGCTCGTCGCCCAGCAGGACATAGGTCGGGCAGGTGGCGGTGCAGATGCCGCAATGGACGCAGGAGCGCACCGCCTTGGCGGCAGGTCCCATCTGCGGATCGGCAATTTGTTCCGGCGTGAAGGCGTATTTCATAGGCGGCCCGGATTGAACAGCGAAAGGGGATCGAAAGCGGCTTTCACACTGCGGTTCAGCGCCGCCAGTGCCATAGGCTGCGGCGCAAAAAGCCCCAGCGCGGCGCGGCTTTGCGCCGAGGCGCGCAGCAGCATGGCCTGGCCCTGCACGGATGCGGCAAGGCTGCGGATGCGCGCGGCATCGGATGGCGGCGCGGCCAGCCAGATCAGGCCGCCGGCCCAGTCCCCCAGCCAATGCGAGGCGTTCAGTTCTTTGGTTATGCGCGGGGCCTCAGACTGCGGGATCATCACCCGCCAGATATCGCCCGCGATATCGCTGAAGATGTCGCCGCAACCGATGGCCGCGAAAGGATCGCTATCCAGCCGTGAGGTGCTCTGACCAAGCAGTCCGTGGGCCAGCGCGATTTTTTCTTCCAGCGGCTTTGCGGCGCCTTCCAGTTTGATAAGCGCCGCGCCCTGGCCGATATTGGGCATCATGTTGCCGGGCAGATAGGCGAGGCCCGCCGGTTCCAGTGCACTTTGTGCAATCTTGCGCAGATGTGCGAACCCGACCTCCGGGGTGACTTCGGACAGGCACAAGGTGACGGCGAATTGCGGCTTGGGGAAAACCCGGAAGGTCATCTCGGTCAGCACGGTGAGCGTGCCATGCGCGCCGCACACCAGCTTGGGCAGATCGAAGCCGGTGACGTTTTTCACCACCTTGCCGCCGGCACGGAAGCTTTGGCCCATGCCGTTGACGCCCTGAAATCCCAGCAGGGAATCGCGCGCGGGCCCATGACGCAGGCGTCCCGAACCGGAGGCATCGCAGGATACCGCGCCGGCCAGAGTGGCGACGCCGTTGCTGCCCAGCAGCTGCGACCAGTCCGCCGGATCAAAACCCAGTCGCTGGTTTTTTTGCGCCAGCAGCGCGTTGATCTCGGACAAGGGCGTGGCGGGCGCCGCGGTGAGGATCAGCTCACCCGGTTCGTAACTGAGGATGCCTGACAGGCCGGAAACATCCAGAGTGGGAAGACCTTCCAGCGGTCGCCCGACGGTGCGACGGGTGCCGCCGGCGACGATCTCGAACGGCTTGCGGTCGGCGCGGGCTGCGCGCACGAAATCCACCACCTGATCGGAATTTGTGGCGCTGGACATCAGAAGCGCGGCAAATGGGGGTGGGGCAACTGGGCGCCGTGGACATGGATATGACCCTGCTCGACGCAGGCCGACAAGGTGGGAAACACCTTGCCGGGATTGAACAGCCCGGCGTTATCGAAGGCGCACTTGATGCGGTGCTGCTGTTCCAGATCCTCGGTGGCGAACTGGTCCGTCATCAAGTCGCGCTTTTCCACGCCGACGCCGTGTTCGCCCGACAGCACGCCGCCCACCTTGACGCAGAGGCGCAAAATATCGGCACCGAAGGCCTCGGCACGTTCGAATTCACCCTCCTTCATCATATCGAAGATGATGAGCGGATGGAGGTTGCCGTCGCCGGCATGAAAGACGTTGCAGAAGCCAAGCCCGTACTGCTGCGACAGCACCTCCATCTCGGCCATCACCTGCGGCAGAGCGTGGCGCGGGATCGAGCCGTCCATGCAGATCATGTCGGGGGCGAGGCGCCCCATGGCGGCAAAGGCGGCCTTGCGGCCCGACCAGATGCGCGCGCGCTGCTTTTCGTCGGTGGCTTCCACCGTCTGGCCGCCGCAGGCCGCGACAATTTCGGTGATGCGCGACACGGCGTGGCTGACATCGGCCTCCACGCCATCGGCATCGATGATGAGAATGCCTTCGGCGCCGCGCGGATAGCCGGGCTGGTTGTAATCTTCGATGGCTTCGGCAGCACGGCGGTCCATGAATTCCATCGCGGCCGGCACGACGCCGTCGGCGATGATGGCGGCGACGCATGCGCCGGCCGACGGCACGGTGGGGAACGACGCCATGAGCGTGCGCGTCACCGGCGGTTTGCGCAGGATCTTCACCACGACTTCGACCACGATGCCCAGCAGTCCTTCGCTGCCGGTGACAAGACCGAGCAGATCGAGCCCGCCCTGCGCCCCGGCCTTGCCGCCCAGGGTGACGATTTCGCCGCCCGGCAGGACCAAGGTTACGCCCAGAAGATTGTTGGTGGTGAGGCCATATTTCAGGCAGTGCAGGCCGCCGCTGTTTTCCGCCACATTGCCGCCGATGGTACAGGCGACCTGGCTGGAAGGATCGGGGGCGTAATAGAAGCCTTGGGCCTCCACCGCCTTGGTGATGTTGAGGTTGGTGACGCCGGGTTCGACCACGACGCAGCCATTTTCATAATCAATCTCGATGATGCGCTTCATGCGCCCCATGCCGATAAGGATGCCGTCTTCGCGCGGCAGGGCCCCGCCCGACAGGGATGTCCCGGCGCCGCGCGGAACAATGGGCACGCCTTGCGCGGCCGAGAATTTCAGGATTTCGCTGACCTGCTCGCGATTGGATGGCAACACGCAGACCAAAGGTGTCTGGTGATAGGCGCTCAGCGCGTCGGCATCGAAGGTGGAAAGGCCGGATTCATCGGCCACCACGCCATCGGGCACGATGGCGCGCAGGCCTGCAATGATGTCGTCGCGACGCGCGACGATGCTGGAATCGGTGGGCGGTAGAAGCATGCGCGCCTGTATACAAAACTCGGGCGTCCCGCGCCTCTGCTATTTGATACAGATATGTCGCGCGGGCCGGGGGCGTCGCGGTTTTGACTAACCCTGGCGGGCCTTGAACCGCGGATTCTTCTTGTTGATCACGTAAACGCGACCCTTGCGGCGGATGACGCGGCAGTCCTTGTCACGCTTCTTGAGCGACCGGAGAGAGTTGCGAACCTTCATGACACGCCTTTTTTCGACCAAAACCGGCCGAAAAGGCCGTCTTCCGCGAGAGGCGCGGAAACTATGCAAGCGACCCCTCCCTGTCAACCGGCCAAATGACTGAAAAAAAGGCGGTTTCCCGCCAAAAATCCCAAAAATGGGTGTAACGTTTGGGGATGAAAAGCCCCTTTCTTACCCTTGCCCGCCCCTGGTCCGGCCTGCAGCGGCTGGCAGCCCTGTGCGGCACCCTGCTTGCGGTGGCCTGCGCCGCCACCGCCCCCAAGCCCACCCCGCCGCGGGCGGAGCCGGTGGTTTCCATTCCCATCCCGCCGACGCGGCCCAGCAGCGGCAATGCGAAGTTCGACGTTTTCCTGATGGAAGCCCGGCGCGAAGCCCTCGCCACCGGCATACGGCCCGAAGTGTTCGACCGCGCCACGGCGGGGATCGCGCCCGTCGCCTCGATCGCGGCAAGCAACGCCAACCAGCCGGAATTTTCCAAACCGGTCTGGGCCTATCTGGATTCGGCGGTGTCGGCGCGCAGGGTCAAGGACGCAACCCTTATGCTGTCGCGATATGGCGATGTTCTGGATCGTATCGCGGCCCAATATGGCGTGCCCAAGCAGATTCTGGTCGCCATCTGGGGGATGGAAACGGACTACGGTGCGGACTCCGGCAGCATCAACCTGTTCGCGGCGCTGGCGACCCTGGCCTATGACGGGCCGCGCATGAATTATGCCCGGCCGGAATTCTTCGCCGCGCTGCGCATCTATCAGCAGAACGATTATCCGGTGTCTGAAATGGTGGCGAGCTGGGCGGGTGCGTTCGGGCAGACCCAGTTCACGCCCACCACCTTCCTGAAATTCGCTGCGGACGGCGACAGCGACGGTCGCATCGACCTGTGGCGCAGCGCGCCCGATGCGCTGGCATCGGCGGCGCGGCTGCTGCAACAGCAAGGCTGGAAGACGGGCCAGCCCTGGGGTTATGAAGTGACGTTGCCGTCAGGCTTCGCCTATGAAGATGCTGACACCGATACGGTGCGGCCCCTGCCCGAATGGCGCATGCGCGGCGTGAAAGGCATTGACGGCGGCACCCTGCCCGAGCTGGACGAAAGTGCGGCGATCTATCTGCCGGCGGGCGCGCGCGGGCCAGCATTCCTGCTGTTCTCCAATTTCCGCGTCATCCTGAAATACAACAATGCCGCCAGCTATGCGCTGGCCGTGGGCCTTTTGGCGGACCGGGCGGCGGGCGCGGGGCCGGTCAAGCAGGCCTGGCCGCGCGATGAGCGGCCTTTGTCACGCGATGAACGCATGCGCTTTCAGATGGAATTGACGAAGCTGGGTTTTGACACGGGTGCGCCTGATGGTGTGCTGGGCCGCAAAACGCGCGCGGCATTGCGCGCCTATCAGAAATCCAAGAGTGTCGCCGCCGATGGCTTTGCCACGTCTGCGATGCTGGCAATGCTGGATCGGGATTCCGCGCGCTAGGCCTATCCTTAGCGCAGTTTCTTGAAGCGTATCGTGCTGGTGTCGCTGCGGCCGTCGGCATCCACCACCGTGACGCGCGCCATGCCTTCGCCCTGCGGCGTGTAAAGCGCAGGCGCGAAGCGGTCGAAGCTGCCCAGCGGTGCGCCATTGATCAACCAGGTCAGCGGCATGCGGCCACCATCGGCCTTCAACTGCACGCCATCCTTGGAGGTCGCATCCGGTAGCGGCAACACCGCGCCATTGGGCGGAAAGGCGATGGCCGGCGGTGGCAGCTGCGCGACCTGAACAGGCTGGGATGGCGCCGTGGTTTGGCGCGTGAAGACGCGCAGGGCCGGTGGCAGTTCGTCGGTGGCGCGCACGATCAGCGCGCCGGGCGGTACCGGCGGCGCGGGCCGCGTGTCGGGCGGCAGGAGGCCGAACATCTTGAGCAGGATGGGCGCGCCGGATTCCCGCCCGATATGGCCGGGGCGCGGCGTGCCATCGGCGCGGCCGACCCACACGGCAATAGTGAAATCATTGGAGAAGCCCACCGCCCAGGCATCGCGGAAGCCGTAGCTGGTGCCGGTCTTGAAGCCGATGGTGCGCTTCTTCAGCAACCCCTGCCCCATCGCCCAGCCATCGGGCAGCGCCACCCCGTCAAGAACATCGCGCAGATACCAGGCGGCAACAGGGCCGAACAGACGATGCTGGGGCGCGTCCGGCGTGCCCGCGACCACGCGCAGGTCCCGCGCCTGCCCGCCTTCGGCGATGCCGGCATAGAGCATGGCGATGTCGGACAGCGAGATTCCCAGACCGCCCAGCGCCACCGGCAGGCTGGGTGCGTCATGGGTGGGGAAAGCGAGATGCGCGCCGGCATTCTGCAGGTTGAGCGTGAAGGCCAGCGGACCGACGCGGTCGAGCACCATGACGGCGGGAATGTTGAGCGACATCTGCAGCGCGTCACGCGCCGTCACCGCGCCCTGGAATTGGCCATCGAAATCCTTGGGCGCATAGTCGCCGAAGCTGGTGGCTTCGTCCTGCATGCGGCTGGCGGGATGCAGGATCAGATTGTCGAAGGCGAGGCCATAGATGAAGGGCTTCAGGGCAGAGCCGGGCGAGCGGGCGCGGACCGCCAGGTCTACCTGCCCAGCACGGCCCCAGTAATCGGTGCCGCCGACATAGGCGACCAGGTTGCGAGTTTTGTTTTCAACCACCACCAGGCTGATATCGGCGCCATCGTCGAAATAGGCGCGCTCCTGTTTGGCGAGGCGCTCCGCAGCAGCCTGGATGCCGGCATCAAGCGTGGTGACAATGCGGGCGCGCCTGTCTTTCAGCACCAGGCGCTGTGCCAAGTGCGGGGCGGACAGCGGCATGGGCTGGCGGGCGAACGGCACGCCTTCCATCATGGCGGTGGCGGCGTCGCCGGCGGCGACCACGCCGTCTTCTACCATGCGGGCCAGCACCTTGTTGCGGCCTTTCAGCGCCGCCTGGGCATGACGGTCTGGGCGTTGCCGGGCGGGAGACTGCGGCAGCGCCACCAACAGCGCGCTTTCGGCGAGATCGAGTGAAGCAGGTTCCTTGCCAAAATAGGAGAGTGAGGCCGCGCGCACACCTTCCAGATTGCCGCCCATGGGGGCCAGGGTCAGATACAGCGACAGGATTTCGTCCTTGGAATAACGCTCTTCCAACTGCGCGGCGCGGACAATCTGCAGGCTCTTGCCGATGACGCCATGGCCGTGGGGCTCCAGGAGACGCGCCACCTGCATGGTGAGGGTGGAGCCGCCGCTGACAATGTGACCCGCAAGTGCAAGCTGGTAGGCCGCGCGCAGCATCGCCATGCCGTCAATGCCGTGATGCTGTTCGAAGCGCTTGTCTTCATAGGCCTGCAGCATCGCCAGATAGCGCGGGCCAACCTGGTCCGGCGTTGTGTGGATGCGCCAAGCACCGTCCTTCGACAGGAAGGCGCGCAGCAGGGTGCCATCGCTGGCGGTGACTTCCGACGACAGGGTCTGCGCACGGGACATGTCGGGCGGATTGGCGCGGTCGGCCGTGAGCGCCGCACACAGGCATCCCAGCGCCGTGACGGCGCTGACGATCCAGCGATGGCGCTTGTCCGTCATGAATTGACCGTCTTCATTGCGAGATATTCAGGCTTCCCATCGCCGTGCGGGCCCGGACCGCGGGAGCATACATGTCTTCGACACTCGTCGCCGGCAGGGCGAAGGTTCCGACCGAGACGGCGCGCGCGATATAGGCGACATGGAAGCTTGGCGTCGGCTCCGGCGTCTTGCGATTTGCCGGGCGGTAGCGTTCGCCGATATCGAAGGCCGCCACGAAGCGGTCATCGCGGGCATCCTGCATGCTGGTGTCGGTCAGACCGCCCAGGAACGTGTAGGACTTGGCATCTTCGCCGGACAGCGACTGCTCGATTTCCAGTCCGGCTGGCAGCAGGTCGATCACCCCCATCTGGTGGTAGAGATTGTTGGGCATCTGGCCGCTGATCTCGATGATGACACGGTCATTCTGTTTCAGGGTTGAAACATCGGCAGGCGCACCGGACATGGTCCAGACGCTCTTGCTGACCGTCAGGCCGCTGGCGGTGGCCGGCAGCGCCGCATTGGGGGTGCCGGTGACGGCCGTGGAGCGCCAGACGCTGGCATCCCCCTTGTTGACCAGCGTGACGCCGCTGCCGAGTTGCGCCAGGGTCGGCGTCAGCCGCACCGCGCCGTCGCGTGGGGCAGCGGGTGCGCCGTTGACGGTGATGCTGAGCGGCAGCTTCTGGCGGGTGAGCGCATAGGCGGCGCGCAGCATCCAGCCTTTTTCCTGGGTGGTGGTGTCGGGAATGCGGCTGTTCAGCGCCTTCATCTTGTCCAGCAGTGCCGGCACCAGTTCTGCCTTGCCATTCTCCGCCGCCAGCGCCACCGCGCCGGACAGATCGCGCAGCAGCGAGCCGTAGACGTCATGCGGGTAGCTGGCGGGATCGGCGGATGTGATCAGCGCCCGGGCCTTGTTGAAGCCGTATTCCGTACGTGAACGGTCGCCCACTTGGGCGGCCGCGGCGCCGGTCAGGGCCGCTGCCAAGCCCGACTTCATGCCGCCGACCTTGGTGTCGGAGAAATAGCGCAGGTCCGAGACGTTGGCCTGGCCGTTTTTCGCCAGCACATAAAAGGCATAGGCGCGGGTGAGGTCGTCACCGTTACTGCTGGTTGACTTCAGCCAGTTGGTGGCGCGTTTCAAGGCGTCGTTGGCGACCACGAAGTTCTTCGCCTTGGCCTGATAGAGGAAGTCTATCGCATAGACGCTGAGGAAACTGTCGGCCTGGCCGCCCGGTCCCCACATGCCGAAGTCGCCGCCATAGTTCTGCATGTCCAGCACCTTGTCGATCGCGGTCTGCACCCGCGGACGCAGGGCATTGTCGCGCGGCAAGCCAGCGAGATCCGCCAGGTCGTTGAACAAAAGCAAGGGCTGGGCGCGCGAGGTGGTCTGTTCCAGGCAGCCATAGGGATACTTGTCGAGCCACTTCAAAAGCCCGGCGACATTGTTGTAGCCATGCGCCGCACTGACGCTGAGGCTGACACTGGCGGTCGAACCCACCAGGTCGCTGATCAAGGCCCGATCGGCGACATAGCTGGCGCCGGCGGGTAGCGGCAATTCTTCCTCGCGGCTGACATCCAGTTGCGCGGCACGTACCTGGATCGGCCAGCCATGCTGGACATGGAAGCCGCCGGGGCCTTTCACGTCCAGGGTGATGCCGGCAATGCCAAGGCCTGCGCCGCGCAGTTGCACCGGCACCAGCGCGCGCTGCTTGCGGTTCAGGTTCTGCGTCACAACAGTTTGTGCTCCATTCGCCAGGGAGACGGGTCCATGGGTCTGGATGGTGGCGGTGTAGACGCCGGGGCCGCCCTCGACATTGTCGAGGTTCAGTGCCGCGCCGATAGTGTCGCCGGGCGACAGGAAGCGCGGCAGGACCAGATCGGCAACCACCGGATCGCGCACGATCAGCATGCGATCGGCATGGCCCAGCTTGTCGGCACTCCACGCTACCGCCATCAGGCGCAGCGAGCCGTTAAAGTCGGGCACATCGAAGGTGATGCTGGCGACGCCGCCCGCGCCCACCTTCACGATGCCGGAAAACAGCGCCACGGTCTTTTGCGGCACCACCGCCAGGCTGCGGCCACCGAAGCCGTCGCCGCCCTGCTCCATCGCGCCGACCGCGCCTTTTTCAACGCGGATCAAGCGGCCGTAATCGTCGCGCATCAGGACGCCCAGGCGGCGCTTGCCGAAATAATAATTGGCGGGATCGGGCGACTTGAAGTCGGTGAGCTGCAGGATTCCTTCGTCCACCGCCGCAAGCGTCACATAGGCTTCTTCGCTGCCCAGGCCGGTAATTTTCACCGGTAGGGTCACCTTCTGGCGTGGGCGAATCTTGTCACCGCCGCCGACCGTGATCCCCAAGGTGCGCGGGGCATTGTCCACGCCCAGCCAGGCAACGCCGATGCTGCGCACCGGCTCGCGACCTTTCACGCTGGCCAGCGGACGATAATCAGTCACCAGCACATAGGCGCCAGCGCCCCAGTCGGCAGACACCGGAATGTCTACCGTGGCGCCGCCGGCCGGCGCATCAATGGTGCGCGAGGAAAACACCTTGTCGCCGGCAATCACCACCAGCGCCTTGCCGTTGCCGGTGGGCTTGATGCGGACATGCGCCACCTGGCCCGGTGCATAGGCGGGCTTGTCGGCGGCGACGGGAATACGGTCGGGCCGGTCGCCCGCGCTGGATGCGGCCCAGCCGCTGTAGAAGCGGAAGCTCGACGCCGCGCCGGACTTGGGATCGGTGATGGTCAGGCGATAGGTACCATAGGGCAGTGCCTTTTCCAGTTTGGCAACGCCATTCGCACCGATGGCCATGCCGCTGCTGGTGATCAGCCGGTCGCGGGTGGTGGGCTGATACTTCCATTCGCCATTGGTCTGAAACCACTGATAGGTGGTGTCTTCGCGCACCCAGCTGACCGTCAGGCCGGAGAGCGAAATGCGCTTGCCGTCCGAATCCAGCGCGATGGCTTCAAAACCGGCGCGGGCATTCTCCGCCACCTGGCCGCCGTCGAAGTCGGGGCGGATGCCGATGGCGACATCATGGGTGCGGATGGCAATATCGGTGGACTTGTCGGTGGTGCGGCCGCCGGGCTCATGGATCGAAATACGCACGGTCGCCTTCAGGGGGAGCGTGGTATCGGCCAGCGCGCCGGTGTTGCCTGTGACAGTGGTGATGCCGGCCGCGTCGGTCTGCGGCACGGTGAGATCGACCTTGGTCTCGGAGAAACTGTCGTCCACCCGGCCGAACTGCCAACCGTGCCAGGCGGCAAAGGGAGTGAGGTCGGGCTTGATGGTGGCTTCGCCGTCGCCCGAGAGGGCGCTGGCGGGCGCGCCATAAAGAAAGCGCGCCTCGGCGCGGACATGGAAGTCACCGCCGGGCTTGATGGATTTGTCCAGCGCGGTCAGCGTCACTTTCAGCCGCTGGGGCACAAAGTCAGCCACGTCGAACTGCACGCGGCCCACGGCGGGCGCCTTGGGATCGATATAGGCGGCGATCTGCCAGCGGCCATGCGGCGCGGAGGGCGACAGCGGCAAGGTCCAGAGCGCGCTACCGGCGGCGAGCTTGTCGCCCGATACGGTGATGCGGCCGACTTCGATGCCGTCGGGGCGCTGCGCCACCAAGGTGAACGGCGCGGTCAGGGCAGCACCGACGCGGTCACGCAGCATGGCCACGGCCTGCACCGTCTCGCCGGGGCGATAGACGCCGCGTTCGGTATAGAGCCACGCGTCCACTGCGCCCGGCGCGCTGCGGCCACCCACGCCGCGATCGGTCAGGTCGAAGGCGGAGCGGCGCAGGTCCAGGAAACTGAAGTCCCCCGCTTTGCCATAGGCCATCACCATCACCGGCTCGTCGCCCCCGGTGGCGCGGAATAGCCCGGCGTCGAAATCGGCGCGGCCATTGCCGTCGGTCGTGACGGTGGCCAGCACATTATTGTTGTGGGCAATTAGAGTCAGCTTCACGCCTGACAGCGGCGCGGCGCCATTGTAAGAGCGGGCAAAAACCGTGAGGCCGGAGCCGGTCGCGGCATTGGCGCTGGTGAAGGTGGTGAGGGCGATATCGCTGTCCACCACCCACTGCATGGCCATCTGCTCGCCATAGTCGTCATCACTGGCGGGCTTCCTGGCGGCATCGGTGGCAACCAGCACATAGGCGCCGGGCTTCTTGCCTTTCAGAATGTCGTGGATGGGGATCAGCGTCACCACGCTGTCATTCTTCACATTGTCCACGGCCATGGCGCCCTGCCACACCACGCTGCCCTGGTTGTTTTCCAGCTGCTTTTCGTCCCAGCCATAAAGCTGAGTCTGGTCGATCGTGCCAGTCTCGATCTGCGACAACAGGCGGTCGCCCACCCGGATCACCTTCACGTTCAGCTTGTCGATATTCACAGTTGTGACCGGCACGCCCGCGGCATTGTCGCGTGGCAGGATGATGCCGCCGTTGAACCGCACAAGCGAAGGCTTGTCGCGCAACTCGACCGGAACGATCTCTTCTGCAACCAGCTTTTCACCGCTGGCGGCCGGCAGGCCCGTCTTCAACGTGACATTGTAGGTCTTGTCGAAAGCCAGTCCCGACAGGCACAGGCGCGAATCCACCACGCGGGCGGCGATGCGGGTCGCCGGATCGAGAGAAAGATAATCCTCGTAATGGGTCTTGCCGCTGGCATCGAGTGCACGGGTAAAGACCAGACAGGCCTCGGCCTGGGGCTTGGAGACATCCACTTCCAGGCGGCGGAAGGCAAAGTCCCTGGCCTGTTCGTCGGCGGCAGGTGTGAGATTCCCGGTGACCGCAGACAAGCCGCTCTGCAGACGGGCGAGAATGGAGGTATCGGCCGTCTTGCCGCCCATCAACCAGATGCCGGCCACCGCTGCGACCAGCATGGCCGCGAGTGCGCCGCCCACGATGAGAAGAAGCCGCTGGTTCTTGTTCATTTTCATCCCCGAGTCTGGCGTGCGAAGCCTAAGCCAAGCTGCTGCGCGAATCGCGGCAGGACGATGACAAAGCGGTGAGTAGTTCCGGATTTTTTGGCCCGCATGCGCGGGCCCGGATCAGACTTGCGAAATCAATTCCTAGGCAGGGCAGGCGAGTCGCCGCTTGTGGCTGCTGAACTGGCACTGGCGCGTCGGCTTGCCATCCGAATCATAGAGCTGGATGTGCCAGCCGGCGTTTGCACGCGTCATCAGCAGAAAGCCGAAGCCGCCGACCGAGAGCCCGTCGGCCACCGCGACATGGGAATTGCCCTGGAAGACGGCGCCGCGCAGATTTTTCGGGGTCACATCCAGCTTGTCGCCGCCATTGCCTGCCACGATCTGGGGCGGCACATGGCCCGCGCTGTTGAGGACGCGATAATTGATGGCTTCGAAGCTGTGGATATGGCCGGAGAGCTGCAATTGGACCGTGCGCGGGATCAGCCCTGCTTCCGACGCGGCTTCCATCAGGGTCAGGTTGCCGCCGATGGGAATATCCAGAGGGCCAGAAATCGCGGCCCAGATGGGCCGGTGATGGACGAACCAGACCGGCGCGGGAATCGCGGCCAGACCTGCGAGCTCGGACGTGTAGGAAGGAAGGTCAGCGGTGGCGACGCTGGTTTCGCCGGCGGTGGCGTCATCCATCACCGCGAGGCGCATGTGCCCGAGATCGACGGTATAAACCGGCAGATGCGGCGCGCAGGCGGCGGCCGGATCGAACGCGGAGGGTCCCAGCAGGCGCAGCCAGCCGGGTCCGGCCCGCTGGCAGTCTTCGTGGTTGCCGCGGGTGATCACCATGGGCGCCGCCGCCAGCAGCGGCGCGGCGGGGGAGAAGAAATCCGCCTGCCAGGTGGTCCAGTTGTCGCCCCAGGGCGAGCCGGCGCAGCCAGTATCGCCGGTGGGGCACGGGCTCTCGCGGTAGAGATAGTCGCCAACATGGATAATCAGGTCGGGCTTGAGTTTCGCGGCGGCGGCAGCCAGTTGCGGGAAAGGCCATTTGGCCGGGTCGTTGCAGGCCTGCAGGGTGGCGCCCTTGATGCGGCAGCCGGTATCGCCCAGCACCAGGATGCGCTGCGGCGCGGCGACGGGCGTGGGCAGCGGCATGCCGCCGACGCTGACATCGCTCACGCCAACCGGCAGCAGCGCAGAACAGACGCGCAGGAACTTGTCGGACGGTGATGCGCGCTCGCGCATCGGGGTGTCGCCGTGCGCAGTGTGAAGCGTAGGACAGACCGTGGCTTCGGTCACCAGACGGCCTTCATAGCCGCTGGTGGTGGGCTGCACCCAGGCGGTGTCAGCCTGTGCAGCGGTCGTTGCGAGAAATAGGAAAAGCGGCGCCAGGATTTTCATGGCGGGCAGCCTAGCCTTTAAAAAAGACGCTTCAAGGTCACTTTCCAAGTCCGGCCCAGGCCCGGCATCGCGCCGAGATTGGCGTAGGTATCTGCATCAGGCGTGAAATAGCGTGCGTCGGCCAGATTGTTGATGTTCACATCCGCCTCCCACACATCCCATTGCACAAAGCCGCTGGCATTGAGGGTGATATATGACGGAAATGTGATCGGGTTCGGCACGGTCTGCTGCGTGCGCCCGACATAGGTTCCGCCGAAGCTGGCGCCGAAGTCACCGTGATCGCTCGTCCATGTCAGGTAGGGGCTGATGACGGCGCGCGGCAGCAAGGTGTCTTCATAATCGCCGGCCCGGCCAGGCAGGCTCGAGAAGTCATAGACGATGTAGCTGCCGCCAAAGCCGTTCTGGGGTGTCACGTTAAAGCTGCGCGCGGGCACATACGCGAAGCTGTGGTCAGGACCCTTTACGGTGGTGTGCTGAAGGTTGGCCGCCAAGGTCAGGCTGAGATTTTCGGTCGCAACATAGCGCAGCTCCAGCTCGGTGCCCCGCGCGACGGTGCCGACCACGCTGGTATTGGCGATGCCTTGCTGCAGCCGTGTGCGGTTTTGGACGTACCAGTCCAGCGCGCCGACCAGGTGATCGTCCAGGAAACTGAACTTCACGCCGGCTTCGTTGAGGAACGAATTGGACAGCCAGCCGCGATTGGCGAGCAGGCTGGTCATGACCTGGCTGGCCTGGCCGATCTCGACGGCTGAGTTCTGGGCACTTGTGACATAGGGCACCAGGCCCCAAGGGGTCTTGTAGGAAAGACTTGCGGAATAGGTGAAGCGCCCGGCATTGCCCCGGCCCGAAGCCGGCTCATAGGCCAGCACGCCAGCGTCGGTGGAGCGGACATTGTAGGTATCGTAGCGGCCGCCCAAGGTGAGGTCGAAATTGTTCCAGACAGCGTCGGTGGTGACGAAGAGGCCGGTATTGGCGGAGTTGGTGGTGACGTCATTTTCCCAGCCCATGCCGATGCTGCCCGGCGGGTCGGTGTTGAAGGGGGAATCTATGATGTCGTTGGCGGAGGCGCCTTGCGACAGGTCGCGGCGGTCGAGCGCAATGACGCCGCTGTTGTAGCTTTCGCGGCCCCTGGCATGGACATAGCGGTACGATACGCCCGTCACCGTTTGGGTTTTCACAGCGCCGAAATCGCGTTTGAAGTCATAGCGCAGCCGCACCTCGCCGATCTGGGTGCGATAGGAACCGGGAAAGCCGTAGGAGACGAACCGATCATTGGCCAGGGTATCGGCGAAGAATTGCAGGCGCAGCGTGCCATCACCGAGCGGACGGGCGGCTTCGACAAAGCCGGTATGGGTGGCGGTGTTGGAGAAGTCCGCGCCGCGCGCGATATAGACGGTGCGCGGGTCCAGATGCGTGGTACCGAAGCCGCTGTCCAGCTTGTGCGCCGCGTCCTGGCAGGCATAGCAGGCCAGCGCCTTGAAGTTAGGATCGAAGAAATAAGGATTGCCGCCCAGTTCGTTCAGGGTCAGGCGTCCATTGCCGTCGGCATCGGTGAGCGACGTATTTCGGCCAGTGATATAGCTTCCACTGTCAATCAGGGTCTGCGTCAGGCGGTTCCAGCCGGATGTCTGCACCTCGCCGCTAGAATGGTAAAACAGGTAGTCGGCGGACAGCGACCAATCATCAATTGTCAGCGTGCCGGTCAGTTCCAGCAATTGGTGGCTGGGATGCAGGCCGCGATAGAAACTGAAGCTGTCGTCGATCTCGCCATAGGCATGGAGACCGCCCGCAGCATCGCCGATCGCGAAAGGTGTGCTGATCTGGGCGGTGGCGTTGCGCCTGCTATAGCTGCCATAGCTGAGCGTCACCTCGCCGCCCAGACTGTCGCCGGCAGCGGCGGTCTTGGGTATGAAGTTGACCAACCCGCCCACCTTGCCCGCGCCATAGACGGGCGATGGCGGGCCTCTTAAAATCTCGATGCCTGCGGCATCGGCGAGCGGCGTGCCATAGGTGCCGCGGTTCTCGGCCCGCTTGAAGCCGCGAAAATAGTTCTCGGCTAGTGTGCCGCGCAGGCTCACCGCGCCCTCCACACCGTAATAGCTGGCGGTATAGGCCGAGGGGGTGATGGCGGTGAGATCGTCCACGCCTTCGATGCCATAACGGGCGATGGTGGTGTCGCTGACCAGCGTGATGGCGCGCGGGGTTTCGATCAGCGGCTTGTCCAGCCCAAATGCGGCGCCGTTGGCACTGGTGCTGATCAAATGCACGGCATCGCCGGTGACGGTGATGGTTTCCACATCCTCCGCCTGCGCTGCACTGGCCCAGCCAAGCATGGCCAAAGCCAGTGCCGGAATGATCGATCCCCTCATCATGGGAGCTTAGATAGGCAGGGACAGATCAATGTCACGTAACATTTTACGTAAAAGTACGACAAAAATGCGTGGCAAGTTCGCGGGAACAGGCAATTCTTTGATTTATCTGGGTTATTTCCAGGCTGCGACGAATTGGGCGGTCTGGTCCACGGTCGCGCCGCTCCCCGCCAGGGCTTTCAAGGACACCCGGTGCAGCTCTTCCTCATAGGCGGCACAGGCATCTGCCGCGATCTGGACCGACAAGCCTTTTTCGAACGCGGCCCAGGCGGTCGCGGCCACGCAGCATTCGGTGGTCAGGCCCGCCAGTATCACGGTGCGAACGCCCCATCTGCCCAGATCTTCGGCCAGGCTGGTGCTGGCAAAACCGCTGAAGCGGGACTTGGTGATGATGGCCTCACCGGCCTGCGGCTGGGGACCGATAAAGGCAGCGCCGCGCGTGCCCTCGACGCAGAGACCCTGGCCGCTTTCATCGCCCGGACGTGTGAGCAGCCGAACAAACACCACCTTCACACCTGCGGCGCGGGCGGCTTCCGTCAGGGCCACGGCCTGTTTAAGCGCCGCCTGTGGTGCGCGCATGTCCATGCCGCGGGAAGCCATTGCGCCGTCGGGCGATCCGAAATCCGCCTGGAAGTCGATCAGAAGCAGCGCGGTCTGCGATGGCGGCATCAGGCGAATGCCCTGCGCAACACAGGCAATATCTGCTGACCCGTCACGCGCAGGCCTTCCTGGTAATCGTCGTAAATGAACATCAGACCGTCGATTTCACAGTCGCGCAGGAAGGCTTCGATCTGGGCGGCACAGCTGGCGGGTGCACCGATCACGGTCTGGGTCATGAAGGCGCCTTTCGCGCGCGCGGTCATTGCGTTTCCCGCGACGCCGTAGCTTTCCAGCATGCCCAGCACCGCACCTTCGTCCAGGCCTTCGCGGTAGGTCTGCGCCTTCGCCTGGGCTTCCTCGTCGGTCGGCGCGGAAATCACTGTCATCATGCAATAGGTGCGGATGGTCTTGCCTAGGCTTTTGGCCAGCGCCTTGGCGCGCAGCGAGGCGGCGCGGGTTTCCGCCTGGGTGGCGCCGCCGATGAAGCAGCCATCGCATTCGCGCACCGAAAAGTCGAAACCGCGAGATGACATGCCGGCACAGATCAGGAAGGGCGGGCTGAGCGGCTTGGGTTCGCTGACACAGTCGTGGAAATGGAAATATCTGCCGTCGAAATTCACGCGAGGCTCGGACCACAGCTTCTTGACGATGGCGGTCCATTCCCCGGTCAGGTCGTAGCGGGCATCGTGGGAAAGGGCGGCGTCCCAGGCATCCATCTGCTCGAACTCGCCGCGATAGGCACCCGCCACGATGTTGAGTCCGGCGCGGCCGTTCGAGATGTGATCTAGGGTGGCGATCATCTTCGCAGCCACTGCCGGATTGTGGAGGATGGCATGCAAGGTGGCCCACACCTTCACCCTGGATGTGACGGCGGCGATGCCGGCCATCATGGTGACGGCCTCCAGACTTCGGCCCCAATGATCGGTGTCACCGCCAAAGCCGCGCCACTTGCCCATCGCCATCACGAAATCAAAGCCCTCGGCCTCTGCCAGCAAAGCGGCATCACGGTTCTGTGGCCAGCCACCATCCAGCGGCGGCGCCGACTTGCTGACAATCCAGCCGCCGTTGGCGACTGGGAGAAAGACGCCATATTCCTTGGCACCGATCATGCGACCTTCCTGTGCGGCGGGCGCATCAGCGATACCGCCACCAGTACCAGCCCAACCATCACCGCCAGCGCCAGGAAGAAGGGCGTGAAAGCGCCCAGCCGGTCACGCGACAGCCCTGCCAGGAAGGGCGCGACGGATCCGACGGTGGAGATGAGATTGACCACGGAAAACAACTCGAGATAGGCGCGGCGGCCGAAATAATCCAGCAGGAGGATGGTAGAGGCAAAGAATGTCAGGCCATAGCCCGCGCCGATACCGGCGGCATAGACCAGCATCATCGGCACGTCCCGTGCCTGGGACAGCGCCACAAGCCCCACCACCAGCATGGCCAGCGCCACCATCAGCAGCACCCGCGCGCTGACAAAGCGGGTGACCAACCCGCCGGCCAGCCTGGCGCCGGCATTCAGGATGCCGCTTATCCCGATCATGCTACCTGCCATCACGGCCGCCACGCCGTGCTGGCCCAGATGGGCCACCGACACCGAGTTGGCGGTGATGCCGCAGAACAGGAAAGCGCTGTAGGACGCAGCCAGCACCCAGAATTGCGGTGTGCGCATCGCGGCGCGCGCCGTCCAGGCCTCGGTGGAGATGTCGGGATCGGTTTCCGACGCGGCGCTGACATCGGTGGCGGTGTCGGACAAAAATGTCGCCAGCAGCCCGACGAGCACCACCAGCAGACCCACAACGATCCAATAACTGCGCCATTCACCCGTGATACCCAGCACTGTGAAATAGAAGAGCGGCCCGAACACCGCGCCCAGGCCGCCAACGGTGAAATAGATCGCGATGGCGAAGGCCGGCCGCGCGAACAGGCGTGCAAGGAGATAGGTGCCCGGCACCGTGCCCAACAAGGTGAAGCCCAAACCCGCCAGTGAGCAGCCGGCGAAATAGAGGGCCGCACCCTGCGTTTGCGCCAGGCAGGCATAGGCCAGGGCCATCACGGCAGCGCCCGCAAACAAGGTGGCGCGCGCACCCATGCGGCGGATCAGCAGCGCGGGAAGGTTGCTGGTAATGCCGCAGAAGATGCCCAGGAGGGTGAAGCCGAACCCGGCCACCGTCCAGTTCCATCCCAGTTCCGCCACCATGGCGGGCAGCACCAGGCCGAGGCTGTCAAAGGTGGCGGCGGTGATTATGAAGAACAGCGCGCTCATCACGGCAAGCGTGGTCCAGGCGCGCCCGTCGGGTCCCGTCATCTGCCTTCCAGCGTTCTCTTCATTTCGGCGGGAAAGTCGCCCAGCACGGTCAGCATCTCGGCGCGGGCGGCCTCCACATCATGGCGGCCAATCGTGTCAGCCAGCCTGCGGTGTTCATTCAGCGCCGCCAATCCATCCTCGTCTCCGCCGGTCATGGGCGTGGCGCGCATGGCATAGAGCCAGTAGCGGGCCGTCTGGTGATGCAGCGTGACCACCATCTTGGCCAGGGTGCGGTTGCCGCTGGCGGCGGCAACGGCGACGTGGAATGCCACATCCATCGCGGCGAGTGCGGCCGCATCATTGTCGGCGACCGCCGCTTCGCCATCATCCAGCGTGGCGCGGATGGCGGCGATCTCGGCATCGGTGGCGTGCTGGGCAGCCAGCCCGGCGCAATGCACTTCGATGAGGCAGCGCGCCTCGAAGGCTTCGCGGGCACCGACCAGATCGAGTGGCGCGACCGAGGTGCCCACCCTGGCACGGCGCACCACCAAGCCTTCGAGCGACAGCCGCGCCAGCGCCTCGCGGATGCCGGCAAGGCCACCGCCATAGCGGCGGGCGAGCGCGTTCTCGTCCAGCTGTTCGCCAGGCGCGAGCGTACCGATGATGATGTCAACCAGAAGCCGCTGATAGAGGCGCGACTTCAGCAGCCGCGGCGACCATTCATCCAGGCTGGGTCCCTGTTCGCGAGGGTTTGGCATTGTCCACCTTTTCGAGGCGGACAATGGTTCCGCCATTACCCTTTTGGCAAGTCGGACATTGCCGCTAGAGGAAATTGATCTCGAAAACATAGCCGGCGCTTGGGCTGCCCGTGCCCTCGAAGCCGGGCGGGCCAACCCCCGCATCACAGGAAATCAGCTTGCCATTGTGCATGTCCAGGCCGTGGGCGTCAGCAGTACCGTCCAGGAATTCCGCAGTTTCGAGCGTCGCGCCGGTGGTGGCGTCATACTTCACCAGCCCGCAGGTCGTGGTGTGGTGCAGCTTGCCGTCCTGCATGACATAGCGGTTGGTCTCGGTGGTGCCGGTGACCATCCAGATGGCGCCGCCGGGATGGGAATCGTCCCAGGCGATGCCGTGCCAGCGCTTGGCGGTGATGGGAATGAGGAATTCCGGCGCAAAGGTGGTGGCGTCCACCCGCAGGATGCCGCGCAAGCGGTTTGCCACGATCCACAGCTTGCCATTGCGATACAAAAGGCCGTGACAGCCGCTGCCATTTTGGGGCTGCCCCAGAGGTATCTGGTGATGGGCGACGGTCTTCCCCGTCATGTCCACTTCGTAGATGCCTTCCGGACCGCCATTGGCGCCCATCCAAAGATGGCCATTGCCGACCGCAAAACCGGAGGTATTGTAGGACTCGGTCGGCACTGTCTTGAGCTTCTTGCCGTTCCAATCGAACAGCCAGGCAAATTCCGGCTTGTGTGCCACGGCCTTTCCATAACCCTGGGCAGTCTGTTCGGCCACCCATATTCCTTCGGGCACCACTGCGACGCCGTTGGGATAGCCATTGGGCACCTTGAACAGGTTCTTGGTCGTCACCTTGCGGTGAGGAATTTCGCGCCGCGGCGGCGGGGCCTCGGCCCCCAAGTCTTTGCCTTTGGGGGCCATGATGATCGCCCCGCCCTTTTCCTGCAAGGCGAGCGCCTGGCCAAGTCCCAAGGTGCCCGCAGCGCCAAGCGCGGCCAGAAAATCCCTTTTGCGCAGTGTCATGATGCCTCCCAGGCTTTTTCTTGTTGCCACCAGCATGGCGTAAAGTCCCAGGTCCCCAAAGCAAAAACGCCCGCCGGTTTTGCCGGCGGGCGCTTTTTCAGACGAAAGGTCTGGTTTGGTTCATCCTTTTAATTGGGCAAGGCGAAAGCCACGAGCTGATCGGACAGGCGCGGCGTCAGGATGCCGTTTCCGCCAACCGCGAACGCGACATACTGCTTGCCCTTGTAGGTATAGACGGCTGGCTGAGCCACGGCGGGCGCATCCACGATGGCCTTCCACAGGACATTGCCACTCTTGAGGTCAATGGCACGCACTCGGCTGTCCATCGAGGCGCCGATGAACACCAGGCCAGACTTGGTGATGACCGGCGCGCCGATGGTGATGGAGCCCCAGCTTTCGGGCATGTAGAAGCCCCACTTCTGGACCTGGCCGAAGGGCTTCTCCCAGTTCAGCTTGCCGCTGTTCATGTCATAGCTGAGCAGGGTGCCGTAGGGCGGTTCCCAGCAGGGCATGCCCCACATGTTCAGGAAGTTCTCCAGCTTGAAGCCATAGGCCGAGCCGGCCTGGGCAGCATAGCCGCCCTTGCCGCGCAGGGCATCGCCGTACGTCTTGTTGGCTTCGGCACGCGGCACCAGGGTGTAGACCTGCGGCGCGCGGTCGGAATTGACCACATAGGTGTTGGTGGTGGGATCCAGCGCACCGCCGCCCCATTCCACACCGCCGATAGTGGCCGGCCAGGAGATAGAGCCACGGATCGAAGGCGGCGTGTAGCGGCCTTCGTCGCGCAGGCGCGCCTTCCAGCGGCTGCACTGCCCGAAGCTGGTGATATCTGCCAGCTTGGAGACCGGGGGCGTGGTGTCGGGAATGGTGGGACGCGGCACAGCCACATAGGGCTGGGTCTTGGATGCGACTTCGCCCGGCACGTCTGACGCTGGAACTGGACGTTCCTCGATCGGGTAGACCGGCTCGCCAGTATTGCGGTTGAGCACGAACAGGAAGCCCATCTTGGTCGCCTGGATCAGCGCCGGAATGGTCTGGCCGTCCTTCTTGATGTCCAGCAGGGTGGGCGCGGAGTTGATGTCCACGTCCCAGATGTCGTGATGCACCAGTTGGCGCGACCACACCACTTCGCCGGTTTCCGCCTTCACCGCCACGGTGGCGGTGACATAGGGCATCTCCTTGAGACGGTCGCCGCCATAATAATTCGGACTGGGCGAGGAAGTCGGCAGGAAGGCAAGGCCCGTTGCAGGATCAACCGAGATGCCGGCCCAGACATTGGCGGTGCCGGTGCTGTTCAGCTGGTCCTCGGGAATGATGTTGAAGGTCCATTTCAGCGCGCCGGTGCGCGCGTCGATGCCATAGACGGTGCCGGGATTGGCGGTCTTGTAGACCCAGTCATTGCCGGCCCAGCCCAGGATCAACGTGTCCTTATAGACGGCGGGGGGCTGAATGAGACCGATCTTCCACTTGCTGTTGGTCTTCAGCCAGGCATTGACGTCAACGATGCCGCCCTTGCCGAAGCCGGTGCACAGCTTGCCGGTATCGGCGTCGATGCCGTGCAGTTCGCCGTCCATGGTGCCCAGATAGACCATCTTCTGGCAGGTCTTGCCAGATTCCGGCATCGCAGCCTGCCAATAAGCGACACCGCGATTCTTGTAGCCCTGGTTCTCAGGCTTGTTGTTGCCGTTGGCCGAATAGGTCCACTTGACCTTGCCGGTATCGGGCTCCACCGCGAAGGCACGGTAGCGGGGCGTGCCGATGTAAACCGTGTTGTTGGCGAACAGGGGCGTGGCACCCCAGGTCGTGGCCTTGTTTCCGCTGCTGACGTCGCCGGTATGGATGCTCCAGGCGCGCTTCAGGTTCTTCACATTGTCGGGCGTGATCTGGGTGGCGGTGGAATATTTCTGCGCCTCCTGGTTGCCGCCGAAGGCATCCCAGACCTGACTGTCCGCAGCCGCCATCATCATGCTCTGCGCCGTGGCGCCCATCGGGGTGAGATACAGCGCGGTGCAAGCCGCAACCGCGCCCAGCGCGGCCAGGCCGAGAATTTTCATCTTAGTCTTCATCTTCGACCTCGTCCGTCTCAACGCTGCGGTCGGCGGCGTCGCCGATCACGTTCATCAGCCAGCCGATCAGGGCCAGCGCCTGCGCGGCCATGATGACCGGGCTTTCCAGGAAATAGCCGGCGACCGAGGAGCCGATGATGTCCAGGAGTACGGCGATCACCAGGAAGCCCTGCAGGAAGCTGCCGCGCACGGGCTTCAGCGCCATGGTCAGCGCCGCCAGGAACATCAGGCCCGCAGCGATGCCGGTCAGTTCGACGCCGCCAGTTCCGATCAGGCCGGTTTCGGGGGTGAAGAAATCATAGACGGAGATCGCGCCAGCCATGACCGATCCCAGGATGATCAGCCACGCACCGCGCGTGGTATGTCTTTGAGTCAAAGGCCCCTCCCGGTGAAAAATTTTGGCGATCCTAACGGGGCCCTGTCCAAACGCAATGCCGCAAACGCAAACACGCGGGCTCTTCGCACTAGCAGCAAAATCTTGCTCGCTACCGGGAAATTGTCAGTGCGGTCTGGGCGGTGTTGCGCGGTGCCCATTTGTAGATGGAAAGACTGTTGCGCCAGAAATATTTCTCGGGCTGGGCTTGTGGGCGCGCGGCGAAATAATCGCGCATCAAGGCCAGCGCCTGCGCAATGGTGGCGGTGCCAACGCTGTTGGGCCAGTCGCCGCCGAACATCACCCGGTCTTCGCCCATCAGCGCCATCAGTCGATCCAGGCGTTCGCGCGGCGCTGTCCGAATGACACCTTTGTCATCTTTGTGCACGACCTGAGACAGCTTGATGAAGAAGCCCGGCCGCGAAGCCAGCTCGCTGATGAGACTGTCATATAGCACCTGCGTGTCCGGCATGGGATCCAGCGAAGGCATATGGTCCATCACCACGCGCAGGCCGGGCGCGGCATCCATCGCCAGAAGCGCACCGCGCAGCAGGTCAAAGGACGGGTTGGCCATGTCTAGGGTCTGGCCGGTCTGGGCCAGCAGGCGCAGGCCTTCGGCCATACCCGGCTTCAGGACCTGCTTGCCATTTTCGGTTGTCCAGACCCGCGCATGGCGAATGCCGCGCCACAGTGGGTTCTTGGAAAAGCGCCCCAGATATTCACCGAATTCCGGCTTCGACGGATCGAGGCTTCCCACCACGCCGACGAACAGCGGATCGGATTCGGCGCGTTCCAGAATCCACAAATTGTCTTCGATCCAGGAACTGGCTTCCACCACGATGGCGCCGATGATGCTGGTGCCGGCTATTTGGGGACGGTAGGTCTGCGGCAGGGCGATCTGCGGCGGCTGATCCCTGGGGCCGGCATAGGGGACCCCCTGTGGGCGGCGCGGATCAAACAGATGAACGTGGGTGTCGATCACGGGAATGGGCTGTGCCGCAAAAACGGGCGCGGCGACCAATGCCCCCGCGCCCGCCATAAAGTGTCTGCGCTGCATCAGTGCAGTACGACTTTCTGTACCCGCCAGTTGCCGGCTTCGGCCACATACAGCGTATTGCCGCCGCGGCAGTCGATGGCGGTGGCGGTGCCGAATTCCTTCAACTGCTTGCCGGCATGGCCGAACTGACCCTGCACGCTGCCGTCCAGCGCGACCTTGTAGATCTCGCCGCCATGATCGAGGTCGTTATAGGGATTGGAGTTGGAGACATAGAGCACCGGCTTTGACCCCGGCGTGATGCACAGCGCTTCAGGATCGCCGACGTTGGTGATGGCGCGCTTGTAGTTGCCGTCATTGTCGAACACCTGGACGCGCTTGTTGCCGTGATCGGCAACATAGACATTGCCGTCCGCGTCCACCTGAACCGAGTGCGGCGTGCGGAACTGTCCGTTTTCACTGCCGCGCGAGCCCCAGCTTTTCACGAATACGCCGTCCTTGGTGAACTTGGCGACGCGCGCATTGCCCAGGCCGTCGCTGACAAAGATGTTGCCATCCTTGTCCCACGCCACATCGGTGGGGCCTTCGAACAGGTCGCTCTGCATGCCACTGGCCTGCGGCGCGCCGGCAACCTGGCGGCCCTTGTTGGGCGATGAGGGCACTTCCACCGATTCCGGCTTGCGCCCCAGCAGCATGGCGACGGTGCCGTCGGGATTGAACTTCATGACCATTGAGCTGTAGCGGTCCACCACCCAGATATTGTCCTGGGCATCCACCCGAACGGCCTGTGCCGCCAGGAAGCCGTAAACCTGCTTGCCGATCTGGCGCACGAATTTTCCATCGGGCGCGAACTCGTACAGCGACGAGCCGCCATGGGCGAACGCCCGAGAGCCGCCCAAGGTGATGGTGGGTTCACCATTTCGGGCGAAAACGAAGACGTGCCCCTTGGAATTGGTGGCCACGCCCACTGGCGACCCGAAGAAAGTGTCCCTGGGAAGTTGCAGGGGCTCCGTGCCGGTGAAGGAAATATTCTGGGCAGCGGCCGGAACTGCGAGGATCGCGGCGGCGGCGAGCAAAAGGGTCGCGAGACGCTTCATGTTACTTGCTCCCCTTTTTCTTATTGGCGGGCGTGAGATTGACCGGCTGCGGCTTGAGCACAAATTTCTGCATGCGCCAGGATTCGATCTCGCCCACCACCAGCTGGTCGGGATTGCGGCAATCCATCATGTGCACGACCTGAAAGCCTGGCGCGATCTTGCCGGCATGGCCGAACTTTCCGATCACGGTGCCGTCCAGCTCCATCTTGTAGATCTGGCCGGTCTTGGCCCAGCTGCCGGGCGGATTGCCGTTGGGATTGGAGTTGGAGACAAAGAGATACTGGTGCTTGCCTTCGGAAATGCAGTCCGACCAAGCGGTGCCCACATTGGTATAGGCGGTCTTCCATTTCAGATTGTTGTCCAGCACGACATAGCGGTTGTTGCCGCGGTCGGCGACATAGACATTGCCGTCATGGTCCACTTGCAAGCCGTGCGGCAGGTTGTACTCATTCTCGCCGTGACCGACTTTCTCGCTGCCATTCTGGCCCAGATAGCGGCCATTGCGGTCATACTTCACGACGCGGTTGTTGCAGTAGCCGTCGCTGATGAAGATGTTGCCCTGCGGATCCCAGGCGACATCGGTGGGACGGCACAGGGTGTATTTTTCGTCCGGCGGATTGGGACCCTTGGTCGTGGCCGTGGGACCATCAGCCGAGAGCGGACGATGGCCGATCACCATCAGCACCTTGGTGCCTTCGGGATTGAACTTGGTGACGACATTGGTGCCCTCGTCCACCGTCCAGATATTGTCGTCATGGTCGACGCGCACCGAATGGGCGAACTGGAATCCGTAAAAGCCCTTGCCGATTTCCTTGATGAATTTGCCATCGGGGGCGAACTCCCAAAGCCTGGTTTGGGGACCGCGGAAAAACGCGAAGGTGTGCCCCTTGGAATTGGTGGCGACGCCCTGAAGCTCGCCCATGTAATCGCCGGCCGGCGTCTTGAAGAAATTCGGCACCGCCCGGTAATCCAGACCCGGCGCGGTGTTGTAGGCGATGGCCGCCGATTGCGGCAGGGCCGGAACGGTGCCGGCCAGAAGCGCGACGCCAAAAGCGCACGGCATGATGAATTTCACGAAAAACCTCCCCGCCAGACCCGGCCGCATCTGTCGGGGCCGTGGGTTGCGCGCAGATTGTATACAGCGAAACGCCGGGAACAAGACGTTCCTGGCGCAAAGTTACGCTGCACTGCAAACCGAGGTGCTTGCCTGTCCTAGTCGGCGAGCATCGGCTGACCTTCATGCGCGACCAGAAGGTCGTGCATGTCATCGGCATGTTCTTCCTCGACCGTGAGAATGGCTTCGATCATCACGCGGGTGCCCGGATCGTCATTACCGAAATAACGGATCAGGTCACGGTAATGATCGATGGCGATGCGCTCCGCGATCAGGTTTTCCTTGATCATCTCGACCAGGTTGTCGCCGATGGCATATTGTGCCGCCGACTTGGTGAGCAAACCTTCCGGATTGAAATCGGGTTCACCGCCCAACTGGGCGATGCGCTCGGCCACTGTCATCGCATGACCCCACTCTTCCTTGGCATGCTGGGCGAACTCCGCCTTGGCAGCCTGGCTGGAAATACCGTGGGCTGCGATTGCGTTCTGGGAGTATCGCAAAGTGCAAACGATCTCGGTCGCCAGCACTTCCTGCAGGATCTGGATGGTCTTCTTGACGTCACCGACATAGTTGGAGCCGACCGCACCACTTTCCAGATGCTTTCGCGCACGTGCGCGCAGAGTCTTCACGTCGGTGAGAAACGGCTTGTCGGATTTCTTGTCGGCCATAATGATCTCCTGTGAATAGTTAGTAGCGGCGCGCCCAGCTGAAATTCAGCTTGTCATCTTCCCAGCGGGCCATGATGGCGGCAGCGACGGAGAGGACGGCACCGAACAGCAGCGCCAGCGCGGTCCACAGCGCGGCATAGCCGGCAGCCTTGCGTGCGGTGTCCAGTTCCTGGCGCATATGGCTTTCCACGAAGTTGACGCGCTCATTGGCTTCGCCGGCCGAGAGGCCCGCATCCATCGTGGTCAGGCGCACCAGGTCCGCGTGGTTTTCCGCGCGCGCCGTTGCACCAGGATGCAAGTCGGCGACCAGGACACGCGCCGCCTCGGTCTTATCATGATCCAGGTCCGCGCCGCGCGCCATGGCGTGCTCTGTCACGGGCGCCAGCAAGACGTCGGCCCAGTAGGCCGAGATGCCGCTGGCAGAGCGCGTGTCCCGCTGATGCAGCGGACTGCCGCCGGCAACGGCCAGGGCGAGAAGCGCCAGGCCGGCAACGACGGTGATTGCCCACATGACCAAGCCATGGGTTCCGGCACGCCATTCTTCTTCGCGGGTGGTTTCGCGCGCCGGGCCGATCAGGCGACCCGTGATGTGCGCCCCCGCGGCAAAGCCAAAGGCCTGCGCCGCCAATACCCAGATGGCGCCTAGGGTCATGAAGGTGCCTGCAGCGCTGGGGGATGACAGCACCAGGCCAAAACCGGCACCGAGCGTGATGAGGAAGAAACCGGTTGCGGCGGCCACAACCGCGCCAGCAATTACGGCGCCCCAATGGAAGCCGGTATTGGTGCGGGGATCGTCGGACAGAATTGTGGTCGCCATGCGCGCACCTTCTTGTTGGGTCGACGCGGTAACGAGCGGATGGGGCGGAGGTTCCAAAATCGGAACCCGATGCGGCGGCGGCGCGTTGTTGGATTGATAGATAAAAGACAACAAGGACAACGATCATGCGATCCGGCTGCCTCTGGCTTCTAGGCGTTCCCCTGCCCGTCATTTTGCTGCTCTGGCTCATTACAGGCCATGCCTGATCTGGAAATATCTTTGGGCGATGGCGCAGCGACGCTTCCAACACTGGGATTTGCGTCGCAGGCTTGGAAAATTATTCTCTCGAAAGAAAGACTCGCATCACGGTTCGGGGATGGCTTCCGGAACCCGGCGATGGACGAAGTACATGAAGAGCAGCGCAAGCAGGGACGTTGCGATCACGATATAGCCTACCCAGTCAAATCGCTGGAGCGTGCCGTCAACCCCGCGCAGCACCACCAGCCCGGCAAGTGCCGAAGCCAGGCCACCGCTGAACTGCTGCAATGACACGTTGACGGCATTGAAAGCGCCCCGGCGCGACGGTTCGGGAATCGCAGAGATCAGTGCCTGCGACGGGATCATGCGCGAGAAGATGCTGACGAACAGCAGCACATTGACGACGATGACGATTGCCAGGGACGTCGGGCCCATGTGGGTCCAGACCACAACCATGATGATGGACAGAATGGTGCCGAACGTGAAGACTTGGAACTTGCCGAAACTGTCACTGAAGCGCCCGATCAGCGGGCCCGCGAAAATGGTACACAGGCCCGTCACCAGATACAGCGTCGGCAGGTGATCGAGCGAGATTTTCACATTGTTCACAAGGTAGGCGCTGCCGAACGGCATCAGCATGTACCCGCCGGTGGTCATGGTGGCGGTGACGGCGAAGGCGGACAAATAGCGCCGCTCGGTCAGAGTATGGAAAAGGTGCATGAAGGGGCTGTGCTCCTGGGGCAGTCCCAGATGCGCGGTGACGGGTTTCATCTTCAGCATGATGAGCAGCGCGACAGGCGCCGTCAGGCATACCACTGCCAGGAAGGGGGCGTGCCAGTCCCACAGGTTTGCGAAGAAGATACCGGCGGGCAGGCCCAGGATCTGGCTGGCAGCGAAGGCGGTTTGCACGAAGCCCATTACCCGGCCGCGCAGTTCCAGCGCGAACAGGTCAGTGATGATGGCCATGGCGACCGAGCCCACCACGCCGCCGAACAGGCCCGTCACCACCCGAGCCGCCAGCAGCAGGTGATAGGTGCCGGCCAGACCGCACAGCACGGTGCCCAGAATGAAGCCGACATAGAAGAATAGCAGCAGGCGCTTGCGGTCGAACCGATCGGCGAATCCGGCAGCCATCAGGCCGGAAAAGGCCGCGCTGAAGGCATAGAGCGACACCGCTACGCCGAATTGGCTGGGCGTGATCCTGAGCGCCGGCATGATCAGGGCGCCCAGGGGCGACATGATCATGAAATCCAGGATGATCGTGAACTGCAGGAAGGCCAGCACCGCGATAAGGAAAACCTGATAGCGGCTGAAGGTTGGCAATGTGGGGCTCATGCCCCTTTATGACGCGGCGCAAAAGATCTTGGGAGACGCATTGTCGCCGCAGGGAGGACGCGCGCGTCCCATTCTGTTAGAAGTTCGCCGCGCATCTCATCTCGGGTATCTCCATGAAAAAGCTGCTCTTCCCCCTGCTCCTTCTGGCCGCCACCCCCGCTTTTGCGCTTGAGCCGGGAATTTCGGCCTACACCACCCGGCTGGATGACCCGCGCGCGGTGGAGGTGACGGGCGCCAAGGGGGACGGCAGGACCGACGACAGCGCCGCCATCCAGGCCGCCATTGACAAGGCGTCAGCCGATCGCGGCGAAGGCATCGTCTTCGTACCTGAGGGCCGGTATCGCATCACGCACACGATCTATGTGTGGCCTGCCGTGCGGGTGATCGGCTGGGGCGCACATCGCCCGGTATTCGTCCTGGGCGATTCCACCCCCGGTTTCCAGAAGGGTATCGGCGCGATGGTGATCTTTGCCGGCGCGCGCCCACGCAAGGCCTCGATCACCGGCTCGGGCGGCGAGCAGCGCGGCTCCGCCTACCATATCCCCTTCCCGCCGCCGGACAGCGTGCCGCCAAATCCCGATATCGCCGACGCCAATCCCGGCACCTTTTATTCCGCGATGAGCAACATTGATTTCGAAATCGGCAAGGACAATGGCGCCGCCGTGGGCGTGCGCTTCCACGGCGCGCAGCATGATTTCCTCTCCCACATGGATTTTCACATCGGATCGGGCCTTGCGGGCCTGCACCAGGTGGCCAACGAGGCCGAGGATCTGCGTTTCTTTGGCGGGCGCTACGGCATCCTGGCGGAAAAGCCCTCGCCGGCCTGGCAGTTCACCCTGATCGACGGCCAGTTCGAGGGCCAGCGCGAAGCCGCCATTCGCGAGCATGAAGCCTCGCTGACCCTGGTGCGGCCCAGCTTCCGTAATGTGCCGGTGGGGATAGACATTGATCCCGGCTATTCCGACTGGCTGTGGGTGAAGGAAAGCCGCTTTGAGAATGTGTCAAAGGCGGCGGTGATCGTTTCCAACGAGAAGAACGTTTATACCCAGATCGGTTTCGAGACGGCCGTGGCCACCAACACCCCCGTGTTCGCCCGCTTCCGCGAAAGCGGCAAGACGCTGGGTGCAAACGGCACATATGAAGTCAAAACCTTCAACCATGGCCTGATCCTGCCCGCGCCCGGCATGCTGGGCGAGATCGGTACGCGGTGGGAAACAGCCCCGCTCGCTGCCCTACCGGCGCCGCTGCCGCCCGCCATTCGCGCCCTGCCGCCCACAAACCAGTGGGTCAATGTGCGTTCGCTGGGCGTGATGGGCGACAACAAGACCGACGACACGGCCGCGCTTCAGAAGGCCATTGATACGCACAAGGTGCTGTACATGCCGGCGGGCCGTTACATCGTGCATGACACCATCCGGCTGAAGCCCGACACGGTGCTGGTGGGGCTGCACCCTTCCATCACCCAGATCGACCTGCCCGATAACGCGCCCGGCTTTGCCGGGGTGGGTGCGCCCAAGGCGCTGCTGGAAACGCCCAAGGGCGGCGACAATATCGTTTCGGGCATCGGACTTTTCACCGGCGGCATCAATCCGCGCGCGGTGGCGGCACTGTGGCAGTCCGGACGCGACTCGCTGATGGATGATGTGCGCTTCCTGGGCGGGCACGGCACCAACAATCCCGACGGTTCGCGCTGGAATCCCTATAACGATACCCACACTGCCGATCCCGACCTGCACAAGCGCTGGGACGGGCAATATCCCTCGCTGTGGATCGCCAATGGCGGCGGCGGTACCTTCACCAACCTGTGGTCGGTGGATACCTATGCCAATCCCGGCGTGTTGGTGTCGGACACCAAAACACCGGGCCGCATCTATGAATTGTCCAACGAGCATCATGTGCGGGTAGAGATCGCGTTGCACGATGATGAAAACTGGGACCTGTACGCACCACAGACCGAAGAGGAAGCCGGCGAAAGCCGCGAAGCGATCTCGCTGGAGATTGTCAATTCCCGCAACATCACCGTCGCCAACTACCATGCCTACCGCGTCACACGCACGCTGCAGCCGGTGGACACGGCGGTGCGGATGTTCAATTCCATGGACGTCCGTTTCCGCAACGTGCATGTGAATGCGGAAAGCGGGCTGGGCACCTGCGATGCCAATGGCTGCGGCACCTTTCTGCGGGCTAGCAAGTTCCCCTATGAGAACACCATCCGCGACATGACCCAGCATATCGACACGCGCGAGCGCGAATTCGCGGTGTTGGACTATCCGGCGGATGCGCCCAAGATACCGCCGGTCAATGGCAAGGTAGAGAAGCTGGAAGACGGCTTCTATTCCATCTCCGGCGCGGCGGTGGATGCCAAGGGCAAGCTCTATTTCGTCGATCACCACCAGCAGCGCATCTATAGCTGGTCGCAGGCTCAAGGATTGTCCATCGAACGCGACAACCCGCTGGACCCGGTCAACCTGGCCTTCGACAAGTCCGGCAACCTGCTGGTGCTGTCGTCGCTGGGGGCGGAAGGCACGCTGTATACCTTCAAGCCCGGCTCGCCCGCGACGGAGTTAAAAGTGATCGCGCCCACGGCCGCCGCGACGCATGCCGGTTCGGCGGCGCTGCTGCCGGTCAATTACTGGAACAATGGCGAGTTCAAGGACCAGCTCGACACCAAGACCATGCGCTACACAACCCTGTCGGAGATGTTCGCCCGCGACATGGCAGCGCCCAAGGCGAAGGAATATGTCTCGCCCGACGGCAGCGTGTTCCTGCCCCAGACGCGCGTCTTCCAGCAGGGCCCGCCTGACGGGGTGGGCTGGCGTTTCTCCGATACGTTGCAGACGTATGGCTTTGTCAGCGCACTGCCGGGCAGCCGCGTCTATGTCAGCAGTGAATCGGAAGGGCGCACCTATAGCGGGCTGGTCAATGCCAACGGCACGGTTACCGACCTGAAGCTCTTTGCGGATCGGGGCGGCGAAGGCGTGGTGGCGGGACCGGACGGCAAGATCTATCTGGCCAATGGCCAGGTTCTGATCTATGGCGCGGACGGCAAGCGGCTAGGCCAGATCGATGTGCCCGAGCGGCCGCTGCAGCTGGTGTTCGGCGGCGAAGACCACAGGACGCTGTTCATCCTGACCCACCACGCGCTCTACGCGGCGCACGTCTGAAAGTAGAAGGGGAGAGGCCGCAAGGCCCCTCCCCCAACTTCAGGCTCAATTTCACAGCCGAGCGTCCTAAATCTGGCCGCCCAGATATTCGAAGCTGGCCTTGACCATTCCCAGCGGCGAGGGATCGTATGGCTCTTCAAGCTCGAGGAAAGCGCGCTGAACCTTGGTCTTGCGCACGGCGGCGCGGATTTTCTTCCAGTCCACAATGCCCTGGCCGATGATTGCGCTGGTCATCTTCATGTTGAAGTTAGGAATGCCGACATTCTTGAGGTCCTTGATGTGCAGCGAGGAATAGCGCGTCGGATGCCGGGTCAGGTAATCCACCGGATCGGCGCCGCCCGCGATCACCCAGCCGATATCCATTTCCATTGAGACCAGCGCGGGATCAGTGTCCTTCAGCAGCATGTCATAGGGCACCACTTCGCCAATCTTGCGGAATTCCAGATTGTGATTGTGATAGCTGAAGGTCATCCCGGCCTTCTTGCAGGCTTCGCCGGCCCGATTGAAGGCGTCGACGTTGCGCTTCCAATCGTCGAGCGTGGGGCCGGCCATGATCTGGGCCCGGTCCACGGGGTAGAGCGGGAAGGAGCAGGTGATGTTCTTGATGCCCACACCCTTGGCTTCATCAACGGTCGCCTGAAGATTGGTGCGCAGCGCGTCGCCGCCAGCATGGATGCTTTCCCAGGTGAAGCCCATCGCATCATATAACTTGCGCTGGTCGGCGGATGACTTGCCGCTCATGGTCAGGTTGGCCTGAACCCGGCGCAGCCCAATGGCCTTGAGCTGGCGCATGGTGCCTTCATAATCCTTCGCCAGGTCGGCACGCACGGTATAGAGCTGCAATCCCAGCGGGATGTTGCGTTGAGCGAAGGCGGGGATGGCGGGGGCAGCCAGAATGGCGGCGGCGCCCGCCAGAAAATTGCGACGTGATGTCATGACAGTCTCCCTGAAATTTCTTGTTGGGGCGTTCTACGGCTTGGTCGGGTGGCTTTCGACGAAGTCCACCTGCCGGGGGTTCAAGGCCTCTACCGTAACCCCGGCGTCCCCGAAAACAAGGCGTTGCTCATGCGCCGGGTTGTAGCGGGGAATCGGGGCATCGGCGGTGGCGGGATTTCCGGTCCGGGCGAAGGCGACGATCACGTCCTGCATCTGGTTGGACAGCTTGTAATCATAAGGCGTCCAGGCGCGCAGGTGGCGATACAGGTTCAGGCTGTCCAAGGTGCCGTACCAGAATGGCAGGTCGGAATTGTGATAGGCGCCCGCGGTCGTCACATCCATATCGCTGATCATCACGCCCGGCGGATAGGGATGGGGATGATTGTATTGTGCCAGCCAGATGGAGGATTTCGCCGTGGCGCTCTGTGCCTTGGCCCAATCCCGCGCCACAATGCCGAAGCCGGAGATGCGCGCCACCTGCCGGGCCTGGCGCGCGGCCTGCGCGTCATCCCTGGCGGGGAACAGCTTGAGGAAGGTTGCAGCGTCGGGACCGTAAAGCTTTTGCGCCGCCGCCTTGTAGTCAGTCAGTGTGCGCGCGTCAGTAACCGGTGTCTTGCTGAAAATATCATTTCCCACCGAGGTCAGCAGCAGCGGTACATCCTGCTGCTTGCCGGCGGCGTAGATGTCGGCCGGGTTGCCGGGGACGACATAGCCTTCCACGTTCGGGCCGCTGAAGACGATCTTGTTCGCCTTTGCGATCTCGGTGATCTGGTCGGCGGGAATGGTGCGCATCTGGGCGATGTCCTTCGCCTTCATCGCGTCCTGCAGCTTCACGCCCTTGGCTTCGTTTTCGGCCAGCATTGCCAGATGCGGCGCAGCCACGCCGTGATAGCCGCCTGACATGGCGATCATCTTCGCATACAGACCGTGCGCCAGCGGCGAGGATTGCAGCAAGTCCAGCGCCATGGCGCCGGCCGACTGGCCCACCACCGTGACATTGGTGGGGTCGCCGCCAAAGGCGGCGATATTGCGCTGGATCCATTTCAGGCCGGCGATCTGGTCCATCAGGCCGTAATTGCCCGACGCATTGTGACCGGAAGCTGCGGTGAGTTCGGGATGGGCCAGATTGCCAAAGATGTTCACGCGGTAGGAGATGCCCATGAAGATCACCCCCTTCTTGGCCAATGGCTCGCCGCCATAGACATCGAAGTTGATGGAGCCTTCCTGGAATCCGCCGCCATGGATCCACACCACCACCGGCAGCTTGTCGCCGGCCTTGGCGCCTGCGGGCGTCCAGACGTTGGAATAAAGACAATCCTCGCTGGATTTTATTTCCCCAAAATAGTGATTGAGCGTGGTGGCGCGCAGCGGGATGTAGCAGTTGGTGATCTTGGTGTCGGCATTGTAGATGCCGGTCCAGGGCTTCACCGGCACCGGTGCATGCCAGCGCAGATCGCGCACCGGCGGTGCGGCGAAGGGCACGCCAAGATAGGCCTTTACGCCACTGTCCAGACGCGTGCCCGACAGCTTGCCGCTTTCAATGGCGATGGGATCGCCGGCAATGGGGTTCATCACCCCCGCATCGGCCTGGACCGCGAACAAAGCGAGTGCAGTGCAGCAAACAAAAGCCTTCACGCGACGCATACTTCCTCCAACAATTTTCTGTCTTGTAGGGCAAAACGCGTCTTCTTGCACGGTCCGCAAAGCAGACCTAGTTTGCAAATGCTTTCAAGGATGCCGTCATGATGCGGATGATGCTGGCGATGCTGCTGGCGACGAGTTTGGCCGCCGCCGCGGCACCGATTGCGACCGCCGAAGGTCCGGTGGAAGGCTTCGCGAAGAATGGCGTCATGCAGTTTCTGGGCATTCCCTATGCCGCGCCGCCAGCGGGGCGCCTGCGCTGGATGCCGCCGCAGCCGGTGGCGAATTGGAGCGGCGTGCGGCAGGCCAAGGCTTTTGGCCCGACCTGCGCCCAGATCACCACCCTGGGGCCATTCGCAGGGCCGCCGAACAGCAATGAAGACTGCCTGTACCTGAATGTGTTCGCGCCGCAAAAGGCGGGCAAGTTTCCGGTACTGGTCTGGATACATGGTGGCGGCTATTTCGATGGCGAAAGCAATGACTATGACGCGACGAAGCTCGCGGCGCGCGGCAAGCTGGTGGTGGTCACTTTCAACTATCGCCTCAACCTGTTCGGTTTCATGGCGCATCCGGCGCTGGGCGGCAGCGGCAATTACGGTATTCAGGACATGCAGGCGGCCCTGCAATGGGTCAGGCGCAACATCGCTGCGTTTGGCGGCGATCCGGACAATGTGACTTTGGGAGGTCAATCAGCCGGTGCGGGCGCCACGGCCGCCAATGTGGTGTCACCGGGCGCGAAGGGTCTGTTTCACCGCGCCATCTTCCAGAGTGGCGGCTATACGCCATTTGGGGCGCAGGTCATCGCGCAGGCGCGCGCCCAGAAATTCGTCGTCGCTGCCGGATGCGGCAGCGCGGGCGATGTGGCGCGGTGCTTGCGCGCCCTGCCCGCATCCAGGATTGTAGCGCTTGCAGGCACGCCCCAAGCCAATGGTCCCTTTGTCAGTGGCCCGGTGGTGGACGGCACCGTGATCCCGCGCCAGACCATCGATGCGGTAATCAGCGGGGATTTCAACCACGTGCCGGTAATGGTCGGCACCACGCGCGATGAAGGCAATTTCTTCAACGGCATCACCCAATATTTCAAGCCGGACCGCGCGCCGATCAACGAGGCGAATTTTCGCGCCTATGTGAAAACCGCCTATGGCGGCAATGCCGGTCCCGGCGGCAGCCCGCCAGCTTATGCCAAGGGCACGATTGATGCCGTACTGGCGCATTATCCATCGCAGCCGCAAGGCCCGCAGATGGCATGGGACCGCGCCCATAGCGACATGCTGGCCTGCCGCGGCCAGTATCTGTCAGGTGCGATGTCGACACAGGTGCCCGTGTACAGCTATCTGTTCGATGACCCCTCCGCGCCCAGTTATTTCCCGAGGATGACCGACTACAAGTCGCTGGCCTATCACACCAGCGACATCGGTTATGTGTTCGCCGGCTATCACGGCGGACCGGAAGGGTTGCCCACGACGTTGTCACCGGTGCAACGCAAGCTGTCAGACAGGCTAATTGATGCCTGGGCCAATTTCGCGCGTGGCGGCAATCCCAACGGCAATGGTGACATGCCTTGGCCACGTTGGAAGAAGGACGGTCCGGCCTATTTCATTCAGGATGATGGCTGGAACAGCACGCAGTCCAACCCCGAATTCGCCGCCGCGCATCAATGCGCCTTCTGGAAGACCATTCTGCTTTACAAATAGGACCCGACCATGCGCGTGACTTCCACTGCCTTGATGTTTGCCTTGTTGATCGGTTCCGCCCAGGCGGGCGAAATCCGCGTTGTAAGTCCCGGCTTTGTCTACAATTCGGCGCTGAAGGAACTTGCCGCAGATTTTACCAAGCAGACCGGCAACAATGTCATCGTCACCGAGGCCGGGATGAATGTGATCGTGGGCCAGGTCAAGACTGCCACGCCCGCGGCCGATGTCGTCGGATTGCCCGCCGACCTGATGAATACGGTGGCGCTGGATGGCGGCATTGTGGCGGGCAGCTATACCCCACTGGGCCGTGACGAGCTGGGACTAGCGGTCAAGAAGGGCGCGGCGCATCCCGATATTTCCACGGTTGCCAAGCTAGCCGCCGTGCTGAAGACCGGCACCGTCATGGTCAATGATCCCAAGGCGGGCACCATGCAGGGCGTGATCATCGACGGCATATTGAAGAAGCCTGATTTTGCAGGCGTGAAGGTGGTGCCGGTGGCCAAGGGCGAAGGCGCAGCCGCGCTGGCCCGCGGCGAAGGCGACATGGCGATCCAGCTGGTGCCGGAAATCCTCAACAAGCCGCAGATCGAACTTGTGGCGCCGCTGCCGGTGGAACTGGGCGGGCACATGGACGCGATCCTGGCCGTGTCGGTACGGTCGGCTGACCCGGTGACGGCGCTGGCTTTTGTCAAATTCCTTGCCCGCCCCGAAGCGCGCGCAGCCTGGATTGCGAAAGGGATGAAGCCCTTCTAGGGCACTTCGATGACGCCGCCGGCCTTCCATACCGCCGCAGCCCTGGGCGCGGTAATATAGGCGAGGAAGGCTTCGGCTTCTTTGGGCGCCGTAGATATGTTCAGCACGGCGCCGGAAACATCGATGTGCAAGCCCAGGCTGTCGGGGAATGGGCCGACCACTTCGGCGCCCTTCGCCAGCACTTCCTCGCTGATGGCGCCGCCGCCGAACTCGGCCTCGCCGCGCACGATGGCGTCGCCGATCATGCCCTTGATGGGCAGCGGCTTGACCCCGGCGAATTCGGGCCGCTTGAGCATATCCTCCACCATTGCGCCGGACAGACTGCCTACGGCGGGGTTGGCAAAAGCCAGCGTGCCCGCCTTTTTGGCAAAAGCGATAAAGTTGTCCTGTGTCGAGATGTCGGGGTGCGCGCCGCCCGCCTTGACCACAATGCCGAAGACGATGCGGCCGACGCTGCGTTCACTGCCCGCCTTGAGCTTTGCCGACAAATCTTTCAGGTCGGCCGGCGGCGCCAGTACGATATCGGCCGGCGTGTCGCTGGTCACAGCGGTGCGAATGCGCCCGACATTGCCGCCGGTGATGGTAACCGTATTGCCGGTTTCCGCCATCCAGGTTTCGGCCAGCTTTCTGAGCGGTCCGTTGGAGATTCCGGGCGAAAATACCTTGATGTCGGTAGCCTGCGCCGCGGACGACAGCATGAAAAATGCAATGGCATGGACGAGAGGACGCACGGTTTCTTCCCCATTGTTATTATGAAATCAGTCAAGCCCGAATTGCCGCTATTGGCAATGCGCTTTAGAACAGGCCCCATTACAGGGAGATGGCGATGGAACATTCCAGCGAAGGTGCAACGCGGCGTGAAGTGATGAAGGTTGCCGCTGCCGCGCTCGCCTTCTCGGCAAGAGCCGACAAGGCCTTTGCCATGACCGGTGATATGGCGGGACTGCCCTGGGCCAACAATGCCATGCGCTGGGCGCAGGTCGCCTTCACCGAGGAAGATCCGCCGCGCTATGATCCGAAATTCTGGTTCGACCTGTTCCAGAAAACCCATGTCGATGCAGTGTGCCTGTCGGCAGGTGGCTGCATCTGTTTCTACCCCTCCAAGGTGCCGCTGCATTATCGCGCCCGTGACTTGGGCGACCGCGACATGTTCGGCGAGATGGTCAAGGGCAGCCGCGCGCTGGGCATTTCCATCATTGCCCGCGTCGATCCCCACGCCATGAGCGAGGAAGCCTTTGCCGCGCACCCCGAATGGGCCGCCTGCACCGAGGATGGCAAGCCGCGCCGCCATTGGGCTGCCGCCGACATGTATGTCACCTGCCAGAATGGTGGCTTCATGTTCGACTTCATGCCGGCTGTCCTGAAGGAGATCGCCGACAACTATCAGCCGGAAGGTTTCTTCGGCAATCGCTGGGCCGGCAGCGGCATGTGCTATTGTGCGACCTGCCGCACCAAGTTTCGTGCCGCCACCGGACTGGAGCTGCCCACCACTAACGACCCGCAGGATCCGCGCCGCAAGGCCTATATCCAGTGGAATGCGGACATGCGCTGGAAGCAGTTCAAGTTGTGGGACGACACGGTCAAGGCATCGAAGAAGGACTGCTTCTTCAGCCCCAATGGCGGCATGAACGATCCCAACAATGTCACCATCCCCATCGTGGCGGTGGACCGGCAGGGCCGCGCCGGGACCACTCCTGTCTGGATGATGGGCAAATATGCCAAACAGGTCCGCGCCTATATGCAAAACCTGCCCGTGCTCGGTATTTTCAACATCGGCGTCGAGGACGACAATCGATGGAAAGACAGCGTACAGGTGGGATCTGAGCTGGAAGCCTGGGCGCATGGCGGCATCGCCCAGGGTGCGCGGCCTTGGTATGTGAAATTCAACGCCCGCATTTTTGACTCACGCTGGGTTGCGCCGGTCGAGAAGATTTTCCAATGGCACTACAAACACGATCGGTACATGCGCAACACCGCCAACCTGGCACGGGTGGCGATGGTCAACTCCGCCCAGTCGGGCGGCTTCACGGCTGGCGGCACCGCATTCACCGCCGGCGATGGTGTGCGCGTAGCGCAGCGGGTGACAGACTCGGTCAATGGCTATTACCAGGCGCTGGTGGAAGCGCGCATTCCGTTCGAGATGGCGGACGACCGCCAGCTGGAGGCCAGGCATATCGGCCGATATCGCGTGCTGGTGCTGTCCGATGTTGCGGCCATGTCCGAGGCGCAATGCCAGCAAATTCGCGACTATGTGAAGGGCGGTGGGCGCATCGTTGCGACAGGCGAGACCTCGTTATACGACGAGCTTGGCAAGCGCCGCGCCAATTTCGGCCTGGCCGACCTTTTCGGCTGCGACTATGTGAAAACCGAGAATGGCATAAAGAACAGCTATCTCACGCCGCGCCATCCCCACCCGCTGACCAAGGGGCTCGAAGATGCGCCGCGCATCATTGCCGCCACCCAGCAGCTGACGGTCAGGCCGCACGACGACACGAAGCCGCCGCTGACCCTGATACCCAGCTATCCCGATCTTCCGATGGAGCGGGTGTACGCGGCGCAGGAGGAAACCAATATCCCAATGGCGTATTGCCGCGAGGTCGGCAAAGGGCGGGTGGTTTATTTTCCCATGGATCTGGACCACACCTTCTGGGAAGTGCTTGCGCCCGACCATCTGATACTGCTGGCCAATGCGGTGACTTGGGCGGCCGACGAAGCCGCGCCCATGACCGTCAAAGGCCCGGGCATGGTGGACATCGCCTATTGGCGGCAGAAGAACTCGCTGGCGGCGCACCTGGTCAACATGAACAACCCGATGATGATGAAGGGGCCCTATCGCGAGATCATGCCGGCAGGGCCTTACACCGTTTCGCTGGCGATTCCGGCGGGCGCAAAGGTGGGAGCTGTGACGTTGCTGGAATCCGGCGCGGTGCCCAAGACGTCACGCGACGGCGATCGGCTGGTGGTGGAAGTGCCGAGCATCCGCCTGCACGAAGTGGTGGCGGTGGACTTGGCCTGATTACTTCTTGGTCCAGCCGCCGCCCAACGGCTTGACGTACTGGCCGGCCGGGGTACGGGCGATCAGGGTTGCGCCGGTGGCCTGGCCTGCCGCATCGCGGGTGGTGCCGGACTTTGCGGCGGTGTCGGCGTAGACATTGGCGCGGCCGGCATTGATCGCGTTCATTGCCGCGGTCAGCGTGCCGTCGGCGGATGTGATGATGCCGAGATAGCCATCGGCCTGCTCACCCACGGTGCCGGCGGCCTTGGCGGCATCCACCACCGTCTTGTCGGCGGCGAGATCGGCGAAAGCGGGCGTCGCCAGCAGCATCAGTGCAGCGGCGGCGAAGACGGCTTTGACATTGCGCATAACATTTTTCATGTCTGGGCGTCCTTAGAAGAGTTCAGGGTTCTTGGCGATGGCGCTCTGGACTTCCTTGTCCAAGCGCACGCGCACATCGGCGTCGAGCTTGGCGTAGATATTGATCGGCGCAACCTCGACCCGGATGGTGGGGGTACAGGCGCTCAATACGGCAACAGTACATGCGGCGAACAGGATCTGCTTCATGGCTTTGCTCCGGCCCCGAGGTTCAGACTGTTGGACCATGCTTCCGCATAGGACTTCAAGAGTTCGTCAAAATTAAGGGAGGTATCCAGCGTCAGATCGATCGGCGTGCCGCTGGGCAATGGAATGGATTTTTGCAGTGCGGTGCCGTCGAGAATGTCGGAAATGGCCACATTGGCGGTCTGGGGCGTGGGTGGATCGCTGCGCCCCTTGATCTTGAACACCACCTGCAGCCGGCCGCCGGGAACGGAATTGAGGTCGGCGGACAGGGTGTCGAACGCCAGCGCTTCGAGCGCCTGATAGGCGAAATCCTGCACGGCATTGGCGGCGGGGCCAGCCTGGGTCCAAAGTGAGCGGTCGAAGGACAGGCGACCGGTGCCATCGGCGGCGACGTGACCGTCGCGAATACGGAAACCCTCTGACGTCATGGTGAAGGGGACAGTGCCCGAAACCTTGCCCTCCATCTTCACCTTGGTGCCAAGGTTGGAGGCAGCGATAAGAGAATTGAGCGCGATACCCTTGAATTGGACGGCGCCTGCGATGTTGCCCGGATCGGACAGGTTGATGGTGAAGCCCCCCAATGCGGCATGACCTTCGGCAATGTCCACGTCGAGGCTGCGAACCTTTACCGAACTGTCGCCCACTGCGAAATGCAGGTTCACCGCACTGAACGGCAGGGTCCAGTCAATGCGCGAAATGGTGATTTTCTGGTCGGGCGCGGTGATCGGCGGCAGCAGCGACAAGAACTGAAGCTCGGTCTTGATCGCATGCGCCTTGCCCAGCGGGGTCATGAAATCCAAGCTGTTCAGCGCGAGGGTGCCGCTGCTTTTGATCTCGTTGCGGGTCCAGGTGATGTCGCCTTCAAAGCGGGCACTGCCATCGGCCCGGCGCAGTGACGCCAGAAACGGCGAAATATCCTGCGGCTGCAACTTGTCCGGTGCGAATATCAGCTTGGGAGCGCTGATATGCGCGGTGCCTTTGCCGGATGATGTGGCATGGGTGAAGGTGACGTCCCCCAGCATGTTCTTGTGCGCGTCCGAGACGGCGAGGCTGCCCCTCCAAACCCAGCCGGCCAACGTGACATTGCCCCGACCCCGCAATGGCCGGAAACGTGGCGTGGCGACGAGATCGGACATCTGCGCATCGGAAACGGCAATCTTGCCGTGGACGGTGCTGCCCTGCCCTTCAAAGGTGAGCGTTGCCGCACCCTCCGCCATTTGCGTGTTGGTCAGCGGCAAGGTCGCAGCAGCGCCGCGGGCGCGCGCCTGAAAGGACCAGCCCTTGCTGTCGGCAGCGAACATGGGCAGGGCCGCGGGACATAGCTCCGCGCGCACCGACTTGGCGAGATCACTGCCGGTATGGAACGCCGCAAGCCGGATGCGGCTGCAGGATGCCTGCACAAAGGTAAACTTGCCCGCCTGCCACGACACCGGGCCGCCGATGGCAATATCGGCACCATGCAGCATGGAGAAGCGGAAGTGCGACGACAGTGTGGCCTTTGCCGTGAAGCCGCCGCCGCTCAATACGAGATCGTGCAGCGCCAGTTTGGTGGTGGGCAGGCCGCCACCGGAGACGGTTGCGTTCGCGCTTGCCGCCAAGCTGTCGGAGGTAGCCGACACATTGGACAATGCGGCGCGCAATTGGGCGCCGCGGGCGCCATGCAGCAGCAGCGGGGCTGTCGAAGAGGCGCTGGTCTTGCCGCCCTGACGAGTCACATGACCGGCCCAGGAAAATTGCAACCGGTCCAGATTGGCAATTACAGCCCTTGCCAAGACGGGGTCCTGGGTCCGGATCGCGGCCAGCGCGCCAGGGTCATAGCCGAACCCACCGGAGAGGCTGACATCAGCCTTCAGGTCATTGCCTGTCAAAGCCAGATTGTGGGCCGTGAGATCGAATGTCGGCGCACGCAGGCTTGCGCCCGCCACCAAGACATCCGCCGACACCTTCATGTGCAGCAGCGGCGTGGTCACCGCAGTTGCCGACCATTGCGGCCCCGCGATATCGAGCGCGAGCTTCGCGCCGCTGATCGACGCCGTGCCATTGCGGGCGGAAAAATCCGCCGTCAGCGCGGCATTGTCCCCGTCATAGCGCAGGCTTGCTGCGGCGAGCGCAATATTTGTGCCCTGATATCTAAATGCAGCGGGCCGCGCCTTCAGGGCGACGAAGAACGGCAGGTTCTTCACCAGCTTCACATCGCCATCGACTTCCAGCGCACCGCCAGGAGTGGTGAGCAGCACCCGCAGGCCCGTCAGCGATACCGCCAGGTCATCGCTGACAAAGCGGGACTTGCCCTGTTGCTGTTGCAACGAGGTGATCCAGTCCTGCAGCGACGGCAGGGTGACCGTGCCGTGCGCATCCAGGCGTGCGCGGATGACCGGATTGACTAGCCGGACCTCCACCACGCGCGGAATCCAGCTGAGGGGATCGAAATGCAGCTCGATGCGGTCGGCGGAAATATCCGGTGCGTCAGGCGACCCCAGCGCAAAGCGACCGGAGGCTCCAGACAGGCCCAAGTCGCCGACATTCACCGTCGCTGTAATGCCATGACTGCGAAAATAGGCGCTCGCAAATTCCGCCGCAATGCGGGCCCGCGCCAGCCACAGCAGCGCGATCATCGCCAAGAGGCTGACGAAAACAATGAGTGCGGCTTTGCGCCAGGTCATGGTCCAACGCTACGGTGTTGGCGCATCCTCGCGCAACAGGCCCTTGACCTTCAATTCACGCCACATTTCTGCCGGGATCGGGCGACGGTACAGTTTCACGGTCTCAGCCACGCGTTCGGCGGAATCCAGACCGGGAATTACGCTGGACACCAACCCATGCGCCAGCGGAAACTGTAGCGCTGCGGCCGCCAGCGGAACGCCGTGGCGATCACAGGTGGCCTCAATGGCGCGGACCCTGGTGATGACCGTTTCCGGTGCCGGCTCATAATTATAAAAGAGGGGCGCGCCCGTTTTGGTGCCCAGTGCGAGAATGCCAGAATTGTAGGGCCCGCCCGCCACGATGGCCGTGCCTGCCGACTCGCAGCGCGGAAAGAGTGCGTCCAGCGCCGTCTGCTCCAGCAGGGTGTAGCGGCCCGCCAGCAGGATCACGTCCAGCCGGGCATTGTCCATCACTTCCAGACAGGCTTCGACTTCGTTCACGCCCAGCCCAAAGCCGGCAATACGTTTGGCGGCACGCAGTTCTTCCAGCGCCTTCAAACCGCGGCCCCTGGTAAGTTCCGCCATGCGCGCAACGTTTTCGTCGCCATGGGTCATGCGGCCAATATCGTGGATATAAAGTATGTCGATGCGTGACAGGCCCAGCCGCTGCTGGCTGGCCTCGAAACTGCGCATGATGGCATCGTAGGAATAGTCATAGACCGGTTCGAACGGCATGGGCGTTGCATAGCCGTGGCGCTGGATGCGCTCATCCACTGGGCCAGCGATTGGTCTCAGCAGGCGTCCCACCTTGGTGGAGAGAACCACGTCGCGCGACCGCAAGGCGTCACCCAGCCGGCGCTCGGACAGTCCGAAGCCGTAGAATGGCGCCGTGTCGTAATAGCCGAACCCCGCCTCGCGCGCCGCAGCAAGGGTGGAACGGGCGGCATCGTCGGACAGGGGACGAAACAGGTTTCCCAGGGGCGCAGTGCCGAAGCCCAGTTCGGTGACCCGCAATCCTGTTCGGCCGAGTGGACGAAGTGGAAAACTCATGCGCGGCGCATTCTGGGCACAAACCAGCCGAAGCTCATCACAACGGCATAGCAAAGCACCAGGATCAGCATGCTCCAGTGCAGCGCGCCGGTGATGCCGGCAAAGGCCGCCATGATCGGCGGGATTACAGCGGCGCCGCAGATTGCCATCACAATGAAACTGGAGGCGAACTCTGTTTGATGACCCAGATCCTCAAGGCCCAGCGCGAAGATGGTGGGAAACATGATCGACATGAAGAAGCTGGTCGCCACCAGCGCCCAAAGGCCGGGAAAGCCGCCCAGCGTTGCCGCCAATACGCACAGCACCATGTTGCAAGCGGCATACAGCATCAACTGGCGCGGCGGGTTGATGGTGCGTTGCAGCCATGCGCCGATAAAGCGGCCGACACAAAAGGCGATCATGGTGGCTTCCAGATAGACCTGCGCGCCAGTCCTTTCGGGAACCTGCGCCGATTCCTGGGCGAAATCGACCAGCAGGCTCCAGGTCCCGACCTGCGCCCCGACATAGAAGAACTGTGCAATCACGGCATACAGCACCCGAGGCTTCTTCAGAACGGCAAAGGGCGAACCTGCACCCTGCGGCGTAACCTCGGAACGCAAAGGGGGATATTTTGTCAGCGCGATGGCCGAGGCTATCACCACCATCAGGATGCCGAGCACCAGATAGGGCGGACCGACTGCGGCAGCTTCGTGCGCGCGCCACGCATCGACCGCGGCCGGGCCCATCGCCGCCATCTGTGCAGGTGTATATTCCACGCCGGAAAAGATCACATAGCCGCCGACCAGCGGCCCCAGCACGCTGGCGACGCCGTTAAAGGCCTGGGCAAAGTTCAGGCGGGGCGACGCAGTCTTGGGGTCGCCCATGATGGCGATATAGGGATTGGCGCTGGTCTCCAGAAATCCCGCGCCGATCGCGATGATGTAAAGCGCCGCCAGGAACAGTCCATAGACCCGCATATGCGCCGCCGGTACGAATAGGAAGGCGCCGACGGCATAGAAAGCCAGGCCGATGATGATGGTCTTTTTGTAACCGACCCGGCGGATGATCATGGCGGCCGGCAGGGGCGCGCAGAAATAGCCGATATAGAAGGCGAACTGGGTAAAACTGGCGCGGGTACGGGTGATGTCCAGCGCCTTCTGGAAGTGATGCAACAAAAGGTCGTTGAACTGGGACGCCAGGCCCCAGGCGAAGAACAGGGTCGAGGTCAGCGCAAAGGCGACAATGTAACGCCTTTCGACGATCGGCAGCTTCGGCATGTCCCCCACCCTCTTAATCTTTGCGCCAGTCTAAGCGGAAGAATGCGGGCAAGGCTACATGGTAGCGCCGATCTGCCAGGGCACGAATTCGGCATCGCCATAGCCGAGCGTTTCGGACTTGCTGCGGGTGCCGGATGCGATCTTCAGGATGTGCTCGAAAATCTCGCGACCCTTGTCCTGGATGGAAATGCCGTCCAGGACATCGCCGCAATTGATGTCCATGTCGTCGGTCATGCGCTCATAGACCGGCGTGTTGGTCGCCAGCTTGATCGAGGGTGTGGGCTTGCAGCCATAAGCGGAACCGCGGCCGGTGGTGAAGCATAGGATGTTCGCGCCGCCAGCGACCTGGCCGGTGGCCGAGACAGGATCATAGCCAGGCGTATCCATGAAGACGAAGCCCTTTTCGGTAACGGGCTGGGCATATTCAAAGACTGCGTTCAGCATGGTGGTGCCACCCTTGGCCGCGGCGCCCAGGGATTTCTCCAGGATGGTGGTGAGCCCGCCGGCCTTGTTCCCTGGCGAGGGATTATTGTTCATGCTGCCGGAGTTGCGCTTGGTGTATTCCTCCCACCAACGGATGCGTTCGATCAGCTTCTCGCCCACCTCGCGGCTTTTTGCCCGCCGTGTCAGCAGATGCTCGGCGCCGTAGATTTCCGGCGTTTCGGACAGGATGGCGGTGCCGCCATGGGCCACCAGTATATCCACGGCCGCGCCAAGCGCCGGGTTCGCGGTGATACCGGAATAGCCATCGCTGCCGCCACATTGCAGCGCCAGCATCAGTTCACTGGCCGGCGCGGTGGTGCGTTCCACTTTTGCCATCATCGGCAGCATATCCATGACGGCGGCCAGGCCCGCATCCACCGCCTTTTGGGTGCCGCCGGAATCCTGGATGGTGAGGGAGCGGAAAGTTTCGCCTTCCGCGATATTGTAGGCCTGCTTCCAGCGTCCGATCTGGAAGGTCTCGCAACCCAGGCCCACCATCAGGACTGCACCCATATTGGGATTGGCGGCATAGCCCCACATGGTGCGCTTGAGCACGTCATACCCCTCGCCCTTGCTGTCCATGCCGCAGCCATGGCCGTGCACCAGCGGGATGACGCCATCGATTTGGGGATAATTGTCCAGCAGGCCACGTTTCTCGACCTCGCGCGCAATCAGCCGTGCCACGGTGGCGCTGCAGTTCACGGATGTGAGGATGCCCAGGTAATTGCGGGTGCCGAATTTGCCGTTGGCCCTGGCATAGCCCTGGAATGTCGCCGGCGCATCAATGGCCGGTGGCGGATTGGCGCCGGTGGCATATTCATAGTCGCGGTCCACCGCATGAAAGACGATATTGTGCTCATGCACCCAGTCGCCCGGCGCGATGTCTGCGGTGGCAAAACCGATGATCTGGCCGAATTTCAGCGCCGGCGAACCTGTGGGAATCGCGCGCACCGCGGCCTTGTGGCCGGGCGGTATGCGGCGGAGAATTTTTACATCGTCCACGATGTCGCCGGGCGAAAGACCCGCCACCGCGACCACGACATTATCGGTGGGATGCAGACGCAGGAAAGAGGCCATGATTGCTCCGGGACGGGAAGGACGCTCTTATAGAGCAGATTTTTCGTGCAGGAGAACCCCAATGAGCCGCCGCTTGTGCTTTGCGCTGGATCTGGTGAACGACGCCGCCCGCATTGCCGAATATGAGCAGTTTCATCGACCCGGCGGGGTGTGGCCCCAGATCGTCGACGACATTTACGCCCAGGGCATCGAAGGCATGGAAATCTGGCGCACCGGCGACCGCATGGTGATGATCGCCACGGTCGCCGATGATTACCCACGCTCCCGCGATGTTCCTGCGGCCTATGACGAATGGGAAACCTTGATGTGGGGTTTCCAGAAGGCCCTGCCCCATGCCGCGCCGGGTCAGAAGTGGGTGCCGATGTCGCAGATCTTCGACCTGAAGGACCAGGAAGGCCTCACAGCATCCTGAATTCGGGGTCCAGACGCTCTTTCACCGCCGCCTCGTTCAGTTCGATACCGATACCGGGCGCGTCGGGCACGGGCAGAAAGCCTTCGGCATCCAGCTTCACGGGATCGCACAGCTCGGTGAAGGCCTTTTCCTGATACTGGGTGAATTCCTGCACCAGGAAGTTGGGAATCACCGAACACAGATGGGTGATCCCCAGGGTCCCCAAGGGTGTGCAAACACCGTGCGGTGCCACCGGAATGTTATAAGTCTCCGCCATCGCCGCGATCTTGAGCCCCTCCATCAGCCCACCAGACTTGGTGAAGTCGGGCTGGATGATGCTGAGCGCCTGCTTTTCCAGGAACGGGCGAAAGCCGAAACGGGTATAAATGTTCTCGCCCGCCGCGATCGGCACGCGGGTATTGCTGCGAAGCCGCAGCATGGATTCGACGTTGTCGGACGGCACCGGCTCTTCCACGAACATGGGACGATAAGGCTCGATCTGGTTGCAGATCTGGATGCCAGTCTCCAGGTCGTAATGGGCGTGGCATTCCAGGCCGATCTCAGCATCCTTGCCCAGCTCCTTTCGGAAACTGGCGAAGAAGTTCACCACATCGTCAATCTGATTATTTGTCATATGCAGGTGGAATGGGCGGTCCGGCTCGTAACCTTTCTTGATGGACCAGTCGTCGGGCGCGTAGTCCAACCCGACCTTGATCACCCGCGTCCTGGTTTCGGCGAATACTTTTTTGGCAACCTGCGGATTTGCCGCGTGCAGATAGACCGGCACGCGGCTGCGCATCTTGCCGCCCAGCAGCCGGTGAATGGGCAGGCCCAGCGCCTTGCCTGCCAAGTCCCACAACGCCATCTCTACGCCGGACACCGCCGTCAGATAGGGTCCGCCCTGGCCATGCACGAACATCACCGACGGAGCGCCACCCATGTTGACCCGATGATAACCCCAAAAATCGGCCAAGATGGCCTGGATATCGAGGGGGTCGCGACCCTTGAGCATCACGTTGAAGTTGTTGTTGATGATGGTTTCGGTGCCGACGGAATCCACGCATTCGCCGGTGCCGTAAAGGCCGTCCTCAGTATAGACGCGCACGAAGCGGCTGTTGAAGCCGTTCCTCAGGCGAATGGCGCGTACTTCGCGAATTTTGAGCTTGGGGGCCCGGCTGGTACCGGCTGCCTTGGCGTCCGACAGCAGCGCGGCATAGAAGCCTGCGCCCCCTCCCAGAAACGAACGACGATCCATGAAACGCACCCCCGGATTTTTCCGGAGCCTAGCGGGTTTGGCGACGGGACGGAAAAGAGAAAAACTTCGCACCGATGGACCACCAGAGTCCGTATCCGGAGGACGGCCTAGCGTGATAGATCAGCACGGGACTGGGAGGATGATATGAAAAAAATCGCATTCGCACTTGCAGCATTATTGATGGCGTCAGGCGCGGCTTTCGCGCACCAGAGTTTTTATTCCGCAGCAGAAGTGATCCACGACACGCCGGAATGGACAGGTGAACGTTTCGCCGATGGCCGCCCCAAGGTGTCAGACGCGATCCTGGAACGCATGAAAAAAGTCACGCTTGAGGAAGCCTGGGCGACGCTGCGCTTCGCCGGTTACGAGCACCAGTATGAAGACGGTTGGGCCGACCTTTATCCCGGCAGGATCATGGTGGGACGCGCGCTCACTTCGACCTGGATTCCAGGACGGCTGGACCTTGAGAAAGTGATCGAGGCCGACGGCAAGGCGGATGGTCGCAAGGGGGCCGCCAATGCCTGGCCGGTGGATATGTTGCAGTCGCGCGACGTCTATGTCAGCGACCATTTCGGGCTGAAGAAGGACGGGCCTTCGATCGGCGACAATGTCGCAAACGCCATTTACGCGAAGAGCGGCAACGGTATCGTCTATGATGGCGCGGTGCGCGATATCAACGGTCTGCGCGAGCTGCCCAACTTCATCGCCTTTGTGCGCGCCTATGATCCCTCGCACCATTTTGGCCGCATCGGCGATGAAGGCAGGCCGCTGAATTCCACGATGACCTCGATCAACGCACCGACCCGCATCGGCCAGGCGGCGGTTATGCCGGGCGACGTGGTGCTGGGCCGCGACGGTGGCGTGATCTTCATTCCGCCGCAGCTGGCGGAGCGTGTGGTGCAGATGTCCGAACGTACCCACCTTCGTGACATGTTCGGCCATCAGCGGCTTAATGAGGGTAAGTACACGGCCGGCCAGATCGATCGCAGCTGGACACCCGAAATCGAGGCCGATTACACCGGCTGGCTGAAGCAGAATATCGACAAGCTTCCCGTCGCCCACCCGCAAGTGCAGGAGATCATCGACCTGCAAGAAAAGCGCGCGAAGAAGTAATCAGCCCCTCACGGCCTCCGCCACGACATCAGACACCAGATGGGTTGGGTGCGGGCGCACCGCCGGTTCATAGAGCGTCGTCAGGACCACGCAGATCGTACCGGTGTCGGGATCGGCCCAACTGAGCGTGCCGGTGGAGCCGTTATGACCGAAGGTGCGCGGGCCGGTGATGGCAGTGCCCACCGCCGGCGGCAGGTCAAAGCCCAGGCCAGACGCCTTGATGCCGGGCGGCGACTGGTTGGTGATCATCAGGTCTTCGGTCGCGGGCTTCAGGATACGTCCGCGCCGGCCCAGAAATTCGTCGTAGAAGCGTGCGACGTCGGCGGCGGAGCCCAGCGCCCCGCCCCAGGAGGCGCCAAGGTTGCGCCAATAGTCGCTATTCCAATTCCAGGTCTGCCAGCTTTTCTTTCCGGCTTCGGTCATGGCGGGGGCGGGCTGGCTGGGAACCGTCTGGGACTTGGGCCGGCCGCGCAGGCCAAGACTGGTCCTGGCCATGTGCAGGGGGCGAAGTACGCGCTCATCAACCACTTCGGGGAAGGGCTTGCCGGTGATCTTCTCAGCAATCGCCGCCGACAGATGGATGCCCATGCTGGCATAGGAATAGCTGGTATTGGGCCGAAACTTCAGCGGCGCTTTCAGGGCGCCGTCACGGAAGGCGGACAGCGGTGCCTGGTGCTCGCGCAGCATTTCGTCATCGGGCAGCATGTCGGGCAAGCCACCGGTATGGGTCAGCAGGTTGCGCACAGTGATGACCTCGCGGCCATCACCCGTGAAGGTGGGGAAGAATTTCACCACCGTGTCATCGAGCGACAGGTCGCCGGCATCCACCAGGGTCATCACTGCCGCCGCGGTCATGGGTTTGGTGATGGAGGCCAGCAGGAAAATGGGCTCGGTACCCTTGGCGGTGCCGAAGTTGCGGACGAATTTGCGCTGTCCCTGGGTGACCAGGATGGAAGCGCCCTGCACCCGGCTGTCGGCGATCCAGCTGTCCATCAACCTTGCGGCCTGGTCCAGCTTTGCCTTGTCCCAGCTACCCCTGGCCAGGGACGGTGTAGCGATCATGGCGGCCCCCGCTGTCATCAGCATATCCCTGCGATTCATCCCGGTTTCTCCCGTTGTTGCCCCCATTTAGCCATCCAAAATACGTATCGGTCCATAGCCAGTTTGGGTTGGACCGGAGCGGGCCCCCGCCTTACAAGCAGCCCAACAAAGGGAGAAAAGCATGAGCAAGATGTCGCCCAACGAAATGGCGCAGATCCTGGCCAAGGGCCTGTTGTCCTTCCCCGTCACCCATTTCGACAAGGACCACAATTTTCTGGAAGGTCCCTATCGCGAACATTGCGCCTGGGCCTTGTCCTTCAAGCGCCTGACCGGCCTTTTCGCGGCGGGTGGCACCGGCGAATTCTTTTCCCTGACGCCCGGCGAAGTCGGCACCGTTGTTGCCGCCGCCGTGCAGGAAACCGCCGGACAGACTCCGGTGATCGCGGGCTGCGGCTATGGCACGGCAATCGCGGTGGAACTGGCCAAGTCGGCCGAAGCCAATGGCGCCGACGGCCTGCTGCTGCTACCGCCCTATCTGATGGTGCCGGGCCAGGAAGGCCTGATGGCCCATGTCGAAGCGGTGTGCAAAGCCACCAAGCTGGGCGTCATCGTCTACAACCGTGACAATGCCGTCCTGACCGAAGACAGCGTGGCGCGCCTGTGTGATCGTAATCCCAACCTGGTCGGCTTCAAGGATGGTGTTGGCGATATCGAGCTGATGATGCGCGTCTACGCCAAGATGGGCGACCGGTTGACCTATGTCGGCGGGCTTCCCACGGCGGAGACCTTCGCCCTTCCCTATCTGGAAATGGGCGTCACCACCTATTCCTCGGCGATCTACAATTTCATGCCGGAATGGGCACTGAGCTTCTATGATGCGGTGCGCGCCAAGGATCATGGCAAGGTGATGAAGGGGCTGACAGATTTCGTGCTGCCCTACATCAACATCCGTAACGAGAGCAAAGGCTACGCCGTCTCCATCGTGAAGGCCGGCATGACCGCGATCGGCCGCGCCGCCGGCCCGGTGCGCGCACCCCTGACTGACCTGAATGAAGATCAGCTGGGTCGCCTGAAGGCCCTCATTCAGAAGACAAAACCAGTCTGACCAGATATAGGATGCGCCCATGACAGGCGCATCCTTCTGGTCCCAGTTCGAACTTCGCCAGCTTCGTTGCTTTGTGGCCGCAGCAGAAGAATTGCATTTCGGCCGCGCCGCCGCGCGCATGAACATGACCCAGCCGCCCTTGTCGCGGCAGATTCAGCTTTTGGAGCATGTGCTGGGTGTCAAGTTGCTGGACCGTACCAGCCGCGCAGTGAAGCTGACGCCGGCGGGACGGGTTTTCCTGCTGGAGGCCCGGCGCATCCTGCGGCTGACGGAAAGTGCGGCGCTGGCCACCCGCCGCATCGCTTCGGGCGAAGCCGGTACGATCACGCTGGGTTTCACCGCCGCCAGCGGCTACAGCTTCCTGCCGCGTCTGCTGCTGCAGCGCGCCAGCCATGCCCCCAACATCGATGTGGCACTAAAGGAGATGGTGTCCAGCGAGCAGGTCGAAAGCCTGCTCACCGGACGCATTGATGTCGGGCTGCTGCGCCCACCCATCACACGCGGCGAGTTCACCACCATCAAGGTGGCCAGCGAGCGTCTGGTGGCGGCGCTGCCTTTCGGCGATAGGCGGCTGGGAAATGCCTCTCTGCGGCTTGCGGACTTCGACCGCCAGCCCTTGATCATGTATGCGCCGGATGGGGCGCGCTATTTCCATGACATGCTGGCCGCATTGTTTGAGGCGGAAGGTGTTACTCCTATCACAATCCAGTCGCTCAGCCAGATTCATTCCATGCTGGCGCTTGTGCGCGCCGGAATCGGGGCGGCGCTGGTGCCCGAAGCGGCGATGTCGCTGCATTTCGACGATGTGCACTTTCGCGCGATCGAAACCAACCCGCCGCGCCCGGTCGAACTGTTCGCCGCATGGCGCACCGACAATGACAATCCCGCACTGGCCGGGTTCCTGGACCTGCTGCGGCAGGACGAGCAGGACGCGGTTGCAGCATCAGATTGATACCTTCCGGGCATTGATCGCTTGAACCTTTGGCTTGGACCCGCCAAGCTGGCTTCCATAGATTTCGCGGGCCTTTTGGCCAATAAAACCCGAAAAACGGGCAGCCCGTTTGGGACAACAAGGAAAGCGACCATGACCGGTTCAGACACCCGCAACACCCATATCCGTTTCTGGATCATCGCGGTCCTGTTCATCGTTTCCTCGATCAACTATGCCAGCCGCGCCACCCTCTCCTTCGCAGCGGTGCCGCTGGCCAAGGAAATCCAGATCAGCACCGTGCAGCTGGGTTACATCTTCTCGGCCTTTGGCTGGTCCTATGTCATCGGCCAGATTCCCGGCGGCGCGCTGCTGGACAAGTATGGTTCGCGGCCAATCTATCTGTGGTCGATCACCCTGTGGGCTGTCTTCACGGGTGCCCAGGCCTTTGTGTCATCGCTGTCCGTTGTTCCCGTCTTCATCAGCCTGTTCGCGCTGCGTTTTGCCCTGGGTTTTTCCGAAAGCCCCAGCTTCCCGGCCAATGCCCGCATCGTTGCCAACTGGTTTCCCAATTCGGAGCGCGGCACAGCCAGCGCCATATTCAACGCCTCGCAGTATTTCTCGCTGGTGGCCTTTGCGCCGCTGATGGGCTTTCTGGCGCAGAATTACGGCTGGCGCAGCGTGTTCCTGGCGATGGGCGGAATCGGCCTGATCGGCGCAGCAATTTTCTGGGCGGTGGTTCAGTCGCCTTCGCGCCACAAGGGCATCAGCAAGCGCGAATATGACCATATCGAAGCGGGCGGCGCGCTGGTGAATCTGGACCGTCCTGCCGCCACGGCGCAGCCGATCCGCTGGAGTATCATCGGGCAGCTGTTGGCCAATCGCATGCTGCTGGGCATCTATCTGGCGCAATACTCCATCACCGCGCTCACCTATTTCTATGCTACCTGGTTTCCCATCTATCTGATCAAGGCGCGCCACATGAGCCTGACCGGTGCGGGCTTCGCATCGGCGGGACCGGCGATCGCCGGCTTTGTCGGCGGCGTGCTGGGCGGCATCCTGTCCGACCTGCTGCTGCGCAAGGGCCTCACGCTGTCCAATGCGCGCAAGATCCCGATCCTGGTCGGATTGGTGATTTCCTGCGCCATCCTGTTGTGCAACTACACCGACAGCCAGGGCCTCATCATGCTGTTCATGTCCATAGCCTTTTTCGGCAAGGGCGTGGCCGCGCTGGGATGGGCAGTGATGAGTGATGCAGCACCGCGCGAGGCCACCGGCCTGTCGGGCTCCATCTTCAACCTGTTCGGCAATGCAGCCGGAATTTTCACGCCCATCGGCATCGGCTACATCCTGGCCAGCACCGGCAACAACTGGGACATGGCGCTGCTCTTCGTCTTTGCCCATTCCATTGTGGCCATGGTCAGCTATCTCTTCATCACCGGCGAGATCAAGCGCGTCGTGCTGAAAGTCTGAGGATCGCTTCATGAACAAGGCCGCAACCGGCGCCCCGCGCGTCACGGACTTGAAAGTCATTCCTGTCGCGGGACAGGACAGCATGCTGCTGAACCTTTCGGGTGCCCATGGCCCCTGGTTCACGCGCAACCTGGTGATCCTGACCGACAGTGACGGCAATACGGGCGTGGGCGAAGTACCGGGCGGCGAAAAAATCCGCCAGACCCTGGAACAGGCGCGCGAACTGGTGGTCGGCAAGACCCTGGGCACCTGGAACCAGATATTGCTGGAAGTGGACCGAACTTTTGCGGATCGCGACTCCGGCGGACGCGGTCTGCAGACCTTCGATCTGCGGATCACGGTGCATGTCCAGGCGGCATTGGAATGCGCCCTGCTCGACCTGCTGGGCCAGCATCTGGAAGTGCCCGTGGCGGCGCTTTTGGGCGAAGGTCAGCAGCGCGACGCGGTGGAGATGCTGGGCTATCTTTTCTATGTCGGCGATCGCCGCAAGACCACGCTGCCCTATCGCCATGGCCAGAAGGGTGATGCCTGGATCCGCCTGCGCGACGAGGAAGCTCTCACGCCGGAGGCCGTGGTGCGACTGGCACAAGCGTCACATGAGCGCTACGGTTTCAATGACTTCAAGCTGAAGGGCGGCGTGCTGAGCGGCGAGCAGGAGATGCAAGCCGCTACCGCCCTGAAACAGGCCTTCCCCAAGGCGCGCGTCACGCTGGATCCCAATGGCGCCTGGTCCCTCAAGGAAGCCATCGCCCTGTGCAAGGGCACGGGTGACGTCTTGGCCTATGCCGAAGATCCCTGCGGCGCCGAAGACGGCTATTCGGGACGCGAAATCATGGCGGAATTCCGCCGCGCCACCGGTCTGCCCACCGCCACCAACATGATCGCCACCGACTGGCGCCAGATGGTGCATGCGCTGGAACTGGGCTCGGTGGACATTCCGCTGGCCGATCCGCATTTCTGGACCATGCGCGGCAGCGTGCGAGTGGCGCAGACTTGTGCCGATCGCGGGCTGCGCTGGGGCTCGCACTCCAACAATCATTTCGACATCTCGCTGGCCATGTTTACGCATGTTGCCGCGGCGGCCCCCGGCAACATCACCGCCATCGACACCCACTGGATCTGGCAGGATGGACAACGCCTGACCCAGGAACCTTTCCCCATCGTGGGCGGCCTGGTGGCCGTGCCCAAAAAGGGCGGCCTGGGGGTCGAGATCGACATGGCGGAAGTCGAGAAGGCGCACAACGCCTACAAGACCCTGGATTCCGGCGCGCGCAACGATGCCGTGGCGATGCAGTTCCTGATTCCGGGCTGGACGTTCGATCCCAAAAAGCCCTGCCTGGTGCGCTGATCCGCTTCCGGCATGGGCTGATGCCTGATTTGTCTTGATCAACGCCTGCCCGCGCAGGCGCGCTGTGCTATAACGCCGCCATGAACATCCAGAACAAGCCACCGCACGAAGCGCCGCGCCGCATCCAGGTTTCGCCGCGCGACAATGTCGCCATCATCGTCAACGCGCTGGGCCTGCCCGCCGGCACGGAATTTCCCGATGGCCTGGTGCTGAACAATTTCGTGCCCAACGGACACAAGGTGGCTCTTGCCGACATCGACGATGGCGGCGATATCCTGCGCTATGCCGAAGTGATCGGCACCGCAAAGGGCGACATCAAGCGCGGTGACTGGATCAACGAGGATAACGTGGTGATGGGCACCGCGCCGCCGCTGGACGAGCTGGAGATGGCGACCCGGCCGCCTGCACCGCCTGCACCGCTCAACGGTTACACCTTTGAAGGCTACCGCAACGCTGATGGCACAGTAGGAACCAAGAATATCCTGGCCGTGTCCACCAGCGTGCAATGTGTGGCCGGCACGATGGAATATGCGCTGAAGCGCATCAAGGCCGAACTGCTGCCAAAATATCCCAATGTCGATGATGTGGTTGTGCTGACCCACGCCTATGGCTGCGGCGTGGCGAACAATGCGCCGCAGGCGGTGGTGCCGATCAGGACCTTGCAGAACCTGGCGCAGAATCCCAATTTCGGCGGCGAAGTCCTGGTCATTGGCCTGGGCTGCGAGAAGCTGGTACCCGAACGCCTCCTTCCGAAGGGCCAGGAAACCGGCACCATGCGGATGCAGGACTATGAAGGCTTCGGCGCCAATATCACCGCGATCATGGAACGCGTGGAAGAGCGGCTGAAAATCCTGAACCGGCGGCGGCGCGAGACCGTGCCGGCCAGCGAACTGATCGTGGGCATGCAGTGCGGCGGCAGCGATGCTTTTTCCGGCCTCACCGCCAATCCGGCGCTGGGATTTTGCGCCGACCTTCTGGTTGCGGCGGGCGCCACCGTGATGTTCTCGGAAGTGACCGAAGTGCGCGACGCCATTCATCTGCTGACGCCGCGCGCCGCGACGCGCGAAGTGGCCGACGCGCTGGTACGCGAGATGCGCTGGTACGATTCCTACCTCGACAATGGCGGAGTCGATCGCGGCGCCAACACCACGCCCGGCAACAAGAAGGGTGGGCTTTCCAACATCATCGAGAAGTCCCTGGGCTCGGTTGCCAAGTCCGGCACCAGTGCCATTAGCGCCGTGCTGGCGCCAGGCGAGAAGGTGCGCGGGCGCGGACTTGTGTTTGCCGCCACGCCGGCCAGCGATTTTGTCTGTGGCACCTTGCAGCTTGCCAGCGGAATGAACCTGCATGTCTTTACCACCGGCCGCGGCACGCCTTACGGCCTGGCAGCAGTGCCGGTGATTAAGGTCGCCACACGCAGTGAGCTGGCGCAGCGCTGGGCCGACTTGATCGACCTGGATGCCGGGCCCATCGCCACGGGCGAGAAGACCATCGAACAGGTGGGCCGGGAATTGTTCCAATTGATGCTGGATGTCGCTAGCGGTCGCAAGCAGGTTTGGGCTGACAAGTGGGGCCTGCACAACGACCTGACGCTGTTCAACCCAGCGCCCGTGACCTAGGACTTCGCATCTTCCAGCACCATCGCCGCGCCCTTGTCGGCGATCATGATGGTGGGAGTATTGGTGTTGCCGGAGGTAATGGTCGGCATCACCGAGGCGTCGATCACGCGCAAACCCTGAATGCCGCGAACCCGCAGCCTTTCATCCACCACGGCCATAGGATCGCTGGCGCGCCCCATTTTTGCGGTGCCCACCGGATGGAAAATGGTCGTGCCGATGTCCCCGGCAGCATGGATCAGAGCCGCATCGGAATCATCCGTCGCGGGGCCGGGGCGAAATTCATCAGGGTGATATTGGGCCAGCGCCGGCTGGCGCATCAGGCGCCGCGTCAGGCGGATGCAGTCCGCCGCGATGCGGCGATCTTCGTCGGTGGACAGATAGTTGGGCACGATCTGCGGCGGTGCATCCAGCGCGGCGGAGGTCAGCCGAACCGTGCCCCGCGACGACGGGCGCAGATTGCAGGGGCTGACGGTGATGGCCGGAAAACGGTGGAGCGGCGTGCCGAAGCGGTCCAGCGACAAGGGCTGGATGTGGAACTGCACATTGGCGCGTTCCTGGGACGGATCGGACCGGGTGATCATGCAAAGCTGCGACGCCGCCATGGTCATGGGGCCACGCCGCAGCAAGCCATACTGAATTGCCATCAGCGGACGACCCAGCAGCGAATAGTATATCTCGTTGAGGGTTTTCACCCCCTGCACGCGGTACATGGCCCGCAGCTGCAAGTGATCCTGCAGGTTGCGGCCCACACCTTCCAGCGCATGGGTGACGGGAATGCCCAGATCTCCCAGCCATTCCACAGGCCCGATACCGGAGCGCTGCAGCACCTGCACCGAGCCGATGGCGCCCGAACACAGGATTACTTCACCCTTGGCGCGCGCTTCGACCGTTTCATTGCCGCGCAGGAAACGCACGCCGGTGGCGCGCTTGCCTTCAAATGTGACGCGCTCGACGTGGACATCGGTTTCCAGCCGCAGGTTGGTGCGATGCAGAACCGGCTTGAGGAAACCGCGCGCCGCCGACCAGCGGCGTCCATTCTTCTGGTTGACATGAAAATAGTAGCTGCCTTCATTGTCGCCGGTATTGGGATCGGCGCTCCTGGCGATGCCGATCTCTTCGCCGGCATCGACGATGGCATCCAGGATCTTCCACTGCACCCGCGCTTCTTCCACCGAAAGTTCGCCGTCGCTGCGATGGTGCTCGCTATCGCCCAGGAAACTGCGATCCAGCTTGCGGAATATCGGCTGTACATCGTCCCAGCCCCAGCCACTCAGGCCAAGTTGCCGCCAATGATCAAAATCGCCCGCCTGCCCGCGCATGGCCAGCATGGCGTTGATCGAGGATGATCCCCCGATGGCCTTGCCGCGTGGATAGTTGAGCTTGCGACCGTTCAAACCGGGTTCGGACGTGGTCTCGAACATCCAGTCGCTGCGGGGATTGCCGATCAGGTACAAATAGCCGACGGGAATGTGAAACCAGATCCAGTCGTCATGCCCACCCGCTTCCAGCAGCAGCACGCGCGTCCTGGGATCGGCGGACAGGCGGTTGGCCACCACGCAACCGGCGGAGCCTGCGCCCACCACGATGTAATCGTAATCGCCGTCCAGTGTCATCGAGGATAGGGCCGATGCAATTTGACGTCGCGGTTCAGTTCCACCCCAAAGCCGGGCTTGTCCAGTTCCGACAGCTTGATGCGACCATTCTGGGGCACCGGTTCACCCAGCAGCTGCGGTGCAAACATTGGCACCACCTTGTCGGCCTTGGGCGCCATCATCAGGAATTCGGCGAAGGGCGAATTGTGACGGGTGATGACGAAATGATAGCTGTAAACCGATGAGCCATGCGGCACCATCAGCTTGCCTGCCGCATCGGCCAGGGTGGAAATCTTGAGCAGCTCGGTGACGCCGCCGCACCAGCCGACATCGGGCTGGATAATGTCACAGCACTCCATTTCCAGCAGCATGCGGAATCCCCAGCGGGTGGCTTCATGTTCGCCAGTGGTGACCAGCATGCCGGGCGGCACGGATTTCTTCAGGTCGCGATATCCCCAGTAATCGTCGGGGCTCAGCGCCTCCTCGATCCATTTCAGACCCGACTGTTCCCAAGCCCTGTTGGCCAGCCGCGTGGCGTAGTTCAGATCCAGCGCCATCCAGCAATCCAGCATCAACCAAAAGTCGGGACCGCAGGCCTCGCGCATGGCCGCTATCTCGGCCAGCGACTTCTTCAGTCCGTCTTCGCCTTCGGCGGTGGCATGATGCAATGGCATCTTGCCGCCGATGAAGCCCATCTGTTTGGCCAAGTCGGGGCGCGCCCCGGTGGCGTAGAATTGCAGTTCGTCGCGCACCGCGCCGCCCAGCAATTGATGCACCGGCTCCTGCCGCAGCTTGCCCAGCAAATCCCACAGCGCCAGGTCGACACCCGAGATGGCGTTGATGACCAACCCCTTCCGGCCGTAATACTGGGTGGAGAAATACATCTGGTCCCAAATCTTCTCGGTCTCGGACGGGTCGCGACCTTCCAGGAATCGAGCCAGATGCTTTTCCACGATGTAGCAGGCGGGCTCGCCGCCGGTGGTGACGGCAAAGCCGATAGTGCCGTCGGTGGCTTCAATCTCGACCACCAGCGTGCCCAGCACATTGATGCCGAAGCTCTGGCGGCTTGCGGCGTATTCGGGGTAACGCGCCATCGGCGTGGCGATGTGATCGTCGATCCAGTGACCCGCGCCCTGGTCGTGATAATCAGCCCCGCCGCCGCGCACCACAAAGGCGCGTACGGCGCGGATCTTCGGAAATGCCAAGTTTCAAGCTCCCTGAGACACGTCTGTTTGTTGCCGCCAGCCTAGCGGCGGACAAAGCGGGCGCGCAAGCCTCAGACCAGGCCGTCGCCCTCGATCTTCAGCGCCACGCCGAAATCGTGGGATGCGGCGGGCGGCACGCTGACATGCAGGCCCATGCCATCCTGGGTGAAGGTCAGTGGCGCTTTGCTTCCCACCACCTTGACCCTTTTCACGGTGCCGGTTCCGGCCAGCGATGCGATATTCACAGTCCCGTCCGGCCGCCCCAATGTCATGGCATAGACCGCCGGCCCCTTGGTGGTGAAGCGAATGTCGGTGGCCTCGAAGGGTTTCATCTTGCCTTCGCCGAACTGACCCGACGCGATCCGGGTGGGGCCTTCCCCGGACAGCTTCCAAGGCCGCGAGCCATAGATGGCTTCGCCAAAGCGCTGCGTCCAGCTGCCAATCTGTTCGACGATGGCACGTTCTTCGCTGTCGATGGTGCCGTCGCCGCGTACCGGCACGGACAGCAGCAGGCAGCCATTCTTGGCGACCACATCACAGAGGCGATGAACCACGGCGGCGGCACCCATGTAAGATTTGTCGTTGTAGCGGGCGCGGTTGTAGTGCCAGTCGCCAATGCAGGTGTCGGTTTGCCAGGGATGGGGCACGATATCGGAGCGGAAACCGCGCTCGACATCTTCCACCACGGCGGCGCGGCGATTTTCCGGCAGCGCCTTGCAGTTGACCACAGCCTGCAGGCTGCCATGCCACTGGATAGAGCTATTGTAATAGTGGGCGGTGACGTCGAGCCCCGCCTGACCCAGTGGCAGGTCGAAATTGTCGAAATAGACGAGATCGGGCTTGTAGCTGTCGATCAAATCCTTGCAGCGCAGGTACCACTGGCGAACGAAGGCGGGATTGGCGAGGGGCGGCGCCTCGTTCCACACCCGGTCATGGCTTTCGTGGAAGGCATTGGCATCCTTGATACTGGTAAGGCCATCGGGCATCGGCATCACCGCGCCAGCATAAAGCTCCTGCGGGTCCAGACCCTCCCACCATTTGCCCTTGCCGTCATATTTGGTCAGCTTCCATGCGTCATAGCGCTGGCCGGCGCGCGACCCTTCCGGGTCATAGCCATACGCCACCTGGAACCAGTGCCAGCTGTGCGCCGAATGGTTGGAGACGCCGAACTTCAGGCCCCGAGCCCGTGCCGCTTTCGCCCAGGTGCCGACGATGTCGCGCTTCGGTCCGACACGGGTGCTGTTCCAGTCGTGGAAGCGCGAATTGTAATTGTCGAAATTGTCGTGATGGTTGGCGAGGCTGACAAAATATTTGGCGCCGGCTTTCACATAGAGATCAAGTAGCGCTTCAGGTTCCCAGTTCTCGGCTTTCCAGCGATTGTCGAACTCCATGAAGCCGCTGTCGGCGGGATGGCCGAAGCGCGCAAGATGGTCGTCATACTGCTTGTTGCCCTGGATATACATCTGACGGGCATACCAGTCGCCGTCCTCCGGCACGCATTGCGCGCTCCAATGCGCCCAGATACCGAACTTGGCATCGCGAAACCAGCCGGGCGCCTGGTATTGCGCCTTTAGCGATTCCCATTCCGGTTTGAAGGGGCCGGGCGCAATATCACTAAAGGATTGAGCATGGGCAATTTCGGGCAAGCTCGCACCCAACAGGGCAGTGGCCTTGAGCAGGTCGCGTTTGGTAAACATTCTGTCACCTAGTGCAAGGTTGTGCCGTCGCCGGGATGGCTTTGCTGGGATGCTGTCCAAGGTTCGGCGCTCAGTCCGTTAAGGTCATAGACAATCTTGCCGTCCTTCACTGTCAGTTCCGCCACGAGCTTGCGGGTGCCAGGGACCCTTGCATTGTCCATGTCGGTAAACCCGAACTTGCCCTGCTGGATGCTGAGGATGGCGATATCCGCCACCGAGCCCGGCGAAAGATTGCCGAGGTCGTCCCGCTTGATCTGGTGCGCAGGGTGCGCGGTCATATCGGCAATCACTTCGGACAGCGGCAAGCCAATGGCCATCATCTTGCTGGCAACGTTGAGAATGTCCTTAGTGGCACTGTTCATGCTACCGACATGCAGGTCGGTGGAAATGGAGTCCGGGCGGAAGCCTTGCTTGACCATCGGCACAGCTAGCGACCATTTGAAACTGCCGCCGCCGGTGCCGGTATCGAAATAGATGCCGCGGGCGCGGCCTTCGACAAAGGCCTTGCTGGGGCCGAGGGTCACGGGGTCCTGTTCCTGGCGCAGGCCGGAATACATGTGGGTATAGATGTCGCCGGGGCGCAGCTTTTTGGTGAGCAGATCATAGAGCGGGCGGGTCGGACGGTCGGCACCGAAATCCACCATCACGGGCAGGTTTGCCCTGCTCCCCGCGATCACCGCCTGCTCCACGGGTGTCCATTCTGGACCACCGAAATGGGCCGTCTTGATGCCCACGATGATCTGCGGATAGCGCGCCGCCATTTTCGCGGTCGCCTCCCCGTCCATGTCAGTGAGGTCCTGCTCCCACTTGCCGCCGCGCATGCCGTTGCCCACGATGTTGAGCATGGCCAGGACGCGCGTCTTGGAGCGGTCGATGATGCGGTCCTTGAAATCCAGAAAATTGCGCCAGCCGGAACAGCCGGCATCGATCACGGTGGTTACGCCGTTTCTGAATGTGAAGCCGTCGGGCGGCAGGCTCAGGTCGCCGGCATAGGAATCGCGTTCGCCGGTTCCGGTATAGACATGAACATGCAGGTCGATCAGGCCGGGCGTGACATACAGCCCGCGCACATCAATCGTCTTGACCGCATCGCTGGATGACAATCCGGGCGCAACGCGCGCAACACGGCCATCCTTGATAGCCACATCCAATACGGCGTCTATGTGGCTCTTCGCGTCGATGACATGGCCACCGCGCAGCAACAGGTCGTAGCGGGTCAGAGGCTGTGCCGTGGTCGGACCGGCCAGCAAGATCAGTATAGTCAGTGCCTTTTTCATATCCGCGTTGCTGTCCAGTTGGCCAGGCCATACTCGCCCATGTCCACCGTGCCCGACATGGCGCTGCCCTGCGCCGTGCCCTGGAAGCGCCATTCGATGGCGCTGCCTGATACTGGCATGTGGCTGCGGAGCTCCACCGTGTTGCCGTGGACCACACCGGTTATGTCGCCGCTGTAGATTTCGCCCTTGTGGCTGCCGGTCAGCGCGCTGCCGGCCTGGGTCAGTGCAAACTGCTGACTGCCCTCGCCGCGAAGATATTTCACCCTCACCGCCCAACTGCCTTGCAAAGATGCAGGGGCGCCCGCTGCGGCGGGTTCGGGATGGAGACCGGGGTTCTTCAGGATCGCGTAAAGCGCATCGGCGACAATGCGGTCTTCGCCGGGGTCCATCATATAGGGCATGACGGTCAGCGTGCTTTCCATCTGGCCCGGCCGGGTGCCGGTACCGCTTTCTACCCGGATGCGCGGGTTGCCTGCATCCAGCCGCGCGACCACTTCAGTTCCCGTGATGTCAAGCTTGCGGGCATCCCAATGGACACGCAGCCTTGTGGACTTGTTGGAAAGGTCGGCAGGCTGAAGATATTCAAACCGCGTGACTGGCAAAGACTTCAGTCGCGCTTCGATGGTTTCCAGCCAGTCGCGCCACATGCGCTGCTCGGCTTCGTGGTCGCGGCGGTACCATTGGCGCACCGCCGCCAGCAGGCCCATGCATTCTTCCTTGGAGCATTTTAGCGCCCGGCCATAATTGTGATGCGGGGCCGCCTGCATATAAGCCGCCTTGCACAGGGCTTTGTCGCCCAGCAGCATGCCGGATGATTGCGGCCCGCGCAGGCACTTGCCGCCGGAATAGGCCACCAAGGTTGCGCCAGCCGCGAGATGGATATTGGGATTGAGTGGTTCTTCTGCCGCCGCGTCCACAAACACCGGAACGCCTTTTTCCTTCGCGATGGCGCAAATGGTGCGGATTGGCAGGGCGCTCTTCGCCTCGCGCGGGTCGGACATCACATAGATCATGGCGGTGCGCGGCGACAGCTTCGCGCGCAGATCGTCGGGCGTCTCGACCTCCACGATCTCGGCACCTACCATGCGCACCCCGACGTCGTAGGGATTGCGCGAGTGCTTCGGCACGATCACCTGGTCCTTTGCCTTGATGTAAGGCAGCGCCTGGCTTTTCTCGACGTCACCGCCGGCGATGCACGCAATCGTGGCCAGGCAGATCGCCGCCTCGCAGCCATTGGTGACGATGCCCCATTGCGCACCCGTCAGCTTCGCCAGTTCTGCCCCTATGGCATCCATCATCTCGTCCATCTGGACGTAAAAGTGCGAAGCCGCGAACATGGCTTGCTTTACTTCGGGCAGAGAGCGCGAACCGGAAATGATGGTGTAGGTCCCGCTGGCGTTGAGAATGGGTCGGACGCCAATTCGGGTGAAGAGATTTTCGCCGTCGGTACTGACATGCGCCGGAATGGACTGCGCCTGCGCTGCGCAGGGGGTCCCGGCCAGCGGCGCCATCGCCACACCAGAAGTTTTTAAAAGGTCACGCCGCGACCATTTTCCGAACATTGCGAACCTCAGATATAGGCGATGCAGTCGATCTCGATCAGAGAATTGCCAGGTATCCCAGCGGCTGGCGCCACCGTGGTGCGCACCGGCGCGACATCGCCCCAGTTGAAGGAACGATAAACCGCGTTCATGCGGTCATAATCCTTCAGGTCATTGAGGTAGACGTTGACCTTGAGGCACTTCTGCAGGGAAGATCCGGCTTCCACCAAGTTCTTCTCGATCTCCTCGATCACAGCCTTGGTGTGTTCCTCGATGGTGCCGGGCTTGTGATAGCCCACGCCGGACAGGAACAGCATGTTGCCGTAGGCGACGGCGCGCGAATACATGGACGGCTTGGCGTCGGGATAGGGGCTGCGCTTTTCGAGCTTTGGCTGCGCCTGCGCGCTGCCCGCCATCAAAGTGGCGCCTGCGGCGGCGGCCGCAGTCTTGGTCAACATTCCGCGACGTGATTTCTTATCCATGTCATCCCCCGGTTGTTGTTTTGGGGAGTATGGCGCTGAATCCGGATCACCGCAAACTAGCGGTCGAGGGAGAATTCGATCGGCACGATGGCATCCAAGGTGCGGGTGGGATAGACGGCGGGCAGCGCCGGCAGGGGCTGGGCGCGCTGGATCAGGGCCAGCGCCTCGGCGTCCAACACCGGGCGGCCGCTGCTCTTGGTAATTTCGAAGCTGATCACCTTTCCGTCGGCGTCCATGATGAAGTGCAGCATCACTACACCCTGGATATGGGCCTGGCGGGCGGCGCGGGGATATTGCTTGAAGCGGTTGAGCTGGCCCAGCAGGCGGCCCAGGAATGCATCGCGGCCCTCGCCTGCCACCGGGCTGGCCTGCGCCACGGCAGGTACGGGCGCCGGTTTGGTGGCCGGCGGCTGCGCCGTGACCGGCGGTGGCACCGTGGTCTGGAACGAGATTTCCGGCATAGGTATGCTCACCGTCGCCGGCTGCACCATCCTGGGCGGCGGGGCGGGATCTGCTTTCGGCCTGATCTGTTGCGGGGCGATAGTGACGGACAGTTCTTGCGGCGCGCGGGTGCGCGACACCTGCACCGCCGTCAGCGCCGCGCCCAGGACCACAACATGCAAGCCGATGGTCAGCGCGATGCCGGTCAGCTTGCCGCGATCCAGGGATGGCGTCGGGCGCAGGCGGGAGACCGGCAGACCTCCATCAAAGGCATTGCGTGCAAACAGAACCGTCATGTCATTAATCCTCCGCCACATCCTCGGTCAGCATGGTCATGGGTATGCGGCGCTTGCGTTTCTTCAGCCACATGACGGTGCCGGTGATCACGAACAGCGTTGGCACAAGCCCCGACAGGAAGACCAGGAAGCGCCAGACCGGCCCCAGGTTGCCCACATGCACCGGACGCTGCCAGGCCATGAAGCTTTGCGAGGGATCGCGCACGGAGAGAACCTTGCCGCGATAGGGATCGACCAGAACACTGGCGGCAATTGCGCCATTGGCGACGAAGCCCACGGCGATGGCCTGGTCGGGATTGGCCGGTAGGGTGACACTGCCCAGCCGCGCGCCGGGCAATGCGGGGATGGCAGCATTCACGGCTTCCTGCGCGCCGATGACTTTTGCGCCGGTCGAATCCACCGTCACTGCGGCGCGAGGATTGGAACCGGGCGGGTTCATGCCCATGACCTGCGGCCAGGCGATCACCACGCCCGAGAAGCTCACCGACATGAAGACGACGAAAATCCAGATGCCGGCTGCGGCATGCAGCTCGCGGTGGAAGCGCAGGCCCTTGGCGGTGCGGCGCACGAAGAAGGCATATTTCCACTGACCGCGCCGGGGCCACCACAACACCAAGCCCGTAATACCCAGCAGGCACATGGCGACACCCAGCCAGCCGACCACCAGGCTGCGCCCTTCGCGGCCCAAGAGGAAATTGCCGTGCAACTGGTGTGCAAAGGTCAGGATCGGCGGCAACATCGCCTTGCGTGCGCCCAGCACCGTGCCGGACACCGGATCGATGAAGACCTGCAAGCCGCCACGACCGCCCCCTTCGCGGCGGCGTGCGCCTGCCCGGCCTTCGCGGCGCTCGCCTTCGCGCATGCCAGCCATATTGCCCATCGGGCTGATCTGGCCCACGCGCACCGAAATGGCATCGCCTTCGTCCACCGGCAGGAATATCTGGAGCTGGCCGGCTTCAATGCCTTTTTCGGCGGCAACCCGGCGCGCGGTATCCGCGATCATGGTCAGCGGCAGGGGCTGGCCCGCGGTGGTAGCATGCGGCACCGGCGAGAAGAGGTTGGCGATCTGGGTGTCATAAACCAGCAGACTGCCGGACAGACCCAGCGCCGCCAGAAAAATGCCCAGGATCAGTCCGACCCACATATGGATGGTAAAAAGCGTGCGACGAATATTTGCGAACTTCATGGCGACCTCATGCATCTGCCCAGCGGCGAACCAAGTTGTGATACAGGCCGGTCAAAGTCAAAAGTTCTTCGGTGTCGCCAACCCTGCCACGCAGACCTTGAATGGCACCGTCCAGCTCGAACAGCATGGCGCGGGCGGCTTCGTCACGGATCATACTTTGAATCCAGAAGAAAGATGACCAGCGGCTCCCGCGTGTCACCGGTGTGACATGATGACGGCTGGTGGCAGAATAGACCACCAGATCACCCGCCGGCAGCTTCACCGCATGGGTGCCGAAGGTGTCCTCGATCACCAGTTCCCCGCCCTCATAGTCCTGCGGATCGGTGAGGAAAAGTGTCGCCGAGATATCGGTGCGCACCCGGATATTGGCACCCTTCACAAAGCGGATGGCATTGTCGATATGGGCGTCGAAGCCCATGCCCGCATCATAGCGGTTGAACAGCGGCGGGAAGACGCGCCGGGCCAGAGCGGAGGAGGTAAAGCGCTCATTCTGGCCCAGCGCCGTCAGAATGATCTCGCCCAGGGCGCGGGCCTGTGGCGAATTTTCCGGCACTTGGAGATTGTGTTTGGCGCCGGCCGATTGCGCGCCGGCCGTCACTTTTCCGTCTACCCAATCGGTTTGCGCCAGCACTTCGCGCATATGCGCGACCTGCTCTTGCGACAACACACCGGGTATGCGGACCATCATGTCAGAGCGCGGCCTCCAGCGAGACGACGAAGTTTCGGCCGGCGGCCGGCGTGCCGCGATTGCCGAAGGACTGACTGTAGTTCAGACGGTCGGTGATGTTGTTGACATTGACCTGCACGCGATAGGCACCGAAGTCATAGGCTGCCACCGCATCCAACTCGATGGTTTCGGGAATCACCGCCATGCGCGAGTGGCCGGTGGGATTGGGCGCCGATCCGGTGGTGCTGTAGGAATTGTGGAGTTTGGATTGGTAGACCAGACCGCCGCCCAGCGACAGGCCAGGCACCAACGCCTTCAGGTCATAGTCCGCCCAGATTGACGCGGCGTTCTTGGGCACAAAGTAGATTTGCTGTCCGATTGTGTAGAGATTGGGATTGCAGACTGTGCCGCCGCCGACCGTGCCGCAACTGAGGTCGAAGGTAATCACCGGATCGAGATAGGTATAGGCGGCAGTAAGGTTCAGCGCATCGGTGATCTTGCCGGTGGCCGACAGCTCAACGCCCTGCACCCGCTGCTTCTGGCCCGACTGCAGGGTGACATCACCGCTGGTCGGATCTACCTGGGTGGCGTTGGACTTCATCACCTTGAAGACCGAGCCTGTCAGGCCCAGTGCGCCGCCCAGAAGGCTGTACTTCGCGCCCAGTTCGAACGTCTCGCTTTCTTCGGGTGCCAGCGCCTGGTTGGCAGTGTTGAGAGGGGTGGGTGTGCCCACCACCGAGGTGCCGATCGGCACCGAGGACTTGCCATAGGAGAAATAGGCCGTGGTCTTGTCATCGGGCTCCCACACCAGACTGGCGCGCGGATTGACCAAAGTGGACGGTGCCTTGGCGGCCGTGGTCGCACCACCGACAGTGGTGGAATAGAAACTGGCGACATAGCGGTCGACGCGGACGCCCGCGATGAGTGACCAGGCATCGTCAAACCACAGCCGGTCGGTGGCGAAAAGCGCGAAATCTGTGGCGCGGCCGGTGGAATTCAGCACGGTCGTGGCCGAAGCGCTGGTGTTTGCGACGTTGGCTAGCGACGGCAACACCACACTATAGCCCGGAGGCACATTGGGGTCGGGATTGAAAATGTTGCGGCCGATGTTGGAGCGGCTGCGGTCGCCGCTGTTCAGCTGATAGGTATACTGGGCGGTCGTCGGCAGCAGATACGCATAGATCAGGCGGTCCGCATTTTGATAGGACGCGTCGCCGCCGGCGATCAGGGTGTTGCGCAAGCCGCCAATGTGAAAGTTGGCGGTGGCGCTTACAATATCCTGAAGGCCCCAGCTGTTCTGGTTGTAGGGGCCGCCGCCGCCGATGCCGGCCAGGGTATCGGTGGGATTGACCGAGCCTGCTGCCGCCGTGGGGTCGGCATAGCCGAACAGAACGCTGGAGCAATAGTTGGTCGCCGCCGTGAGATCGCAGCGGTCTGTGGCGGTGTATCGGAAATAGCGCGAATAGACGCCGACGCGCGAATTGTTCTCGATCGTAAGCCAGTCATTGACGACATGCGTGATCTTGGTCGTGACGATGTCGGCGTCGTTCTTGTCCTGGTCCTGATTGAACCCCAGGAAGCTATTGCGCGGCACGCCGAATTCGCTGACGGGCTGTGCAATGACGGAGCCGGGCCGCTGGGCCACAGGCAGGCCGTAATCCTGGCGGGCGTTGGTATGCTGGTGCAGGTAGCTGGCGGTGAATACCGTGTTGGTGCCTAGGCCCAGCGCGATGGAAGGCGCGATGCCCCAGCGATGGGCATGCACCAAATCGCGGCCCACCACGCCGCTATCGTGGACCATGACATTCAGGCGCACCGCGGCGGTGTCGGAGAGCTGGTAGTTGGCATCGCCGGTGGCGCGCACATGATCGCCGTTGCCGCCTTCGGCATGGCCGACAAGCTTGTCGGCGAGGAACGGCGTCTTGGAGATAGTGTTGATGGCGCCGCCGGTGGTGCCGCGGCCGAACATCAGGCCGGATGGGCCCTTGAGGACCTGCACTTCCTCATAGTCGAAGCTGTCGCGAGTATAGGTACCGAAATCGCGCAGGCCATCGAGATAGACATCGTCCTTGGCGTCGAATCCGCGAATCTTGAACTGGTCGCCGGCCAATGTTCCGCCTTCGCCGATTGCGATGGTGATGCCCGGCACATTGCGCAAGGCATCGCCAAGCGTGGTAGTGCCCTGCGCCTTCATCGTTTCGCCCGACACCACGCTGACGGCCTGGGGCGTATCCTGCAGGCTGGAGGACGGCATAACCGATACCGGCGGCGCATGGTTCAGGGCGTTCTTGTCGCTCTTGTCTTGAACGGTGACAGGCCCCAGGGTCACGGGCTGCGCCAGCGCCGGTATGGCGCAAAGCAGTACGGCCAGAGACGCACCGGACAGGGCGATGGATTTACGATGCAACATTGAAAAAGGACCCCTTCAGGATTCAGCTTTGGTTTGATGAGACCTGGCTGGCTTCCTGAAGCCGCGGGATGCGGCAGGGGCTGGCTTGGCATGTTCGGCAGGTGTCCTACTTCGTCAGGATCAGCTTGCCGTTGCTTGTGAGACGTAGCCGGTACTCGGTGCCGTCATGCACCAGCACCACCTCGCGGCCGCCGCCCATCAGTTCACTGACAGCGATGCGTCCGACCGGACGGACCGAACGCATGCGCGACTTGGACGCTTGAGCCGGCCCTTCCATGTCTGCTTCCCTCACTTGCAGGAGCCTTCAAACATACCCGCAGCTTATTTGCAAGTGACTTGCAACTGCATTCGCAGGAAAGCTGCCTGTCAGGGACTATTCCAATTATTTTCAAATGGTTAGAAGAATTAAATGATGGCGCTGCTTGCAGCCTACAGCAATCGCTGGGCGCAGGCGGGGCGCAGTTTGACTACGCCCACTGGCCTCGATGGCACCCTGAAGTTCTGCTTCTAAGCCGCTACTTGGCGGGCACCAGCCGGATGATGGAACCGCCCTTGGGATCGCCATTCTGATTCTGCAGCAGCGCATACAGATAACCATCGGGGCCCGTCTTGGCGTCGCGCACCCGTCCGTAATTGGCGAATACGGTTTCCTGCGACACGATCTGGCGGTCCTTGATCTCGAAGCGGAGCAGCTTCTGACCCACCATGGCCGAGACAAAGAGATTGCCCTTCCAACCGGGGAATTTGTCGCCGGTGTAGAAGTTGGTGCCGCTGGGCCCGATCGAGGGATTGTAGAAGGTGATCGGGTCCGTCATGCCAGTGGCCGACTGGCGCATGATGCCAGGCTCAAGCCCCCTGCTGGCGACGCCCCAGCCGTAATTGTGGCCGGGCTCGATGATGTTGACCTCGTCGCCGCCGGTGGGGCCATGCTCGGTTTCCCAGAATAAGCCCGTGGCGGGATCGAGGGTCAGGCCTTCGGGGTTGCGATGGCCAAAGGTCCAGATGGATGCGAGCGCGCCCGGAGTCGTGACGAAGGGATTGTCCCTGGGGATCGAGCCGTCATCGTTGAGACGGTGAATCTTGCCCAGCGGCGAGGCCAGGTTCTGCGACATCTGGAAATCATGCCGTTCGCCCATGGACCAGAAAAAGTGCCCCTTGCCATCGAACAGGAAACGCGAGCCGTAATGATCGGCACTGTTGCGATAGGAATCTTCCGGCGGCTGGAACAGAACCTGCTGATCGGTCCATTCGTTTTTGGCATTGACCTTGCCGCGCACGATCCAGGTCATGGTCGGTGCGGACAGATTGGGCGCCTTGTCCTCGCCCGGCTGCACCTGGTAGCCCGGCGGCACGGTGGAATAGGAAAGATAGACCCAGCCATTCTTCGCATAGTCGGGATGCAGTGCGATATCCAGCAGGCCGCCATCCTGGCGCACAAACACGGTGGGGGTCCCCGTGACCGGCGCGGACAGCTTGCCGTTCTTGTCCATGAAGCGGACGCGTCCCGCACGTTCGGTGAAAATCATGCGGCCGTCCGGCAGGAAGGCGAAGCCCCAGGGCTGATCCAGCCCCTTTGCGAGCGTTTCCACCTTGAAGGTGACCTTCTGAGTCTGCATCACCTTGCCGGTAATGTCGGGCACCGCGCCCATCTTGCGGTTGAGGTTGCCCGAAACGATGCGCAGATAGGACGGCATCTGGGCGATTTCGTCTGGGGTCAGCAGCGTCTTGAATCCGTGATCCGGGAGGCCCGTACCGTCGGCGACCGCATTCACGATCTGGGCGTCACTGTGGCTGCCCAGATAGTCCTGGGCGAACAGGCTCTTGGCCCTGGCGCCTGCCTCCAATGTCTGGCCGTGGCAGCCTGCGCATGTGGTGGAGAAGATTTCGAAGGCGCGGGTCTGGCGCAGCGCCGGCACCGGCACGGCCATGCGCTTGGCGGGCAGCTTGATTTCGGTGGGTGCCGTCTGCGCCAGCGCGACACCGCCGGCAATCAACATAGCTAGCAGGGAGGCGGAAACCAGGTGCTTCTTCACGTGACGTTCTCCTACCAAATTGACGCGACAGCGCCTTCGAATTGTTCGAGCGTGTATTGCACATCCGCATCGGTATGGGCCGCGGAGAGTGAGCATTGCTTGGTGGCAATCGGCACGAAAAACACACCGCGCTGTATCAACGCTCGCCGCAGCGCAACATCGCGGGCGAAATCATGCTTGGCGATGATGTCGTGCAGGTCCGAAGGCGGCTCTGGCATAAGGTAGAAGGAGAAGGCCGAGCCCTGCCGCGCCACGCTGGCCGTAATTCCCTTGACCGCAAAGATGCCCAGGATGCCGGTTTCCATCGCGGCGCCCATCGCTTCCATGCGGGGATAGAGCGCGTCCTGATGGGCCGCGAGATAGCGCACGGTCTCGATCGCCGCCGCCACCGCCACGGGATGGCCATTGTAGGTACCGGCGACAAACGGGCGACGCGCCGGATCAGGATCAATGATGGAGTCCATATATTCCGACTTGCCGCCGACCAGTGCCAGCGGGAAGCCATTGGCCACCGCCTTGCCATAGACCAGCAGGTCCGGTGTTACGCCGCTGATGGCGCTGTAGCCGCCCAGCGCGTGGCGAAAGCCGGTCTTCACTTCGTCGAACACCAAGAGGAAGCCGAATTCGTCGGCCAGGTCACGCAAGCCTTCCAGATAGCCGGGCTTGGGCTTCACCACGCCGATATTCTGCAGCAGCGGCTCGGTGATCAGGGCGGCGACGGGATAGCGGCGGCAAACGTAGCGCACCGATTCCAGGTCATTATAGTTCACGGGATGGACAAAGCGGGTCTCGGTGACGGTGGTGCCGGCGCCCAGCGGACGCAACGGATATTCGCCGGGCGAAACGCGCGGCCCGATCTCGGCCAGGGAATTGAAGACATTGACCGCCAGCTCGTCCTGGTTGCCGTTATATCCGCCCTGCATCACGATGACGTGCTGGCGGCGGGTGACGGCGCGGGCGATGCGGATGGCCAGCGAAGTCGCCTCGCTGCCGGTGTTAAGGAAGGTGACCTTCTCGACCGCCGGGACACTGTCGCAAATCAGCCTCGCCAGATGGCCCTCTGCGGCCGACGGGCCCGCGCCGAACAGACTGTCGCCGCTGGTCAATGCCGCGGCCGCCGCCTGGTTGATGGGCGCAAAATTGTGGCCCAGGAAATAGGGCGCGAAGCCGGCGTGATAATCGATGTAACGCTTGCCGTCCGCATCCCATAGATAAGCGCCCTCGCCCTTCACAAAGGTGATGGCAGGATCGATGCTGCGATTGACGGAGGAGATTCCGCCGGGGATGTAGCGGCGGTTATGGTCAAGTGTTGTTTCGGTAGCCATTGTATTATGCAGTTTCCATTTGCTGGAGGCTCTTGGCGGTGTCGTCAATCACCTGTTCCATGCAGCCCGGACGGAACAGGGAAATTTTGATCTGGTAGAGGCCGGGCTTTTCATAGGTCTCGGCCGGGGCGAGATATCCGACATTGCCGTTGACGATGTTGAGCACCATCACGGCATGGCCGGGGAAGCGGCGGCGCATTTCCACCTGGAAGGCGCTGTAAGGTTCGGCCGGCGCGCCGACCAGAAAAGCATCACCGATCTGCCATAAGGTGGTGCGCACCTTGCGGCCCGTGCCGTTGCCGACATCGCGGCGCACCATCAGGCGACGTTCCAGCCTTTCTTTCAAAGGCCGATCGGTGCAGTCCTTGATCTGCGCCACCAATTCCTCTTCGGTGGGCAGATCGACGTAGGGAAGTTCGGTTTCCGACACCGTGGCCTTCAGCGCCGTGCTGGCGGGCTTGGGGCGCAGGCTCCAGCGGCCCAGGCGCGCGCCGGAATCCTCGATGCGGTCAAAGGCCAGTTCCTGCTGCGGCGGCAGCATGCCGGTCAAGGCGGACAGCGCGGCGTAACCAAGCTGGCGGCCATTCTGATCGGCAATGGCGGTATCGGCTTCATAGCTGCGCATGGGTGTCATGTCGCCCGATGCGCCGTGCAGGAACAGGCAGGGCGCGCCATCCGTATCGCGCTCTACCACTTCGCGCATAGCGCCATAATAGTCGGGCGAGATCAGCTTGTTGCCGCCACCCAGCGAGACCGGATGGCAGGCATAGTTCACCATTGTGGCGATGATCTTGCCGTTTGCATCGGTAACACGGCCCACCAGCACCGTATCGTCACTGGCGCCATCGGGATTGACGCTGCAAAGGAACGTCTCGCTGTCCAGCACCAGGTCGCGATTGCGTGCCAGGTTGCAAGTGCCGGTGGTCCAGGAGGCCACCGCGGGCTGGACATTGGCCTTGGCGCCCAGGATCGCGTCCACACAGGACTGCACGATCTTCTCGCGATACGGCGGAATCAGATGTCCACCCTCGCGGCTCACATTCTGCAGGTTGGACGCGGGTCCCGAATGGGTGTGGCCCATATGTGTGATCAACTGCTCATGGCGGATGCCGGCGCGCTCCAGAATCTGCACCCGGATTTCCTGTTCATGGGCATTGTCGAACCACCAGCCCAGGTCGAGGCACAACAGAAAGAGTTCAAGCTGGGGATCGCCGCCGCGGAGGAAAAGGCAGGTAGCGACCAACGGGCGGTGAATGCCTTCTGCCGCATCATGCTTGGCACTGCCCCAGGAGCGGGCATAAATGCCGGCTGGCGGCGTAAGGTCGGTGCGCGCCACACCCATTTCGCCCTTGAATTCGGACTGGCGGATCACAAGGTCGGACAGGTTTTTCTTGTTCATGCTTTACACCTCAGAGGGGCCGCGTCGGAAAGAAGACTTGCGAGAATATCAGCATGGCCAGCAGGGTCAGCGCCAGCGACAGGCCTGCCCATAGCACCACGCTTTTGTACCACCTGTCGCCCAGCCCCGCAGTCAGCGTGTCACCGCAGTTCCAGAATGTGATGGGCGTAGCCTCGGTTCCGGGAGTTGGCGCGGGATGCATCAGCGTTCCCGCAACGCACAATAGAGAAGATACCGCGAGGCAGAAGGGTGCCTGGTTGCCAAACGGGTAATACCAGCCGGGCATGGCCCACACATAGCCGACGGTCTTGATGACGATAGCGGTCACGAAGCCGCCGACGATGGCAGCCATGGCGCCGGCGCCGTTGGTACGCTTCCACAGCAGCCCGATCCACAGGATGGCCGCGAAAGGCGGCGCCACGAAGGCGTTGATGGTCTGCATGTACTGATATATACCGGCGTCCATTCGGCTGATGGCGATGGCCATGGCGATGCCGGCCGTGATGGCGGCGATACTTGCCCAAACGCCGAACAACACCTTCTGGCGCTCGGAGGCTGCGGGGCGCAGCAGCGGCACATAAATATCGAGAGTCAGGATCGCGGAGGTGGCATTGACCACCGAACTGACGGTCGCCTGCACAGCACAGATCAACACGGCCAGCAGTAGCCCGCGCAGACCGGCAGGGAAGAATTCGCGCACCAGCACAACAAATCCGCCATCGGCGCGATGCTGTGCATCGGCCCAGTTTCCCAGCATGAATTCGGGATGGCGGCTGAACAGGATCAGGCCCGGCAAGACGATGATCAGTGGCAGGAACAGCTTGGCATAACCGGCCATCACCATGCCCATGCGGGCATGCCAGATGTCTTTGGCGCCCAGCACGCGCTGGACAATGAACTGGTTCATCACCCCGTACCACACGCCGACCGCCAGGAATCCGAAGAAGGTGCCCGTCCAGGGAATCAGGGGATGGTCCGGCGGCTGGAACACGGTCATGCGGTTGTAGGCGCCATAATGGGTCAGATGCGGCGCACTTGCGGTGACGGCCTGGTGCCAGATGCCGCTGTCGGCGACATTGTGCCGCATCACCGTGAGGAAGCCGTCTATGATGCCGCCCGAAGGCGTCATCGCCTTTAGCGCCAGCACCGTGAGAAGCCCGACGCCACCGATCTTCACCACTGCGGTCAACACGCCTGTCCAGGCCACGGTGTTGAGACCGCCATACACCGCCCAACCGCCGGCAAAGATGCCTGTGCCGATGATGCACCAGATCAGCGGCCAGCCGAAGAAACCCGACAGTGCCAGACCGCCCGCATACAAAACAGCCGCCATGAAGATGGTGATGTTGGCAAATATGGTCAGCAGGGCAAAGGCCAGCCGCACCCCAGGACCAAAACGGCGCGCCAGATATTGCGGCACAGTGATGACATTTGCCCGGATCAGGAACGGCACGAACAGGAAGACGATGATGACCTCGGCCATGGTGGTCTGCCATTGGCCGAGCGCCGTCGGGATGCCCATGATGTAGCTCGCGCCCACCAGGCCGATGAAATGTTCGGTTGAGACATTGGCGGCGATATAGCTGCCGCCGACCACATACCAGGGCAGTTTGCGCCCAGCGAGGAAGTAGTCGGACGAACTGCCCCGCTCCCCCCGGCCGGAAAAGAAGCCCACCAGGCTGAGGGCCGCCAGAAAGACGAAAAACTCGACATAGTCGAGCGGCAGCATCGCCAAAGTAGAGCCGGTATCCATTTGTCCCCCACCCGGCTGCCGCAAAGGCTTTTTTCATCTCCGGGTTTGCGGCTAGTCTAAACAGGCACAAACACCGCCGTCACCAAGCGCGGGCACATAATTGGGGAGAATATCGTGAGAAAGCTGTTGCTGGCCGCTGGCCTGGCGTTTTTGCCCCTGTCACTTGCGGCCCCCCTTGAGGCTCAGGACCTGCCGAGGGCGGCCCCCACAGCCGGCGACACCCGCGAATTCCCCGAGCCCAAGATGGTCGAGGGCCAGCCCTTTGAGGTGCGGCCGCCGGAAAAAGCCGATGATGCACCGCTGTTCAAGGAGCAGACCCGCGCGCCCTATCATCATGCTGCGGACTTTCAGGTCACCGCCCTCACCGACAAGTTGCACCTGCCCTGGGCCATCGCCTTCCTGCCCGGCGGCAAAATGCTGGTGACGGAGAAATTTCCCGGCCACCTGCGCATCGTCAATCCCGACGGGACATTCGGGGAGCCTCTGGCCGGCATCGACATGCTGGCGCCCGCCAAGAAGCTGGGCCTGCTGGATGTCGCGCTGGCGCCGAATTTCGCCAAGAGCAAGCGTATCTATTTTTCCTTCTTCGAATTGATGGCCGATCGCAACGGCAACACCAATCTTGCCTATGGCACGCTGGATGAAGCGGCAGGTGCGGTGCATGACGTGCGCGTGGTCTTTCGCGGCAAGCCGTATGCATCTGTAAAGAATTTCTCCAGCAAGCAGGGCGGGCGCATTGCCTTCGCCAAGGATGGTTCGATTTTCCTGACCATGGGTGACCGCGATGGTAACAAGAAGGAAGACTACGACCTGGCGCTGGCCCAGAAGCTGGACAACCACATGGGCAAGGTGCTGCACCTGACGCCCGAGGGCGCGGCCGAAAGCAACAACCCGTTCCTGAAGACACAAGGCGCACTACCGGAAATCTGGACCTATGGCATGCGCAGTCCGCAAGGCCTGGCCTTTGATCCCAAGACCGGAAAGCTCTACGACACCGAGCATGGGCCGCGCGGGGGCGACGAACTGAATCTGATTACGCGTGCCAGAAATTACGGCTGGCCGATCGTCACCCACGGCAAGGATTATGGCGGCGGGCCCATCGGCGAGGGCATCGTGTCCAAGCCCGGGCTGGAAGAGCCGGTCTATTACTGGGACCCGGTTATCGCACCGTCCAGCCTCGCCTTTTATCGCGGCAATCTGTTTCCCAAATGGAAGGACAGCCTTTTTGTCGGCGCCTTGCGCGGACTTGGCATCTACCGCTTGGAATTGAAGAATGGCAAGGTCGTGGCCGAAGAACCGATGCTGACCGACATGAAGACCCGCATTCGCGATGTGCGGGTGAGCCCGGACGGCGCGGTCTATGTGCTGACCGAGCAGAAGGCACTGCTGAAGATCACGCCCAAATAGCTTGGACGCATCCTTTCAAGGTTTTGGCGAGGCGAATATCGGCATCTTCTCGTAATAAGCGAGCGGATATTTCGGCGCATAGCCGACCGGGAAGGGCCGCTTGGAGAATTGCCGGAAGTAGGACAGGCAGGCATCGCGCCACCAGATCGCCTCGCGATGCTGGATGGCGAGGAAAGCTGCGGTCTTGTCAAAACGTTCCGCATCCACGAACGCCTTCTGGCCGGCCCAGACCTTCTGCATCTCGGCGACCTCGTCCACACCGCGCCGATAGCGGGCGATGAGTTCGTTCCAAAGGGTGCGCCCAGATCTGGTTTTGAAATCCCAGGGCACGTGGTGGAAATAGAGCAGATATTCCTCCGGCGTCCGGGTGATGTCCTCGAATATCGCTTTCGCAGCACCCTTGTACTGGCCGGCATTATCGCTGCCTGTTGTGGTGCGATCAAAACCCAGGCCCACGTCATCCGCGCGATGATAGTAAGGCGCTTTCCAGTCCTCGCGCGGGCCAATCACGTCCCAGGGGCCCGGGCCCATGTGATGGCTGTGGGCCATGATGAGCACCAGACCCAGCGGCGTCATGTAATTCACCACCGTTTCGCGGCTTGCCATCATCATGTCCACCATCGGCGTGACAAAAGCCGGATCGGCGGTGAAAGTCTGGCGCGTCCATTCGGCAGCGACTTCGCGGGCGGAGATATCCGGCCCCCAGGCCATGCGGCCGAAGACATACCAGTTGGCCTGGTTGAAGATGGATCCCGACCAGTCGGCGTCATTGCCGATATTGGCCACCCCGGCGATGCCGCTGATGTCGTGATGATCCAGACTGCCGTCGATGATTCTTGCCACCGTCGAACCGGGGCCATGTTCATAGGTGTCGGATTTCAGCGCTTCTTCATACAGCGGACCCAGATAGGCGAGATGGGTCTGCTGGCCCAGATATTCCTTGGTGATTTGGAATTCCATCATCAATGAGGTCTTGGGCATTGCGGCGAACAGCGGCGAGAAAGGTTCGCGCGGCTGGAAATCCAGCGGTCCATTTTTGATTTGCAGCACCACATTGTCGTGGAACTGGCCGTCCAGCGGGGTGAATTCGTTGACCGCGGTATTGGCGCGATCAACCTTGGGATCATTGGCATAGACAAAGGCCCGCCACATCACGACACCACCATGGGGCTTGAGCAGATCGGCGATCATATTGGCGCCGTCAGCATGGGTGCGGTGATAATCCTGAGGGCCCGGTTCGCCTTCCGAATTGGCCTTGACCAGGAAGCCCCCAAAATCGGGAATGGACCTGTAGATCTCCGCGATCTTGTCTGCCCACCAGGCCTTTACGGCAGGGTCCAGCGGATCGGCGGTCGCAAGATGGCTGATCTCGATGGGCGCGCTCCAGCGCACCGACAAATACAGCTTGATGCCAAAGGGGCGCAGTGCATCGGCCAGCGCCCTGGTCTTCTCAATATATTCCGGCGTCAGGCTGGCGGCGTTGGCATTCACATTGTTCGGCACCATGCCGTTGATACCGATGCTGGCATTGGCGCGGGCATAGTCGGTGATGCGAGGCGATATATAGCCGGGCAGCACATGCCAGTTGAAGACGGACTGTCCGGCGTAGCCGCGCTCAATGGTACCATCGAGATTATCCCAGTGGTTCAGAACCCGAAGCTGGGTGCTGGGCGCGCTGGCCATGTCGATAATGGGCTCGCGTGCCTGGATGCGTCGCAGATAGGCGAACACACCATAGAGCACGCCGATATCGGTATTGGCCGCGATCACGGTGGCCTTGTGACCGCCATGGATCACAGTGCGGATCAGGAAACCCTCGGCGCCTAGCGGTCCCAGAGGCAGCTTCAGATCGGCAATGGCATGCAAGGACTTTGCCGTGCCGACGAGTAACGCGCCGTCTTCATCCCCAGTACTACCATCGGAAACCTTGGGTGCCGATCCTAGCATTTTCGACAGGCCGCGATTCAGCTCCGCACGCGCAGCGGTCAGCGTCAGCGAAGCCCCACCCATCGCCAAAGAACTGACGTCGTACTGGGACCGGTACTGCGCTTCTACGGGGGTGTAGCGCAGCCACAGGTCATAGCCGGTTTCTGCCCTTGCCATGGTGGCCAGGCAAAGGAAGGTGGCGGCGACAAACAGCAGGCGCATGGCGTATTTCCTACGGGCGTCCGCATACTATGCCCCGACTGGGCGCCGCCATAACAGAAAATACGATTTTTAATCATAGGCTTAAGATGAGGTGGGGGGATTTTCCGGGAGCGCGGCCGGGGGCACCGCCGGGGCGGTGACGGCCTTCACCTTGTCGGTCAGCTTTTCGACAAGGCCTTTGGGTACCGGCTTGTCTATGCCGCTGCCTGCATGATCGTCGTTCTTCTTGAAAAGGGACACGGGACAAACCTCCGAACTGTCTGGTGGTAAGCCGCAAGCGGGGGCGGTGGTTCCCGCGCCGCAATCAGGGAAAAGCGGATTTTGCGCGTGCCGACAAGCCGGTTGCGCGCGCGCGCGTGATGGTCTGATATCGCCCGAAGCCCCGCCAGGGGGCATAGGAGGAAGTCATGAAAGTCGGGTGTTTCACGCCTTTGCTGTCGGCGCTGCCGCTGGACGCGGTGCTCAAGAAGCTCAAGGGCCTTGGAATCGACACTGTGGAATTCGGCACCGGAAATTATCCCGGCGACGCCCATTTGCACCTGTCCCTGCTGGATGACGCCGGCAAGCTGGCCGACTTCAAGAGCAAGATCGCCGATGCGGGCATGACCATCTCGGCGCTGTCGTGCCACGGCAATCCACTGCATCCCGACAAATCGGTCGCCACCAAGCATGCCGAGGTTTGTCGCAAAACCGTGCTGCTGGCCGAAAAGCTTGGCGTGGATACGGTGGTGGAGTTTTCCGGCTGCCCCGGAGACAGCGCCAATGCCAAATTTCCCAACTGGGTCACCTGCCCCTGGCCGCCGGATTTCCTGGAAATCCTGGAATGGCAGTGGAATGAAGTCGTCACGCCCTATTGGGTGGAGCGCGGCAAGTTCGTGGCCGATCATGGCGTGAAGATCGCCATCGAGATGCATCCGGGATTTGTCGTCTATAACCCTGAGACCATGCTGCGGCTGCGCGCCATCGCCGGAAAATCGGTGGGCGCCAATCTCGATCCGAGCCACCTGTTCTGGCAGGGCATTGAGCCGATTGATGCCATCCGGGTATTGGGCGACGCCATCCATTACGTCCATGCCAAGGATACCCAGCTCTATTCCACCAACATGGCCCGGACCGGGGTTCTGGACACCAAGCCCTATACCGACGAGCGCAACCGCAGCTGGATGTTCCGCACCGTGGGCTATGGCCACGGCGCGGAATGGTGGAGTGAATTCATTTCGACGCTGCGTATGTTTGGCTACGACAATGTGCTGTCGATCGAGCATGAAGACAGCCTGATGTCGCCCGACGAGGGGCTGGCCAAGGCGGCCGCGCTGCTGAGCCAGTTGGTCATCAAGGAAAAGCCCGCTGCGGCCTGGTGGGTGTGATGAGCCGCATTCGTACCGCTGTAATCGGCACCGGCTTCATGGGCCGGGTGCATCTGGAAGCGCTGCGCCGGGTGGAGAATGTGGATGTGGTGGAGATTGCTGCCACCTCCGCTGATAAAGCAAAGACCGCCGCAGAAGGCTATAACGTGCTGAACGCCACGGGCGACTGGCAGGACGTGATCCGAGATCCGTCCATCGACGCCGTGCATATCGCCACGCCGAATGCCGAGCATTTCCCCATGGCAAAGGCCGCGTTCGAGGCCGGCAAGCATGTGCTGTGCGAAAAACCGCTGGCCATGAGTGTGCCGGAAGCCGAAGAGCTGGTCGCGCTGCAGACGGCAAAGGGCCTGCGCGGTGCGGTGAATCACAATCTGCGCTATTACCCCATGGTGCAGCAAATGCGCCGCATGCGTGAGGCCGGCGACTTCGGCGACATCCTGGTGGTCCAGGGCACCTATTCCCAGGACTGGATGCTGTATGAGACCGACTGGAACTGGCGCGTTGATCCTAAGGTCGGTGGCGACTCGCGGGTGATGGCCGATATCGGATCACATTTCTTTGACATGGCCGAGCATGTGACGGGCCTGCGGGTCAGTGAAGTGTGCAGCGACCTGGCGATCTTCTGGCCCACGCGCAAGCAGCCGAAATCGGGTGGCGAGAGCTTCAGCGGCAAGCTTGGTACGGCGGGCGAAACCGTGGACGCGCCCATCATTACCGAGGACTTTGGCATGACATTGTTCCGTATGGGCAAGACGCGCGGCGCGATGACGGCCAGCCAGGTCTCGGCCGGGCGCAAGAACGGACTGGTTCTTGAGATTTACGGCACCAGGGGCGGCGCCACATGGCGGCAGGAAACGCCGGATGAGCTTTGGCTGGGACACCGCGATGCCCCCAATCAAGTGCTGATGAAGGATCCGTCGCTTCTGAACAAAGAGGCGCGCGACTTTGCCGACTATCCCGGCGGGCATGCCGAAGGCTATCCCGATACCTTCAAGCAGCTGTTTCGCCGCTTCTATGCCTCCATCAAGGACGCGTCACTGACGCCGGACTATCCGCAGATGGCTGACGGCCTGAGGCAGATGAAAATCCTGGAAGCCGAGCTAGCCAGCGCCAAAAGCCGTGCGTGGGCGAATGTGACATGAAACCCGTCGTGGCGGTGACATTTGGCGATGCCAGCGGCATTGGCCCAGAGCTGGTGGCTAAGTTGCTGGCGCGCCCCGAGGCGGTCACGGCAGCCCAGATCGTCGTGGTGGGTGATGCCTGGGTTCTGCAGGATGGGCAACGCGTGGCCGGCATCACCACGCCCATCCAGGTGATCCATGACTGGAAGCAGGCCCGCCTTGGCGACGGCACGCCACTGTTTCTGGAAGTGGAAACGGTGGCGAAGAAGGCGGTTATTCCCGCCCAGGTCACGCAGGCCGCTGGCGCGGGCGCGCGCGCGGCGCTCACCGCCTGCCTTGAAGCTTTCCAGCGCGGCGATATCGACGCCATTTGCTTTGCGCCCTTGAACAAGCAGGCGATGAAGAAAGGCGGCATGCATTTCGAGGATGAGCTGCATTTCTTTGCCGACTGGTTCGGGGTCAAAGATTATTTCTGCGAGTTCAATACTTTGGGCACGCTGTGGACCTCGCGCATCTCCAGCCATATTCCGCTGGCGGAGATTCCCAAATATGTCACCAAGGACCGCATCAAGGCGGCGGCGCGGCTGACCTATGAAACGCTGAAAAAGGCCGGCTTCGCCAATCCGCGCGTGGGAATCGCGGCACTGAACCCGCATGGCGGCGACGGCGGCACGTGTGGGCGCGAGGAAATCGACATCATCGAACCGGCGGCGCGTGAACTGAACGCGGAAGGCTTTCCGATTGAAGGCCCCTATCCCGCCGACACCATTTTCCTGAAGGCGCAGGCCGGCGTGCTGGATAGCATTGTCACCATGTATCACGACCAGGGTCAGGTCGCGATCAAGCTGATGGGCTTTTCGCGCGGCGTCACGGTGCAGGGCGGGTTGCCGGCGCCCATCACTACGCCTGCACATGGCACCGCGTTCGACATCACCGGACAGGGCAAGGCCAACGCAGAAGCCATGACCCAGGCTCTGCTGCTGGCGGCGAAAATGGGATTAATTGACGCCAGGTAAGGTGCGGTAGGCGGCCCGGTCCATCTGGAACGAGCTGATCCACAGCGTCTTGTCGATCACCAGCGCGGTGGCGATGCCGCCAAATGCCGGATTTGGCTCGCCATAGGCCAGGATGGTCCATTGCAGCGTCTGGGGATCAAGCTGCCCCGCCACCCAGCCGCGATGGCAGTTCAGATTTCCGTGACGCTCGATGATCTGCAGACGGGTGCCACCGCAGGCCGGTTCATCGAACATCATGCCGGCCGCAATCAACCGATCACCGCTCCAGTGGATATTGTCCAGGTTCCACCACGGTGTTTTCACCTGACGCGTGGGCTTGGACGTATCGGCGCGATTGTAGAACACGACCGTCTGGCTGCCGGACACGGCAACAAAGAATTCCTTCTCGTTCTTCGAAATCTCGATGCCATTGTTGCCGGCCAGCTCGGTGCCGGGCAGCAGATGCCAAGTCTTGGCAGCCAGGGTCCATTCAAAGACGCCCCCGGTGGGCTTGCCGCTGATGAAATCCACACTGGTTGCCCCGTTTTTCATCTGCACATCCGCCAGAATGGTGCCGTCGATGGTGGCGGTGACGCTGTTGGTTTTGAAATCGGACTGGAGCCTGACGCAGCCCGTCCAGGAGACCGTCGGCTCCGTGCCGCGCGCGTCCAGCGCGAAGACATGGATGCTTTCGAACGGGTTGTGGGTGACGGAATAGAGCGTGTAGAGCCCCGCTGTCCTGGTGGGCCGCAGCGCCAGGCCATGAGTGTCGAACTGCCTTACGTCTGGGGCGGGGCAGCCTGGATACATTCTGGCATCGGGCTTTAATTCACCCGTGAACAGGCGCTTGGCCGACTTGGCATCCGTATCGAGCAGGAATACGCCCCCGTGAGTGCCCATGCCGGATGTGACGACCCATTTGCTGGTACCGATCTGCAGCAGATCTTCCGGCTGGTCGAGGCCGCAAACAAAGTTCAGACCCATGGACGGCTTGCAATCGGCGGGCGCCTCGGTGGCGGGATGCGCCGTCTGAGCGATAATGGGCAACGTCAGCAGCGCAAGCGCAGCCGCAGCATAGATGATCTTCATGGCGTTCCCCTGTTTTGCGGGAAGCCTACTGCGGCTTTGGCAAGGTGGTCAAAATGCCCGCGGCCACATCGGGGTCCATGGCCGCCAGGTCGGCGCGATAGCTTACCGTGTCTGCGGTTGGGAAAGTCCGAGGCACTTTTTGCGTCACATTCCCGGTCGCGGCCCATTCGGTGCCGCGCTGGAAGGTGGTGATAAAACCGACACAGGATAGCGCCACGGCATCGTGACCCAATGTGGTGTGGAAGATGCGGCCCTTGCCGTAAGCCAGCGCCAGCAGCATGGGCTCGTCAAAGCCGGTGCCGCGATTGGCGGGGTCGGCATAGGCTGTGGCCAGCACCGTCATATTCTTTCCGGGGCCGCGCAGGCGGGCATAGAGCTCGTCAGTGGCATGCATCCATTCCGCCGGCAGCCCGCGCATGATGGGATGCTGGGGCGCGCGCACCGTTATCCGGAAAGGCTTGCGCAAGCCATGCAGCCCGGCCGGGCCGGGTGCAGCGTCGGCTTCCAGCTTACCATTGTTGAAGTACCAGCGCGGCCCGGCGGGGGCGTCACGCTTGCGCCAGCCGCCGATGCCCGTCATCTCGTTGAAGGCCGGCCAGTCAGGAAAAGCATTGTCCGCGCCATGCACCGACACCAACCCGCCGCCGGCTTTCATATAAGCTTCGAATTCGGACTTCAGTGCCGCAGGCCAGTCCTGGCTATCATAATTGGACACCACCACCTGGTATTGGGCGAAATCCGGATGGATGTTGGAGAACTCGCCATCGGCCGGCGGCACGGTTGCGACCGTCACATCAAACAGGCCGGTTTCTTCCAGCTCCCGTTTCAGAATTCGGGTGCCCAGTTTCCAGTCGTGATAAGCCGCCGCACTGGCACCATCCAGGATCATCACCTTGATGGGTTTTGCCATGGCAGCGGTATTCCAGAACAATACAGCCGCCAACGCCATCATAAGCCGCTTCATTTCAGTCTTTCCGGATCGTTGAAAATCAAAGATGCCTAGCCCTTGTTACCCGTCGGCAGCTTATCCCAATGAAATGGCGTTTCCAGCAAGCGCGGCTGACGCGCCGTCATTCAACGGCGCGAACAGGACAGGCGGGATTGTGGAACTTCCGGTTTATCGGGCGGCCCCTCGCGGATACCCAAAGCCCTTCATTGGTGGATCATGCGCCCAGACAAAAATTGAAACGCAGCGGGCGGTCACCAGTGGTAGCGCGCAGTTGCAATATCAGGAATGCAATGGAACGCAGGTATCGCAATCGCGAATGTAAAATCTTACTTCGCAACTGCGCTGCTTAATTGCGAGGCATGTATAAATACCCGTCATTGCTGCATTAATTCGGCCGAGCACCGCAATTTGTGTTGCTGCTCTGGCGCGGCACGGGTGTAGGATTCCTTCACGGGTTGCGGTTAGACGATCCAGTTCAGGGAGTATCCAATGAAATTTCTTATTGCCCCCACCGTGCTTGCTCTGATGACCACCGCGGCGACTGCCGCTCCCCAGGTGAAGCAGATGATCTACAATGTCGACGCTGCCGCCCAGTGCTCGGCTGCTGCCAATGACCAGGCCGAACTCAAGACCGGCCTTTCCTATTGCGATGTCGCGCTCAGCGACCCGGCGATGAACCATCGCGCCGCACTGCTGGGCAATCGCGGCGTGATCAAGGCCCGCCTGGGCAACAACCCTGGTGCGCTGGAAGATTATAACGCCGCCATCGCGGCAGATCCGCAGCTTGGCGATGCCTATATCAGCCGCGCCGGCGTGCTGATTGCCATGAAGCGCTTTGACGAAGCTCGCGCCGATGTGGCTCAGGGCATGGCGCTGGGCTCCGAAAATATGCACGCCGCCTATTACAGTCGCGCCGTGATCGCGGAGGAAAGCGGTGACATAAAGGCCGCCTATCGCGACTATAAGCAGGCCTTGGCGATCAAACCGGACTATGTCGCCGCCAGCCGCGAACTGGCCCGTTTCAAGATCGTGCAGCGCGCCGCACGCCTCTAATTACAAAGAGGCAACCGAACAGAGGAAACGTCCCGGCATAAGGGATGCTTATAAAACTGCCGCCGCGTCCGAAAGGACGCGGCGGTTTTTCTTTTCTATTTGACGTAATCATTGAACACGCTGCCCGGCATCCAGCTGGGACGCGCATCGGCATTGGCGACGCGAGCGGCGATGCCGGCAACCAGTGCATCCAGCTTCACCGCCTCGTCCTTCAGCATGGGCTGCTCCAAGTCATCGGACGGGGAATGATAACGGTTGGCGCGCCAGTCATGCTCTATGGCGAATTCCGGCGTATCCTTGGCGAAGCCGAATTTGAAGACCAGCGCCGGCACGCCCTGACGCACAAAACTGAACTGGTCGGTGCGGATGAAGACATTGCGGTCGGGCAAGGGGTCGGGAACTGTCCTGAGCCCCTGCGCCTCCGCCACCACCTTCATGTCGGCGCCCAAGGTGGATTCATCCTGGCCCGGTGCGTAGACCGTCTTCAGCAGCCAAAGCGGCAGCGGCATGTCGAAGTTCAGGTCCGCTACGATGCTGCCCTTGGGCACCGTCGGGCGGCGCGCGTAATAGCTGGACCCCAAAAGACCCTTTTCTTCAGCCGTGAAAAACAGGAACAAGATCGAGCGCTTGGGCCGCGGGCCCTCCTTCAGACGGTGGGCAATGTCCAGCACAGCTGCCACGCCCGAGGCATCATCCATCGCGCCGTTATAGATGGTGTCGCCCTTCACCGCCGCGCCCACGCCCAGATGATCGAGATGGGTGGAAACGCCGACATATTCCATCTTCAGCTTCGGATCACTGCCTTCCAGCTTGGCCACGATGTTGGGCGAGGTCAGCTTGCTGTGCGCTGCCGCCACACTGACCTTCAATCGAAAGGACAGGGCGAAGCCCGGCACCTTGCCGGACGCGTCCGCCAGCGCACTGATTTCGGCGAAGCTGTGGCCGGTGCCCTGGAACAGTATGTCTGCCTGTGAGGGGTCGAAGGTGGCGCTGAAGAAAGGGCCTTTGCTGTCGCGCAGCTTGGCGTCATCGATGTACATGCCGGGACCACGCGCTAGCAGCTTCTGGCGTTCCCACAGGATTTCGACCTGCTTGGGCGTCACCAGGCTGATGATGCCCAGCGCACCCGCCTTGGCCAGCGCCTTGTTGCGGTCGAAGCGGGCGTTGGATTTGATGGCGCCGGAAATGTCGGCGGGTCCGCCGGAGATCACAACCACGATCTTGCCCTTTAG